>CAKOPC010000001.1 GCA_934098705.1 uncultured Bacilli bacterium | reverse complement strand
GCACTTTCCAAACAAGGACCAGTACCATTAAATTTTATCTTAAAAAGTCAAACAACTCCAAGTCAACAAAGTTATAAAATACATTCAGCGTTTACATTTGGTAATCAAAACTTATCAGGCATTTGGGTATCAAAGTTTGCAGTTGGACTTGATAATAGTGTTACAACCTCTCCAACATGTACTACAACAGACTGTTCTTCAGCAGATAGTTTAAGAGTTTTACCAAATGTAAAATTTATGACAGCAAATGTATCACGAGATTTTTTTAATGTAAAAAGTATGCAAAGAGCAGGTAATCCGCATGGTTTTACAGATGAAGTTGACGTACATATGATAAAGGACATAGACTGGGGAGCTATAGCTATGCTTTCATATAGTAAATATACAAATAATAGATGTACTGATATAAATTGTATTGTTATTTATCCAAATAATTCTGGTGATTATACTGGCAAAAGTGCTGGAGGGCATGCAGGTTCAATAAAAAGTAATAAAGACCAGTTCCCTGGGGAAACAGATGTTATAAGACCGAATTTCACCTATGGATATTATACATATAATGATTATAAGATGAATTATGATGGAACAATAAGTGATGTAAAAGAAACTGGAAAAGGTGTTAGAGCCTCAACAACAAATAGTGTATATGGTATATATGATATGGTAGGAGGGCAACTTACTTATGTTATGGCAAAATATACATCATCTAAGAATAATATGAGTGATGCAGGTTCTGGATTTACTGAAAATGTCTTGAAAAATTTCAATGAAATAAATGAAAATAATAAGTATATTGATTATTATACATTTGATGGTATATTTAAGGCATGTAATGGTAATTTTTGCGGAGATGAATTTATTACTGGATTAGAATCTTCTTATATTCAAAATTCCTGGTTCGAAAGAGGAGGTTCTCATGGTGGACTTGATGCATCAATATTTGACAGGGCAATTTATGGTTGGGGGTTTCAAACAAAAGATACATTCCTAGTTGTAACAATAGATTAGCATCTCATTGTATTAATATAAAAATTAATAATTATCTATAATTATCTAAAAATAGGTAATTATTTTTTTTATTTTAATTATTTATGTGTTACAATGGTAATAGGGTGATTAATAAAAATGAAGAAAGCATTAGTTTTTGGTGGCGGTGGTGCTAAAGGTTCATATGAAATAGGAGTATGGAAGGCACTAAATAAATTACATATGAAATTTGATATAGTATGTGGTGCTTCAATAGGATCTATTAATGGGGCACTTTATGTACTTGGCAAATATAATCTTGCTAAAAGAATGTGGAAAACAATTAAGACAACAGATCTTTTTGATTTTGATATTGGGGGAGATATAAAAGATTTAGATTATAAGGGTTTACTCAAAGAAATAGTTACAAAAGGTGGTATGAGTTTTGATAAAGCAACGGGTTATTTAAATAATTTAATTGATGAAAGAAAACTTAGATCATCAAAAATAGATTATGGTCTTATAACAGTTTCTTTAACTCATAAAAAACCACGTATGTTAACTAAGGCAGAAATACCATATGGTAAACTTGTTGATTATATAAGTGCTTCTTGTATATGTTATCCTTTTATTGCTAAAAAAGATATTGATGGAGAAAGTTTTATAGATGGTGGATTTTATGATAATTTACCAATAAATCTTGCAATAGATATGGGGGCAGATGAGGTTGTTGCAGTAAACTTAAGTGCAATAGGTTTAAGTAAACAAGTTAAAAATAAAGATGTTAATGTAACTTATATAAAATTAAAAGATGCTAAACTTTTTACATTATCATTTAGTAAAGAATATGCCTTAAGAAATATGAGGCTTGGTTATAATGATACAATGAAAACATTTAAAAAGTTAGATGGGAATATATATACATTTAAACAAGGAGATTTAGAAAGAAATTATAAAAATATAGAAAATTCTTATCTTTCACTTATAAAAGATGTACTTATGAATAATAAGTCAGTACTTGAAATATTTAAAGTATCAAAATATAAAAAATTGTTTAATTCTATAACAAATAAAAAGAATATAAATCAAGAAGTAAATGAAGTTATAGAGTACTTAGGGCAAATATTTGAACTTGATACATCTAAAATATATAATATAAATATATATAATAAAAAATTAATTAGAAATATAGATGAATTATCATATATAAAAATAAATAAGAACTTAACTGGTAAATTTTTAATAAGTTATATATATAATAAATATAAAAATGAAGAAATAAATAAAATAAAAAAAGAATTATATAATATAGCACTTTTATTTCCAAAAGAATTTTTAAGTGCAACATATTTAATATGTTTAGTTAATAAATATCCATTTATTTATGAAACAGAAGAATTATATAAAGAAATAAGAAAAGTATTTAATTTGAGGTAGTATATGATTATAACAAAGACAAACTTTATAAATTATACAAGATGTAATAGATATTTATATCTTAATGGTAATGATTTAAAAACTGATATAACATATGAAGAATATAAAATAGAAGAATTAAATAATGAAGCAAAAGAATTATTAAATAAAGATAGTAGTTTAGATGCTTTAAATATTATGAATAAATACTATAAACAAGTAGAGGAAGAAGTATATAAATATGTTTTAACAAAATTTGATGGGGATACAGTATATAGTTTAGATACTTTAAATCAAAAGTGTTTTAGTTTTTATGATAAAGATAATAATATTAAATATATATGTTATATAGATGTTTATAATAAAAATAAAGATACAGTAAATATAATAGAAGTTAAAGCAACAACTAAAGAAAAGTATACATCTCTTTATTATGGGGAAAGATGTGATATAAAATTTCCTTTATTTGTAAAACAAGATTTTATATATAAAGTATGTCCTTGTGTTAGTAGTAATTTAAAGATAAAAGAAAGTTATGATAAACAGATAGAAAAGTTACTTGATAGAAATAGTGATGTTGGAAGGTATATATATGATCTTTCAGTACAAAGATATTTTATAGAAAAGAAGAGTAGTAATTTAAAATTTAATTATTATTTAGCAGTTTTAAATAATGATTATGTATATGATGGTTATAAAGATGAAAATGGTAATTGTTATCATACTGTAAATGGGGAAGATTTAGTAACTTTAATTAAGTTAAATGATATAACAAAGATGTATCAAGATATAATAAAAAAGGAAGATGATATCTTAAAATTTAATCTTTTAAATAAAGATTATGATACAACTTTTAAGGCTTCTTTTTATTGCATGCTTGGTGATACTTTAGAGTGTCCTTTTAAAAGTATTTGTTATAAAGATATTCCAGATAGTAATGCTTGTTATGATTATTTAAATTTTAGGAGTTTTAAAGATGAAAATGGTAATACTTTAAATAAATATGATCTTGTAAATCTTGGTTATAAAACTATTGGGGATGTACCAAAAACTTATTTAAAAAATAAAAATCATTTAATACAAAGAGATTGTTATGATAATAATACTATATATATAGATAAAGAGAGAATAAAAGCTTTTTTAAATAATATAAAGTATCCTATCTATCATCTTGATTTTGAAACGTTTCCCTCTCCCTTACCAAGATTTTATGGAGAAAGGTGTTATACACAGTCTTGTTTTGAAGCATCACTTCATATAGAAAGAGAGCCTTCTTTATGTGATAAAGAAAAGGACAATTATATTTTTCTTGCTTCATCTTTAGAAGATGAAAGATTAGAACTCGTTAAGTTTTTAGTAGAACATATAAAACCAGGTGGAACATTAATGGCACAAAATGTATCTTTTGAAATGGGAAGGTTATATGAACTTGCCAATATTTTTACTGATTATAAAGAGGAACTTTTAGCAATTAGAGATTGTGGTTATGACCTTTTATATATTTTAAAAAATAATGCCAAAATAGAAAAAGATTTAGGATTTAAAGAAAGCTCTTGTGTAAACTATTATAATAATTTACAAAGTGGTAGTTACTCTATAAAAAAGACTTTACCATTATTTACAAATATGTCATATAAAGATTTAGAAATAAAAAATGGAACAGAAGCTTATATATCATATATTTCTTATGAAGATGTATTAAAAGAAGAAAAAGAAGTAATAAGAAAAAACTTAAAAATTTATTGTAGTCAAGATACTTATGCTATGGTAGAAATATTAAGAGGTTTAAGAAAGTTAGTAAAATAATTGTCAATAATTGTCAAATTACTTGTAAAATATTTTTAAGTGTTTTACACTTATTATAGGGAGTGTGATACAAATGATTTATCCATCGATTGATAAATTATTAAACCTAGTTGATTCCAAATACCGCCTAGTACATGTAATTGCAAAAAGAAGTGATGAAATATCAAAATTTGGCAATTTACAAAAAAAAGAAGATGAATATGTATCTAAGAAAAATCTTGGTAGGGCACTTGAGGAAATAGCTGACGGATTAATTAAAATCACAAATATAAAAGAATAAAAGGAAATAAAAAAAATAAGTCTAGCAAAAGCTAGTCTTATTTTTTTGTGTTTTTGGCAATTTCACTTGTATTTTTCCAAACCATGATAAACATTAAAAGTTGTTCAAATATAAGTCTTATTGCAATAGGTCCAAAAAGTAACATTGATAAGAAAACAAAGAAACTTGTTCCAATGAAACTAAATGATAAAAGTATTACATAAATAGTTGCAATTAAGTATACAACTTTTAAAATTATTTCAACGAACATAACTTTAAATTGTAATACTTCTTTTAACCATTTGACAAACTTATTGTTAGTTTTACAGTCTTTCTTAATAAATAAGAAATAAACAAGTAACCCACCAACGATAGCAATTACAACAGATAAAATGCCCCAAACAATAGCTCCTATACTTGTTTTTGATGCAGCATCTATGCTACCATAACCATAATCTAAATCGTACATTACAAAATCTCTCCTTCCATAAATATATATTATCATTATTTTATAAAATTTACAATTATTTTTAAGTATTTATTTTTTTTATATCTTTTTTATTTTTTTTTTGCTATAATTGTTATAAGGATAGTGATAATATGTATAAGCTAAATAAAAAAGGTTTTGCAGTTACAACAGTTGTATATTCTATACTTGTATTATTAATACTTTTTATGTTTATATTACTAGCTATTGTAAGAGGTAGTTATTTTAATGAGAAAGACTTTACAAAAGAAGTTCAAGAAGAACTTGATACATATTTGAAAAATATGGGAGCTGATACTAAAAAACCAGTTTGTACTTTTGATAGTAGTAATATAAAACTTTCTGCATCACAAACAGTAAGCGTTACCTTAACATGTTTGGATGAAGCTGGAATAAATGAGGTTACAATAGATAAAGAAAAATTTACATATTCTAATGTTTCAATAGAAATATTGAAAGGAGAAGGTATAATAGATGAAACAGATGATACAAAAAGTGGTTATAAATATGTTATTAAGATAACGGGAACAAAAGCAAGTGATCCAACAACATTTAAATTAAATAATGGTGCTATTCATGATAAAAGTGGCAATCCAAATGATTCTGTGTCAGCATCTCTTACAGTTAGTGGAAAGATAAGTAAACCAATTTGTAGTTTTGAAGGACCAAGCAAAAATCCAATAACTGGTTCTCCTGCAACAGCAACATATACTCTTACTTGTACTGGAGAAAATCTTGAGATTACAACTCTTACAACAAGCAATTTTGAAGTAAATGGCGGGGGAATTAAAGTGGGTTCAGTAACTGCTGTAACTCAAAGTAAAACTGAACTAAAGTATACTATTATAATATTTGGAATAAGTAAGGGAAAAACCTCAACAATTACATTACTAGATAATTCTATTAAAATAACTGATGGTGCTGGAAATGATGCTGTTACAAGTAATAGTGTTTCATATGTAGAGTGCACAACTGAAGGTGAAATTAAACGTTTTGATAGTACTACAATTTGTGTTGGTGATAGTACTAATCAAGCATCATCTTGGGAATATATGAAATGTACTAATGGAGTCTGGGTTGATTATGAAGATGACGATCATAAACCTGGTAATGACTGTTAAAAGATTAATTAATTATTTGTAAAAAAAGAAGGTGGTATTTATGCAAAAGCAACATTTTTATATAATAGGAGCAGTTGCAATGCTTGTTATATTTGTTATTATACTTATTGTTATCTTAAAAAAACGAGAAAAGTATAAATTACAAAAAGAAGTACAAGAGCTTGAAAGACAAAGAAATTTAATAACATCAACTCCTATACCTATAGAACTTGCTAAAATAGAAGTTATAATAAAAAATGAAAAAATGGAAGAAAAGTATAAATCTTGGCAAGAAAGATATAGAGTAATTAAAGAAGAAAGATTTAGTGAAATTACAGATATATTACTTGAAATAGATGGACTTTTAGAAAATAACGATATAAAAATGGCTAAACTACGTATTCAAGATTTAGAAATGGAAATATTTAAATTACGTACAACAACAGATAACTTACTTGATGAAATAAGAGAAGTTACTATGAGTGAAGAAAGAAATAGAGCTATTGTAACTAAACTTAAAAGTAGATATAGAGAATTACAAAGACAATTAAATTCTAATAAATCAGCATATGGAGAAATATATAAATTTATTGAATTACAACTTGAAAATATAGAAAAAAAATTCGCTGATTTTGAAACAATAATGGAAAATAATGACTATACAGAAATAATATCTATAGTAAAAGTATTAGATGAAATGATAGCACATATAAGTACAGTTATTGAAGAAGTACCAGATCTTTTACTTTTAACAGAAAAAATAATTCCAGAAAGAATAAAAGAAGTAAATGATACATATATAAGTATGTTATCTAAAAATTATCCATTATCATACTTAAATGTAGAACATAATGTAGAACAAATAGAACATAAAACAAAAGAAATAATAGATAGAATAAAAATACTTAATTTGGAAGATAGTATGTTTGAAGTTAAAACATTTATGGATTATTTAGATAACTTATTAAATGATTTTGATGTTGAAAAAAGAAGTAGAAAAGTATTTGATGAAGAGTGTAAAGATTTTAGAGAAAAACTTGGTAAAATAAATAAAATAGTAAGTGATATATATGAACAATTAGAAGATATAAAGGGTATGTATAACTTAACAGTTGATGATTTAAATGATTTTAATTTTATAAATAAAACATTGCTTGATATAAATAATGATTATAATAATATAATTGGAGATTTAAAAAACAAAAGAGAACCATATTCTGTACTTAGAGAACAGATAGAAAATTTATCAATTTTATTAACAAAAGAAGAAGAAAGTTTGGATGATTGTTTAAGTAAACTTGGAAGTATGAAAGAGGACGAACAAAGAGCAAGAGAACAATTAGATGAAATAACAGCTCTTTTAAAAAAATGTAAATCAAGTATTAGAAGTTATAACTTACCAATTATTTCAAATAATTACTTTGTTGAATTAAGTGAAGCAAATGAAGCTATTTATGAAATAATAAAAGAACTTGAAAAGACACCAATTACTATAAAAACATTAAATATAAGAGTTGATACAGCAAGAGATTTATCACTTAAACTTGCAAATACAACAAATGAAATGGTAAAAACAGCAAAACTTGCAGAAATGATTATAGTATATGGAAATAGATATAAACCACTTGATAAAGATATAGAAAAAGGACTTGATGCATCAGCAAATCTATTCTTTAAAGGAAATTATAAAAAATCTTTAGAAACATCTATTGCATCAATTAATATAATAGAACCAGATATTTATAAAAAAATGTTAGATATGTATAAAAGAAAAGTAAATTAATAAAAAAAATTAACTTGCTTTTTTTTTGTATTTATATTAATTTAATTATGAAAGGTAAAGATGTTTTATGAAGTTTGATAATTTAACAGTTACATTTGGTATGCAAGAAATATTTAAAGATGTTAATCTTTATATAAAACCTAATGAAAAAATAGGTGTTGTTGGGGTAAATGGGGCAGGTAAATCTACTTTGTTTAAAGTTATAAATAAAGAATTAATACCAGATAAAGGTAAGATTTCTATACAAAATAACTTAAAAGTACAGCTTTTAAAACAAGAAATAAAAGATGATGTATTTAATATGGATACTTTAGTATTTGATTATTTACAAAGTGGTAGACCTATTTTAAAGCTTGAGAGAGAATATAAAAAATTATATGCGTCATTAAATAATACTTTAAATGAAAAAGAACAAAATGAAATATATAAAAAAATAGATAAAGTTTTAAAAATGTTAGAATATTATGACTGGTATGGAGCAGATACAACTTTATTAAAAATAATAGATGGTATGAAAATAACAAGTGAAATACTTGATAAAAGATTAAATGAATTATCAGGAGGACAAAAGTCTAAGATAGCTTTTGCAAGACTTTTATATGCCAACCCTGATATAATATTACTTGATGAACCAACCAACCATTTAGATAAAGAAACTAAAGATTATGTAACAAATTATTTAAGAAATTATAATGGTAGTGTCTTTATTATATCTCATGATATAGAGTTTTTAAATAAAATAGTAAATAAAATATTGTATTTAGATAAAGAAAACAAAACAATTACTTTTTATGATGGTAATTATGATGATTTTATACATCAAAAAGATATGCATGATGAGGAACTTTTAAAACATAAAAAAGAACAAGATAAGGAAATTGAAAAATTAAGAAGTATTGTACTTAAATATTCTAATTCATCAGGAAATTTAAAAAAGATGGCACAAGATAGAGAAAAGAAGTTAAATAAATTACTTGAAAATAAAATAGAGGTTAGTAAAAAAAGTAAGGTTACAACTTTTAAACTCAACAGGGAAGTATTTGAAAATAAAGTACCACTTAAGGTAGAAAAATTGTACTTTAAATATGATGATAATTATATAATTAGAAACTTAAGTTTTGAACTTCAAAAAGGAGAAAAGTTTTTAATAAGGGGAGTAAATGGAGCTGGGAAAACCACTCTTTTAAAACTTGTTTTTGGTATTTTAAAACCTTGTAAAGGAGTTATAAAACTTGGAGATAAAGAAATACTTGGATATTATGCGCAGGAGCATGAATTAATAAATGAAGATAAAACTATACTTTTAAACTTTGATGATTTATCTTTAGATGAAAATGAAATTAGAAGTATTTTAGGAAGATTTTTATTTTTTGATGATGATGTTTTTAAAAAGGTTAAAGTATTATCACCAGGAGAAAAAAGTAGAGTTGCCTTAGCTAAACTTGTATTTTCAAATGCTAACTTTTTAATACTTGATGAACCAACAAATCATTTGGATAAGGAAACCCAAAAAGTTATCGCTAATGTATTTAAAGAATTTAAAGGTACAATGCTTGTTGTATCACATAATGAAGAATTTATAAAAAATCTTGGTATATCAAGAATATTAAACTTGCCAAGTGGTATTATAACTTATTATAAATAATGATAAATTGTCTAGATAACAACTAAGTTTTCTACTTTTAGCTTATCACTACAAAAACTGACAAAAAATAACAAAATTTGACAAAAAGTATTGACTTGGGGGGGGGGGGTCTTATAGTACAATATAAATGAAAATAAAATAGCAGAAGGGAGTAAAAATATGAATAATGATAATAAGAAAAAAAGTATTTTATTTTTAGGAATTTTGGTTGCAGTACTAACATGCTTAACAGTAGGATTTGCATATGCCTATTATAGGGCAGTATTAAAAGGAGAAAAAGAAAATAAAGTAGTTGTATCAGGAGCAACAGTAGTGTTTACAGAACCAGAAGAAGCATTAGAGTCAACAACACTAATAAAAAAAGGAGAAACATTTGATTATACAACATTAAAATCATATGATTTTAATGTTAATATTCAAAGTAAGGGAGATACCAAATTAAATTATCAAGTAGAAATAGAGCCATTAAGTAGTGGAAGTGATGAAATACCAGATGGTTACTATTTACTTGGAGATGCAAACCGTGATGCAAAAATTAGTAATAAAGACGTAACAAAATGTCAAAATTTTTTGGCGGGTTCATATCAAGAAGAGGCAAACTACTTAAGAAAAGCTTGTGATGTAAATAAAGATGGAAGTGTAACTCAAGATGATATTGATATATTATTTCAAAATGCTACAACTTTAACAACACTTGGTACAGAAACATTCTTATATGGAACAGAAGCAAATGATAATAACAAATATGTAAATGGTAGTTTTTATATTGGGGATAGTACTGCAGATGGTATAATAGGAATAATGGATAGTATTAGATGTAAAAAAGCATTAGAGGGTATAATAGGACAAAGTGAATATATAAAACAGGCTTGTGATATAAATAAAGATGGAGTATTAAACACAACAGATACAGATATTTTAGGTAAATATGTAGGAAAACAACCTGTAGAACAACCCCTAGGTACTGACACATATAAGTTTGATTATAAAGGATATACAATGGTGTCAAACTATGTAAATAGCGTAGCTTTCTATTTAACAGATGAAAACAATAACCCAGTTGGATTTACAGGAACAACAGGAAAAACAGCAAGTGAGTTAAGAAGTGTAACATCAACAGATGAAATAATAGTATATAAAAGTAAAGTGGAATTTACAAATGGTAAATTAACAGGTATAGATGACGTAGCACAAAGTGCTGGTTTAACATCATATACAAAGAACTTTAAATTACGTGCATTTGCACAAACAGAAAATGATGGAACTGTAACTACAGCAACAGATGGTAATAGACATGAAGCAACATCATATGTAGTTAATTATAAATTTAAAGTTAATGTAGTTGCAGAAGAAGCATCATAAAGGAAGCTTCTATCTTCCTACTCATGTATTTAAAAATTATTTAAATATGTGAGTACAAAGATAGAAATGGGAGAAGTAAGATATGGAAAAAAAGTTTGAGATTACAAATGTATTATTTATATTTTGTATGCTAATTGGCATAACATCACTTGGAGTAGGAGTAGCCTTTAGTTACTTTAGGGCAGATATAAAAGGAGATAAAGTAAACAGTATTGAATCATCAAGTATAAAGCTTATTTATACAGAACAATCATCACAACTTACAGCTTTAATAGCAACAGATGATTACGCTATAGAAAACAGTGGTTACTTTAATTTCTCTGTAAAAAGTGAAAGTGATGGTAGCACAAAATTAGAATACTATGTTTATATTGATGAAGATAGCAATAATACTATAAGTAAAGAAAATGTAAAATATTTACTAACAGATTATAATGATATACCAATAAGTGATGAATTTAAAGATTTAGAAAACAAATATTGTTATGATTATAGTAAAAATGAAAAAGTAAGTAATAGTTTTTGTACCAGTGCATCATATTTAATTGACTTAAATTATATAAATAATGTAACAAATAATGATTACAAAATATGTAAAAATACTTTAAATGAAACTGTTGATACTTCTTTATGTACTTATGGTTATGTTTATAAAGCAAAGGGTTTGAAATTAAGTAATGCCAAAACTTTAGAAAGAGAAAATGTTATTTATGAAGACAATTTAATATTTACTAATGGTGTAAGTGATAAGGAAAGTGAAAAAGTACTCAATTTAAGGGTATGGGCTAATAATATTACAAATACTTTAGAAGAAGTAAATAGTGAAGATAGTGATTATCATGAAATTACAACGCCAAATTTAACATTTAATTTCAAAGTAAATGTCTTTGGTAAGCAAGTAGAATTGGGGTCATAAGTTATGGAAGAAAGCAAAGAGCAAGAAAAAGATAAAAAGCATGAGAAAATACTTATCTTACTAATTATAATATTACTACTTTTAATAGTGGGAATATCTTTTGCTTATTATAGACAAAAAATAAATACTGGTGATACATCTGTTGTAATACCCAAAGTTGTTGTAACATATAAAGAAAATACAAATAATTCTGTATCTAAAAGAATGAAAGATGAAGACGCAATAAAAAGTGATAATTACTTTGATTTTAATGTATCATTTGAAACTATAGGTAACATTTCTTTAGGATATATCATATCAATAGAGGAAGATTCAAATAATAACATAGATAAAAATAATATGATGGTATACCTTACTGATACAAATGATATTGCTATTAATGATTTTAAAGGTACAAAAGGTATAAATTTAGCAAAACTTAATAATAATGTAATTGATAAAGGAAACATCACATTAAATAATGGTAAAGCTTATAAATATGGAACAAACGAAGAAATAAAAAATATAATTAATTATAGATTAAGATACTGGGTGGATAACAACTTTGAAATAACACCAAGTGTAACAGATAATGACGGTTTACACATTATGGAGTCAAAAGTTTACACTTTTAAATTTAAAGTTAATGTACTTATTTATGAAATATAAAATTTAATATATAATTAAATTAGAAAAGGGAGATGTTTTTAATGAAAAAAAATACGTTACTTATAATATTTGTAACACTACTTATTATATCACTTGGAGGACTTACATTATTTTTTGGATATAAGTATTTTACAGTAGATAATAAATGTGAATATGATACTCCAACAAAAGAAGAAAATAAGGAAGTTAAAAATATGACAGATAGCGAAATACTTGGATATATAGGCAAACAAACATATAAATATAATAGAGATAATGTTAATTTAGATAACTGTATTATTGAAGCTGATGTTATAACCTTAAATGGTGTTTTAAGTTCTACAAATGAAGCCCAAGATTTTAATTATAATTTGTTTAACCATGTTATAAATTTAGCAGGCAATTCGTTTTCAATAAAATACGATAAAGAAAATTACGCGTGTAAATTTAATATTATATATGAATATGCAGTAGTAAATGGTGTTATTGCAGTTAAAGTGTCTCAAAAATCAGATTTTGGTAGTTATCCTTGGAAGTGGTATCATTTCTATGATGTTAAAAATGATAAAATACTTGAAATGGGCGATGCCATGCGTCTTATGGGTGTAACAGATTTAGGTGGAGCAAAAAGCTATGAAGATTTAAATAATGATTGTAGTGATTTAAGAATCACAAATCATAATAAAGTAACCATAAATAAATATGTAGCAGAGTGTGCTTAAAAAATCAGGTAATGGACTTTATAAATATATCTATTTTTACAACATAAAAACAGATAAAATAATAGAAAAATATAGTGAAGTAGCCCGTCTTATGGAAGTACAAGACTTAGGTCTTGCTAAAAACTATGATGATTTAGATAATTATGGTTGTATTAATTATTCTATTACAAATGGAACTTTAATTTTTTTCTAGCATATTCGCGTTTAGTTTTCTTTCTAGCTTTAGGAGATAATATATTAGCCCTAGATAAAGTTTTATAGATAAAATCATAAGAAACTTTAATATTTTCTTCATCTTCTAAATACTCTTTAAAATGATTAAAATTAAAATCATAGTATTTATTCTTATAAAGTAGTATAATATCTTCAGAGATTGACTTATCTAAAGCATTTACAGGTTTCCTTGAGCAGTTGCCATGTACAAATGCAGATTTGCCTTTCTCTTTATATTTGATTATGAGACGATTAACTTGTCTTTTAGATATATTAAGTTGAAGAGCTATTCTATTTTTGTTTCCTCCGTGATCCACATATTCTTTAATTTTTTCATATTTTTGTTTTTCTTTCATATTTAGTTCTACCTCAATGGAATATTATATAACATTGGGACATTTTCGCAAGTTAACACTTAAGACATTATCACAAATTAATCATATATTATTTTGTTTTATATCATTTTTACTTGCTTTTTTTAATATTTTATAGTATATTAACATTGTTCCATTTCTTGGTTACCGAAAATCCTTGATAACTTAGATATTGGTGAAAAATATATAGGAGGTAAAAATAATGGCTTTAACAAAAGAAGGAAAAGCAGAAGTAATTAATAAGTTTAGAAGAGATAGTAAAGATACAGGTTCTCCTGAAGTACAAATTGCTATTTTAACTTCTGAAATTACTAATCTTACTAATCATTTAAAAGAACATAAACATGATTTTCATTCAAGACGTGGTCTTTTAAAGAAAGTTGGTAGAAGAAGAAATTTACTTAATTACTTAAAGAAAAATGATATTGCAAAATATCGTGAAGTACTTGAAAAATTAGGATTAAGAAAGTAGGCACTATTTTTTAGTGTCTTTATTTTATATTAAAGAGGTGTTATATGGAAAAAAAAGTATTTGAACGTGATTTTAGAGGAAGAAAAATAGTAGTAGAAATAGGTGAAATGGCAAAGCAGTCTAATTCTGCATGTCTTGTAAGATATGGTGATACAGTTGTACTTACAACAGTTAATCATGCAACTGAAAGTAAAGATGGAGATTTTTTTCCACTTACAGTATTATATCAAGAAAAATTATATTCTGTTGGTAAGATACCTGGTGGTTTTATAAAGAGAGAGGGTAGACCAACTGATGCTGCAACTCTTGCGGCAAGGTTAATTGATAGACCAATAAGACCGTTATTTCCTGAGGGTTTTAAGTATGAAACTCAAATTGTAAATACAGTTTTATCAGTTGATACTAAAACATCACCCGAACTTACTGCACTTTTTGGTTCATCACTTGCTTTAGGTCTTAGTGATTTACCATTTGAAGGACCTGTTGCGGGAGTTGTTGTTGCAAGAGTTAATGGTAATCTTTTAATTAACCCAACACCAGAAGAAGTTGATGCCTGTGATATTTATATAACAGTTGCTGGTACAAAGGATGCTATTAACATGGTTGAATCAAGTGCTAAAGAGGCAAATGAAGATGATATGTTAGAAGCATTAATGTATGGGCATGAGGCTTTAAAAGAACTTATTTCATTTGAAGAGGAAATAATAAATGAATTAGGTAAAGAAACATTTCCATATGAGGTTGCCAAAATAGATGATGGGTTAAATGCTAAAGTAAGAGATATTATAACTGTTAAGATGATAAATGCTATAAAAACAGTTGATAAACAGGAAAGAAGTTTAAAAACAGATCAAGTTATAAAAGAAGCAACTGATATTATTGCTTTAGAATATAAAGATAGTGAAGATTTAGATAATATTTTAAAACAGACAAGAGAAATTGCTGAAAATATTGAAAAAGAAGAGGTAAGACGTCTTATTGCTATAGAACATATAAGACCTGATGGTAGAGAGCTTGATGAGATAAGACCACTTGAAAGTAGAGTTGATATACTTCCTCGTACACATGGTAGTGCTTTATTTACAAGGGGTCAAACTCAGGTTCTTGCAACAACTACTTTGGGTTCTTTGTCAGAGTTTCAAATTCTTGATGGTTTAAGTGAAGAGGAATCAAAAAGATTTATGCTTCATTATAATTTCCCAGCTTTTAGTGTTGGTGAGATGGGTAGATATGGTGCTCCAGGAAGAAGAGAAATAGGTCATGGTGCTTTAGGAGAAAAGGCTCTTTTACAAGTATTACCAAGTGAAGAAGAGTTTCCTTACACAATTCGTGTTGTAAGTGAAGTACTTGAAAGTAATGGCTCTAGTAGTCAGGCTAGTATTTGTGCTGGTTGTATGAGTTTAATGGCTGCTGGTGTTCCTATAAAGGATATGGTTGCAGGTATTGCTATGGGTCTTATAACAGAAGGTGATAAATATACAATTTTAACTGATATTCAAGGTATGGAAGATCATCTTGGTGATATGGACTTTAAAGTTGCTGGTACTAAAAATGGTATATGTGCTCTTCAAATGGATATAAAGATTAAAGGTATTACAAAAGAAATACTAAAAGAAGCTCTTTCTAAGGCTAAAACTGCTAGATTTAAAGTGTTAGAAAATATGCAAGCTGCAATAAGCAAGCCAAGAAGTGAACTATCTAAATATGCTCCTAAAATTAAACAAATGAAGATAAGAGAAGATCAAATAAAACTTGTAATTGGTCGTGGCGGAGATGTTATAACAAAGATAATACAAGATGCAAGTGGTGTTAAAAGCGTTAATGATAAAAATGCTATTAAAATTGATATCGAAGATGATGGTAGAATTATGTTATATCATAATGATATTAATGTAATTGAAAAGGCTTGTAATATGATACTTGATATAACAAGAGAAGTCGAAGAAGGAAAGTTATATAACGTAAAAGTTGTAAAAATAGAAAGTTTTGGTTGCTTTGTTGAAGTATGGCCTGGTTGTGAAGGTTTAGTACATATTTCAAAACTTGCAAAAGATAGAGTTTCTAAGGTTGAAGATGTTGTGCATGTTGGAGATATGATTGTTGTAAAAGCAATGGGTGTTGATAATAAAGGAAGATTAAACTTCTCAAGAAAAGACGCACTATAAAAATTTGAAAGGGTAAGGGTTTTGTAGATAATGAAAAATCATGATTATTTAAACGACATTATAAATTTTTGGTTAGATGATAGTAATTGTTATAATTATTTAGATGAAATATCACAAAAATTACCAAGAATATTTCTCTTAAATCCAAATATTTTAGATGTAACGCTTGATAAATATTTTAAAAGTTGTAAAGAAGATATAAATGATAACAGTATAATAGATAAGAACTATTATATAAAAGTATTTAATACATTATATAATAGTCCTTACTATAAACATGATATGGATATTTATTTAAAAGAAAAGGTTAGCAAGTTTAGACATTTAATTAATACTAGTAAAATAAGTAAAAATAAAAAGATAGAGATTTTAGAATCAATATCAAAATTATTTAGAGCTTCTAAAAATGAATATGTAAAACCTTTAAGAATAACTGAAGATAAAGAAATAATAAATCTTTTAGTAAAAAGGGAAATAATAGATGAAGAAAAACCTTTAATAAAAAATAATACATTTTCTATAATTAATAAAGGTTATAATCAAGCTGGATATGCGTATTCCATTATTAAAAATAAAGATTCTTATGTATTAAATTATCATGTTGTTGATACTCCAAAAATAATAATAGATGATTTAAATGTTAATGAATCTTTAAGATGTGATAACAAGTTAAATACTTCTATATCACAAATTTTATCATTTAAGAAGAATAAAATATCTCCTTGTGTTACTATAAGTTTAAATATTGGAAGAAATGGAGAAGTAAAATCATTTTGTGTATTTAAAAGCAATGTTTTATTAAAAGATGTATATTCTTGCGATATGATATGTCAAGAAAATAGTGATTATAAAAAATTAAGTAAAAAAATCAGTGATTTTTATAAACTTGATGAACCTATAAAAGATATGCAAGATGTAAGTAAGATATTTAATCATATTCTTTATGAAACACTTGGAAGGGATATTTATAATAGTAATTATACATTTATGTATAGATGCCATAATTATCCTTCAAGTAAAGATTTAAATTATCAAATAAGTAATCTAAATTATTATTTATTTAAAGTTCCTTATAATGATTATAAAATAATATATGATATATTATGTAAATCAGTAAATAATAAAGCTTATTATTCTACAGAGAATAAGGGTCATTATGCTGAAAAAGAAAGATATAAGTTAGATATATTAAAACCTTTTACTTTTGTTGGTATGAAAAGTTTAGAGGAAGTTTGTGATATATATATTAAAAATATGAATAGTTTAGAAGTGCTTGATAAATATAATAATGTATTTAAAAGATTTTGCAAAACTTATAATGAAGATAATAAATTAGTAAGAAAAAGAACTGAATAGATTTTTCAGTTCTTTTAATGTATAAAATTAATTACAATAAATAAAGCAAAGCTTAATACATTTTGAAGTCTTTTAAAGGCTATTTTAGATATAAGCTTTATATCTTTAAATGATACAAAGTCATCCATTAAGTTTACTATTACACTTTCTTTATATTTAGGTAATGTAAGACAAAATGGAAACATGTGTGATTCAATACAGTTTTTTTCAATATTATTTAATTTCATTATTTTAGAAGCATTTTTTGATGCATATTTTGGATGACGAGCAAATTCAAATAAATCAAGTTTTCCCTTTGTTCTAAAAAAGAAATCATGCATAAGAGCAGCTTTAGTAGCACTTTTATAATCAAGTTTTAATTTTTTACATACTTTGTAAGTATACCAGGCTGTTAAATAACAATGGTCGTATGTGTTACTTAATATGTGATGTCTTACATTTTTCATTTGTTTAAATTTTCTATTATTTATAATTTTATTTATAATCATTTTAAATTCTAAATCTTCATACATAATAATTTCCCCTTAAAAAATTACATGTTTATTATTACATGTTTTTTTAATATTGTCAAATTATGCTTATTGCTTTATAATATCTATTGGTGATTTTAATGGATGGATTGATTTTAATTAAATATGGTGAACTTACAACTAAAAAGGATAATAGACGTTTATTTATTAATACTTTACATGATAATATTAATAAAAAATTAAAAAATTTGGAACATAATATTATAAAAGAGTATTCAAGAATGTATATTGAGTATAATAAAAATGATGAAGATAAAATTATAAATATATTAAAAAATATATTTGGAATACATGCTTTTTCTGTTGCTTTAAAAACTAATACAGTAGTAGATGAAATAAAGGATAAAGTATATACTTCATTAAAAGATAAGGATTTTAAAACTTTTAAAGTTGAAACTAAAAGAAGAGATAAAACATTTGAAATAAAGAGTATGGATTTTAATAATTTAATTGGAGGTTTTATTTTAAAAAATATTAAGGGTATAAAAGTTGATGTAAGAAATCCAGAAGTTTTGATAAATATTAAGGGTATAAAAGTTGATGTAAGAAATCCAGAAGTTTTGATAAATATTGAAATAAATAAAAACATTACCTATATATATTTAAATGAAATAAAAGGTCTTGGTGGTTATCCTGTTAAAGTACTTGGAAAAGGTCTTTTAATGTTATCAGGAGGTATTGATTCTCCAGTTGCGGGATATTTATCTTTAAAAAGAGGTGTTTGTTTAGATGCTATATACTTTGAAGCAATACCACATACAAGTATTAATGCTAGGTTAAAAGTTATAAGTTTGGCACAAAAGTTACATAAGTATTCTAATGATTTTAATCTTTATGTTGTACCTATTACTAAACTTCAAGAGGCAATTTATAAAAATGTAGAGGCAAGTTATGTTATTACAATATTAAGACGTATGATGTATAGAATAGCAACAAGTCTTGCTAAAAGATATAAAGCTACTGTTTTAATAAATGGTGAATCAATAGGACAAGTTGCAAGTCAAACCTTATCAAGTATTAGTGTTATAAATGAAGTTTGTAATATACCTGTTATAAGACCTGTTGCATGTTTTGATAAGTTAGAAATAATAGATATTGCTAAAAAGATAGATACATATAATACTAGTATATTACCATATGAAGATTGTTGTACGGTATTTGTACCAAAACATCCTAGTATTAATCCAGATATTAAAAAATGTCTTTATTATGAAAGTTTATTTGATTATCAAAAAGAAATAGATGATATACTTGATAATATAATGAAAATAGAAATAAATAGTGATACAGATAATACTTATAGTGATTTATTATAAAAATTAGTAATTTTAAAAAAAGGAAATAATTTCCATGTGTAAAAAATTGTAATTTTCACATTCTATAAATGTATAGGAGGTGAAAACAAACAATGAACCAAAATAAAAGTAAATTAACTACTCCAGCTTCTAAACAAGCAATCGATGCTATGAAATATGAAATAGCTAGAGAATTTGGTGTAAATCTTGGACCAGATGCAACAGCTAGAGCTAATGGATCAGTAGGTGGTGAAATTACTAAACGTTTAGTAGAAAGAGGATTATCACAATTTGGTGGTTATACTTCTCAAAATAAATAGTTTTTAGTATAGTTTATAAAATGTAAGAAAAGGTGCAAATGATTTGTTGTTTGCATCTTTTATAATATATATTTTAAAAAAAACTTGTTATGAGATATTTTTTATTGTATAATTAACATGATAGGAGACTTGTAATATGGATTTTTTTAAGAAGTTTAATAAGCTTAATTTAAAAGATAAAGATGGTAAAAGAAAATTTATATCACTTGCTTGTACTGTTTTTGGAATATTTTTAATTGTAACTGGTACAAGTGTTGCTTATTTAATGGGACAATATGTAGGAGGAGAAAATACTATAACAGCAGGTACTTTGGTACTTTACCTTCCAACAGAAAGTAATGGGATATCACTTAATGGGGCAGTTCCTAAAACTGATGCTTTAGGGCTTAATCAAACAGAAAAGTATACATTTACTTTGAAAAATAATGGTACTATTGACATGAAGTATACTATTAATTTAAAAAATACTTGTACGACAACTGATACGGTTACTATAAATGGAACAAGTGTAACACCAGATGTTTGTGTACCTAATGATTATATAAAGGTTGGTATAAAGGAAGGTAATGGTTCTTACATTGTTAAATCTTTAGCTCAAGAAGAGAATCTTTTAGTAGGTGTTTTAAAAGCAGGGGAGCAAACAAGTATTGAGGTGAAATTATGGCTTGATGAATCAACTCCAAATGATTATCAAGGTATTGTTAACGGAGTAGAAAGAAATGTAATTTTTTATGGAAATGTTTCTTTAAAGGGAGAACAAATTACAGGTTATAACTTAAAAACATTAATACTTGGGGAAGGTAATAGCAATGTTTTAAGTAATACTCCTACTTTAAATAAAGAATATAGTGCAGCTGGTGATAGTATAGGGCTTTATGCATCAACTGATACTGATAGTGGTACTCCTACCTATTATTTTAGAGGTAATGTTAAAAATAATTATATTTATTTTGCTAAATATTTATGGCGAATTGTTAGGATAAATGAAGATGGTAGTATAAGGCTTGTACTTCAAAATGGTATAAATGGTGGCAAAAGGTATATATTTGTTGATTCTTCGGCACTTGTTGATATAACTAAAGCTTACTTTAGTGAAAATGATACTTATAATACTGTTAGTGAATGGTATGATTCTAAAATATCATCATATGATGCTTTTGTTACAGATAGTTCTTATTGTGAAGCGTTTAGAGTAAGTTTAGTTGCAACAAAGCTTGGGGATGCAACAAGTGTTGCTTTTAGTAAATATACTCCAACATTTAAATGTAGTAGTGATGGTAATGGATATGGTACTTTAAATTCTAAATTTGGTTTATTATCTTATGATGAGGTAATATATGCTGGAGGTTATGCTAATAAAAAGAGTGATTATTACTTAAATAGTGTTGAGTCTTGGCTTATTTCTTCTGGAGGTTATTTACAAATTCAAGTTCCAAGATATCATCAATTTAAACTTGAAAAAAATGATAAATTTACAACTAGTTTTGTTGATGGTTCGTATGCTCTTTCTCCAGTTATATCAATTAAAGGTGATGTTTTAGCATCTGGTAATGGTACAAGTTCTAATCCATATGTTGTTTTAACTAGATAAAAAATTATAGATTTAAACTTAATTGTTTAGGTCTTTTTTTATTTAAAAAAAAATTAAAAAAATTAGCAGTATATACTTGACAATGCTAACATATAATATTATAATGAATTTAGCACTTGGGAATTAGATGTGCTAAATGAATATTTGTAGGAGGCTTTATATGCTTACTAAAAGACAAGAAAAAATATTATCTTTAATTGTTAAAGAGTATGTAAAAACAGCAACTCCAGTTGGTTCTAAACATATTTGTGATAGTTTAAATTGTTCTAGTGCCACAGTAAGAAATGAAATGGCTGAACTTGAAGATTATGGTTATCTTGAAAAAACGCATATATCATCTGGAAGAATACCTAGTGAAAAGGGATACAGATATTATGTTGATTATTTGATGGATCCTAATAAAACTAATGTTACTGATATGAGAAAGTTACAAACAATTTTTAATAATAAATCTCTTGCTATAAGTGATTGTATAAAAAAGAGTCTTGAAATAATATCACAGGTTACAGATTATACATCAGTCATTTTAGGTGAGAAAAGTAAAGATAATTGTTTAAAAAAAGTTGAGGTATTACCTCTTGATGATACTAAAGTTATAGCTATAGTAATAACTGATAAAGGCAGTGTATCTCATAAATCAATCGATGTTTCAAATATCAGTTTGGATGAATTATCAAAAACAGTAGAACTTATAAATAAACTTCTTATTGGTACTCCAATAAATGAAGTTAATACAAAGCTTGAGTTTGAAATAAAACCAATAATAGACCAATACATAAAACAACATGAAGCTATATATAATGCTTTTTATGATGTATTTAGTGAGTTTACAAGCCGTAATGTTTCATTTATGGGTAAAACAAATATGTTAAATCAACCAGAATTTAATAATATAGAAAAAGTAAAAAAGATATATGGTAAGCTTGATAAAGAGGAAACTTTAAGAAATATAAGTGCTAAAGATGGTAATATAAATATTTATATTGGAAAAGAATCTAAAGTAGATGATGATGTTACTATTATAAAGACAAAATATAAGGCTGGAAATGAAGAAGGTACTATTGCTATAATAGGACCAAAGAGAATGGAATATGAACGTGTTGTTAATTGTCTTAATTTTATAAAAGAAAATATAGAGGGTGAATAAATGGAAAAAGATAATAAATTACTTAACCTATCAGGGTGCTTTGATAATATTGTTAATAATAAATCTATTAATGATACATATGAAGCACTTTGTATGATAGATAATGATGTTAAAAATTATATGATAAGTGTACTTGATAACATAATAGATAAAGAGATGGTAAGAATACAAAATGTAAGAAGAGGTTACAATAAAGATTTATTCTTATATGCTAATATGTTAAAGAATGATATAAACTCTGGTAACAACATAGAAAGATTTTATTTTAAACTTTTAAAGCTTTATCCAAACTTTAAAAATAGTATGGAAGATATAATAAGGTTAGAAGTTCAAAAGGAAATAGAAAATCTTACAAATCTTGGGTTTACAAAACGTGATATACAAGATGACTTACATCCCATTTTAAAGGAGGAAATATATGGAAACGGAAGACATTAAAAAAGAAGAAGAATGTGCTTTAAATGAAGAGTGTCATGATGGTAAAAAAAAGAAAGATAAAAAAAATTGTCATCATGAAAAAGAAATAAAAAGTTTAAAAGAGGAAATAGAAAGACTTAAAACTAGCATAAAAGAATTAAATGATGAAAAGTTAAGAGCAAATGCTGAAGCTATAAATTATCGTAAAAGAAAAGATGAAGAAGTTGCTAATATGTATAAATATTGTAATGAAAAATTACTAAAGGAACTTTTACCAGTTATGGATAATTTTGAAAGGGCTATAGCTCTTGATGATTCAAATTTAACAGATGAACTGTCAAAATTCTTGCAGGGATTTAAAATTATATATGCTAGAATGAGAGAATTACTTGAAAATTTTGGTGTTAAAGAAATTGATTGTCAAGGAAAGGTATTTGATCCAAATCTTGAAACATCAGTATTTACAGGTAGTGATAGTAATTATGATAATGAGGTCGTTTTAGAAGTATTACAAAAAGGTTATACATATAATGACAAATTATTAAGAAGTGCATCTGTTAAAATAAATAATATAGAAATTAATAAAAATAAGGAAGGAAATGATAAAAATGAGTAAAATAATAGGTATAGACTTAGGTACAACTAATAGTTGTGTCGCAGTACTTGAAGCTGGTGAAGCTAAAGTAATCCCAAATCCTGAGGGAAATAGAACAACACCATCTGTTGTTTGTATGAAAAATGGAGAAATTATAGTTGGAGATGCTGCAAAACGTCAAGCTGAAACAAATCCAAACACAGTAAAAAGTGTTAAAAGATTAATGGGTACAAAAGAAAAGGTAAAACTTGAAGGTAAAGAGTATACTCCAGAAGAAATAAGTGCAATGATAGTTTCTAATTTAAAGGAAACTGCTGAAAAATATTTAGGAGAAAAGGTTAGTAAGGCTGTTATTACAGTTCCAGCATACTTTAATGATGCACAGCGTCAAGCCACTAAAAATGCAGGTAAAATTGCTGGACTTGATGTTGAAAGGATTATAAATGAACCAACCGCTGCAGCTTTAGCTTATGGTCTTGATAAACAAGATAAAATGCAAACTGTACTTGTTTATGACCTTGGTGGTGGTACATTTGATGTTTCTATTTTGGAACTTGGTGAAGGTGTATTTGAAGTTAAATCAACATCTGGTAATAATAAATTAGGTGGAGATGACTTTGATGAAAGAATTGTTAATTATTTAGTTGATGAATTTAAAAAAGCTAATGGCATTGATTTATCAAAAGATAAAATGGCAATGCAAAGATTAAAAGAAGCAGCTGAAAAAGCTAAGAAAGATTTAAGTGGTGTTACAACAACACAAATAAGTTGTCCTTTCATAACTCAAGGTAATGATGGACCACTTCATTTAGATGTTACTTTAACAAGAGCTAAATTTGAAGATTTAATTAGAGATTTAGTTGATTCAACATTAATACCAGTTAAAAATGCTTTAAAAGATGCAAATCTTAAAAAAGAAGATTTAGACCAAGTAATTTTAGTTGGTGGCTCAACTCGTATTCCTATGGTACAAGAACTTGTTAAGCGTGAACTTGGTAAAGAACCTAATAGAAGTGTAAACCCAGATGAAGTAGTTGCTATGGGTGCTGCAATTCAAGGTGGTGTTTTAACTGGAGATGTTAATGATATAGTATTACTTGATGTTACACCATTATCTTTAGGTATTGAAACACTTGGTAATGTAATGACTGTATTAATTCCAAGAAATACAACAATTCCAACATCTAAATCACAAGTATTCTCAACAGCTCAAGACAACCAACCAGCAGTTGATATCCATGTTTTACAAGGTGAAAGAACTATGGCTTATGACAATAAAACTTTAGGAAGATTCCAACTTACAAATATTCCACCTGCACCAAGAGGAGTACCACAAATTGAAGTTAAGTTCGATATTGATGCTAATGGTATTGTAAACGTTACTGCTAAAGATTTAGGTACTAATAAAGAACAAAAGATAACTATCACATCTAATACAAATCTTACAGATGATGAAATAGATAAGATGGTTAAAGAAGCAGAAGCTAATCGTGAGGCAGATAATAAGAAAAAAGAAGAAGCAGATGCTATAAATGATGCTGAATCACTAGTTTTCCAAACTGAAAAAGCAATTAAAGATTTAGGTGATAAGGTTGATGAAAAACAAAAAGCAGAAGCCGAAGAAAAAATTAAAACTTTAAAAGAAGCAATAGAAAAGAAAGATATCGAAGATATTAAGAAAAAATGTGAAGAATTAAAAACTGTTGCTTATGCTTTAGCAGCTAAAGTATATGAACAAACTCAAAGTACAACAACTGATGCTAATGAAAATACATCAACTGATAATAATACATCAAGTGATAATCAAGATGTAAAAGATGCAGAATTTGAAGAAAAGAAATAAAAAAATATATAAAAACGAAGCTGACCTCTTTTTAGAAGTCAGCTTCATAAATAGTTTACTGAAAGGATAAAATATGGAAAAAGAAAGATGTGAAGTAGATAAGTGTTATAAGTGGGATTTGGAGAAAATATATAAAACAGTAGAAGATATAGATAAAGATAGAAAAAAGGTTGAAGATAATGTAACATCATTATTAAATTACAAAGGACATTTGTGTGATAGTAGTGATAACTTATATAATGCCTTAAAATTATATTTTGAAATAGAAAGAACACTTGATAAACTAATAGTTTATTCAAATATGAAACTTCATGAAGATATGTCATTATCAAGTTCAAGAACAATAGCTTCTAAATATGATAAATTTTTAGATGAGGTGTCATCAAAACTATCATTTTTTAGTGTGGAACTTTTAAAAAATGATGAATCATTAATAAAAAAATATATAAAAGAAGATGAAAGATTAAAAGAATATGAGTTTAGTATAGAACAAGTATTTAGGGATAAACCATATATCTTAAGTGAAGAACAAGAAAAAATGATGGCATCTTTAGGAGAAGTTTTAAATACTCCAACTGAAATATATGAAACACTTGATACTACATCACTATCTTTTGATGATTTCTATATTGATAATGAAAAATATAGTCTAAATCAAAGTAATTATACATTATATTTAAGAGATGATAATAGAGAAATAAGAAAAAAAGCTTTTTTAAATTACTATAAAGAATATAAAAAAATGAAAGATACTTTATCATCAGTTTTATATGGAAATATTAAAGCTAACTTTTTTATTTCAAAACAAAGGGGATATAAATCTCCACTTGAAATGTATTTATATGGAGAAAATATACCAACATCTTTATATGAAAAATTAATAAAAGAAGTATCAAATAGAATAGATGTATCTTATAAATATATTGCTTTAAGAAAAAAAGTATTAAATTTAGATGAGATGCATATGTATGATATTTATGTACCACTTGTTAAATATGATAAAAAATATACATATGAAGAAGCTTTAGATATAGTAAAAGAAGCTTTAAAACCACTTGGTGATACATATATAAAAGATTTAAATAATATTATTTTCTCATCTTGTATAGATGTATATCATAATAAAAACAAACAAACTGGTGCTTATTCTTGGGGATGTTATGACACGCTCCCTTATGTTCTTTTAAATTTTGAAGGAACATTTAATGATGTATCAACACTTGCTCATGAATTAGGACACTCTATGCACAGTTATTATTCAAAAAATAATAATCCATATCAAGATGCTTCTTATACAATATTTTTAGCAGAAGTTGCATCAACTGTAAATGAAATATTACTTAATAAATATATGTATAAAAATGCTAAGACAAAAAATGAAAAATTATACTTTTTGAATAACTTACTTGAGATGTTAAGAACTACTTTGATAAGACAAACTATGTTTGCAGAATTTGAAAAAACATTATATGATATGGAAAATAATGGTACTATCCTTACATGTGATGTTATGTGTAAACTATATTACACATTAAACAAAAAATATTATGGCAATGATATAGTACATGATACTGATATAAGTTTAGAGTGGGCTAGAATATCACACTTCTATAAAGGTTTTTATGTTTATAAGTATGCAACTGGTATATCAATAGCTTGCAAGATAGCAAAAGATATTTTAGATGAAAAAGAGGGAGCTCTTGATAATTATTTAAAACTTTTACAAAGTGGTGGTTCTAATTATTCAACAGCTTTATTAAAAATAGTTGGTATTGATATAGTAAAAGATGATACTATTAAAAATGCTATAGATTTATTTGATGATGTAATAGATGAATTTTATAAAAATTTATAAATTCTGGAGGTAGTATATGAATAAAAGAGATTATTATGAGGTTTTAGGAGTTTCAAAAGATGCTTCTTTAAATGATATAAAACTTGCTTTTAGAAGGCTTGCTAAAAAGTATCATCCTGATGTAAATAAAGCACCTGATGCTAAAGAAAAATTTCAAGAAGTACAGGAAGCTTATGAAGTTTTAAGTGATGAAAATAAAAGAGCAAGTTATGATAAATATGGTCATGCTGCATTTGATAACAACATGGGTGGTGGTGCATCAGGTTTTGGTGGCTTTAGTGATATGGCTGATATGGATTTAAATGATATTTTAGATAAGGTTTTTGGAGGAGATGCTTTTTCACAATTTACATCATTTAATGGTAGTAATTTTGGAAGAAGTAAGGCAAGTAAAAGAAAAGGCGATGACTCTTTAGTATATATGAATATATCTTTTATGGATGCTGTTTTAGGATGTAAGAAAGATATTGAAATTACAACTATGGAAGAGTGTCAAAATTGTGGTGGTGTTGGAGGATTTGATGAAGATACATGCCCTAAATGCCACGGAAGCGGTACAATAACTGGAGAACAAAGAACTTTATTTGGTAGCTTTTTAACAAGAACAACTTGTCCTAATTGTAACGGAACAGGAAAAACATATTCTAAAATATGCAGTAAATGCCGTGGTAAAGGAAGAGTAAAGGCTGTTAAAGAACTTACAGTAACTGTTCCACAAGGAGTTCAAACAGGTAACAGAATAAAACTTAAAGGTTATGGAGAACCTGGTGATATTTCATGTCCTAATGGGGATTTATATATTGAATTTAAAGTACAAGATCATGAGTTTTATAAAAGAAGTGGTAATGATTTATATATAACACTTCCTATAACAATAACTGAAGCTTTATTTGGATGTAAGAAAGATATAAAAACACCATATGGAGTTATTACTTTAACTGTGCCAGAAGGATCTAAATCTTTAGATAAACATAAAGTAAAAGGAAAAGGCGTGAAAGATGTAAATTATGATTCTTATGGAGATTTATATGTTACAATAAATGTTGTATTGCCTAAAAAATTAAATAAAGAACAAAAAACTTTATTTGAAGCTTTAAGTAAAACTGACCTTACTAATAAAGAAATAGATAACTTTAATAAATTTGTAAAAAACTAGACATTAATTGTCTTCTTTTTTATTGCTTTTAAATAAAATATAGTTTATAATTTTATTGTAGGATAGGTGATATTATGAAAAATAAAAAAGGGTTTACACTTATTGAAGTACTTGCAGTTATTGTTATTTTAGCAGTTATCGCAGGTCTTATTATACCAAATATTAAAAGGTATAGAGATAAGGGTAATAAAGAGTATTATAATAATTTAAAAGACAATATTGTTTTAGCAGTAAAAGATTATTATTCAAGCCATCCAGAAGAGTTACCAAGAGGACAAATTGTAGGGGATGGAAATGACAGAGTAAGAATTTCTATTACAGAACTTAATGTAAATGATTTAATAAGTAATAATTATCTAACAAACGAAATTGTTGATACACAAGGAAAATCATGTGTAAAAACTGAGAGTAAAGTTGTTGTTAAAAATACAAATGGTAATTATACTTATACCTTATGTGATTTTTGTGATGGTATATTAGCTAATGAAAGTAGTAAGGATTGTGAGGTTAATAATGCTTATAATTATTGTACTGTTAATGCAGTTTCAACAAGTGATCCTACAGAAAAGGAACTTCAAGTTACAATATATGGTTATGTTGAAGGCATAAAGCTAGAAAGAGGAGCAGGTGTTATAGAAAGAGATGGTAAATATTATGTTAATGAATCTGGTACTTATACTTTTACTGTAAAAAGTAATGATTCTGCCGATAAGACTTTAGTTTCTTGTTCTTATACACTTTATATAAAAGATGATACAGAACCATTTTGTGAAATAGTACAAAATGGTAGAAGATTAGATATTAATGTAAGTGATAATTATAGATTAGCAAGTGTTAAAAGTGATATAAATAATAGTAGCAAGTCTTATCCTTGTAAATCAAAAGATGCAACAATAGATCTTCCTATATCCACAAAAGATACAATTCAAACTGGAATTGATATATCAAAATTAACAGTAAAAACAATATATAATGCAACAGTAACAGATTGTGCTGGTAATAGTCATGTATGTACTAGGGAAATAGATCCAACAACATATGATGATCCAACTATTTGTAAAGATGGAGCTACAACAAAAGGCTATGGCTTTACAAAATGTGATGCAACTTGTGTTAATGGATCTTGGCAATGTAATGAAGATAGTAGTTGTAATGAAGGAGAAATAAGTACTTCTTCAGGAAGTTGTTATGGATCTGATTGTGGAAACTGTAAAGTAAAAATTTATACGTCTATATGTAGAAATGGTAAATGGGTACAAAGTGGTATAAGTTATGATGAGTGTGGATCTACTAATCCAACCCCAGACACAAAGGAATGTAATTATCCTGGTGAGTGTGATAAAACATGTACTTATAATTCATCAACTTGTAAATATTATAGATGGTGTTGTACTAAGGATTATAAATATAGCAGGAGTGTATGTACTGGAAAAGAATATGAAACAAATCCTTGTACTGGTGCTCCAGGATATTAATGATTAAAAATTTAATTAAACAGTAAAGATTATGCAATTTAACATCTAAGCATAATCTTTTTTATAAAAATTATACTATAAAATAATTTTATATTGCTAAAGTATTAAATATAGTTTATAATTTTATTGTAGGATAGGTGATATTATGAAAAATAAAAAAGGTTTTACACTTATTGAAGTACTTGCAGTTATTGTTATTTTAGCAGTTATTGCAGGTCTTATAATACCAAATATTAAAAGATATAAAGAAAAAGGAAATAAGGAATATTACGAAAAGTTAAAGGAAACTATTGTTTTAGCTGCAAAAGATTATTTTTCTAATCATCCGGAAGAATTGCCAAGAGGGCAGATGGGAGAAGAAAAAGATGTGGGAGGTAATACACATTCTGTTCTTATTTATAATATGATTCTTGATGCTAATAAATTAGTTGATGGTAATTATTTAACAAATCAAGTTGCAGATGAAAATGGAAATAATTGTATAACTAATAAGAGTAATATAATTGTTAGAAACAATGGCAAAAATTCTTATTCATATGGTTTGTGTGATATATGTTCTTCAAAAATAGAGAATGATAAAGATTGTAATGTTGCTAATTTAAATGAAATGTTGTATTGCGAAGTAGAGGATGTTATAAAAGTTAATGAAAAGAAAAAAGAAATTATTCTTCGTCATAATGGGGATGGTGTAATGTCTCCTTTGGAAGATAATAATACAAGTAGTAATATTTTAATTGAAATCGAAAATGGTAAGCCTCATTACTATGTTACCTCTTCTGGTAATTATACTTTTGAAGTTTATAGGGGAGATTCCACTGTAACTTGTAGTACAACTATTATAAATAAGGTAGTTGATGAAGAAAAACCAAAGTGTACGGTTGAATTATCTAAAACAAGCAATACACAATATGAGTATAAATTTAGTTTTACTGATAATTATGCAATTAAGAAGATAAGTGATAATAAAGGTCGTGTTTATAATAGCTTTGCTTGTGGTAGTGTAAATGAAGAAACATTTAATGTTTCTTTTGATAGAACAAATGAAACTACGCAGTACATTTTACAAGTAGAAGACTGTAATGGAAATAAACAGGTTTGTCCTATTGTTATAGTTCCAGCTAAAGCTACTGGAATAGATGATAATATTGATAATCCTACGGTTTGTGAAGAAGGAAGCAAAACAATTTTAACTGGTTTTTCAAATTGTGATGCAACTTGTGTTAATGGTGCTTGGAAGTGTGACAGTAAAGAAAGCTGTGTTTATGGTTGTGATAGTAGTAAAAATTATTATAAAACATGTAATGGTGTAAAAACTATAGTTGAATATAATTCAAGTGAATGTGGTTCTACATTAAGTTGCGTTCCTAATAAGGAAACCACCTCTGGTGGTAAGTGCTACAAATGTAAAACTGATGGTTCTGGATATAGTGAAATAGCATGTCCTGATTCTAAAACTTGTACTCCAGGTAACATTACTCATGCAACTGATGGATGTACCTATAAATGTTCAACTTCAGGAGTTTGGGAAAAGACTACAGCAGAATGTAATCCTAATACTGGTGCTGGTGATTTTTGTACTAAGGCAGACGAAAATAAATTTGAATCTATAATTTCTTGCAAAACATCTAATGGTGTTGCGGGTACTTATGTTGGTATTGAGGGTAATGGTTGTTATTATGCTGTATGTACCGCAAATTGTACGTATGGGGCTACTTGTAAAAATGGTACTGGAACATATAATGAGAATTGTAAATGTGAATTATCTTGTACTAAAGGTGGTTCATGTATGACAGATCAAGGAGCTGTAGGTAAATATAATGATAGCTGTAAATGTGTTGCATCATGTGTTCCTAAAACAACATGTACTACATCAACTGGTCTTGGGAAGTATGATAGTTCGTGTGTTTGTAAGCCTTTGTCATCTGGTACTGATACTGGTACTTGTACTAAAACATGTGCATCTGGTTTTACCTTAAATGAGAAAACATGTACTTGTGAATGCAACAAAACATGTGGTTCAGGAAAGTATCTTGACCAATCTACATGTAAGTGTAAAAGTAATAATAGTTGTAATCCAACTTGTAAAACAAATCAAAAATGTGTTAATAAGCAATGTGTTTGTAATTTGTCATGTACTAATGGTGTTGCTAATAGAACATGTACAGCATGTATTAGTGATACTTAAGGATTTTGTTATTTTGTTTAACAAAATCTTTTTTATGTTTGTCTTTATTTTTTCTATACTTTATGATATTATATTAATTGCAAATGGAAGTGATGGGCATGGAAAAAATAACAAATCTTTTAAATGAAAATGGTGTACTTGTAATAATTGGTATTATTGTTGTTATAGTTTTTTTACTTTTTATAATACTTCTTATTGAAAGAAAGAATAAATTAAAATATAACAAGGAATATACACTTCAAGAAAATTTAGAAGATTACGATGGTGATATAGAAGATAATAATAATATTTCCTTAGATAAAAATAAAGATAATAAACATTTAGAAGATATATTAAAAATAAAAGAATTAGAAAATATAGAAAAAACAGATAAGGTAGATAAAGTAGATAAAAATGTTCCTGCAGAGGAAGAACATATTATTTATAAGGAAGAGGAAACTCCTAAAGAGGCTAAAAAGGCAATCGAAGAGGCTGCTAAAAAACTTGTTTATGAAGAACAAAGTGATATAGTAACGCCAACTTTTTTTGAAAAGATACAGGAAGAAAACTCTATTATTTCGTATGATGAACTTATGAGTAAAAATTTAGATTTTGATCTTTCAAACGAACAGGTACTTGAAGATGATGGTAATGAACCAATAACAATAGATGAACTTTATAAGTTTCATGAAAAAGATGATAAGGAAGATACAGATTTAGATAAATTAGATGTTTCAAAAGATGAAAAAAGTTATAAAATTAATGCTATAGATGAAGATAGTGTTATTGATTCATTTAAAGATTCTTCTAAAGATGATGATGAAAAAATGGTGTACTATGTAAATAGTGAATCAAAAAAATTTAAAAATAGTCAAGTTATATCACCAGTTTTTGGTGTTAAAAGGGATGTTATATATAAAAAAGAATATAATGAACTTGGAGAAACTATTGATATAAAAGAACTTGATATGGAAATTAAAAAGACAGAAGAGTTTTTAAAACAATTAAAGAGGTTAAAAGATAAATTAGATTAGTTCTAATTTATTTTAATTAAAAGAGGTAATTATGAAGGTAGGAATATGTAGTTTGGGTTGTAAAGTTAATATGTATGAAAGTGAATATATATTAAGTTTATTTAAAAATAGTGGTTATGAAATTGGTGATTTTAATGAAAGGTGCGATATTTATATTATAAATACTTGTACTGTTACTAATAATGCTGATAGTAAAAGTAGAAAGATGATTAATCATATAAAAAATAAATATAAAGATGCGATACTGGTTGTTTGTGGTTGTTTTGTTGAAAGTAGTAAATTTTCTTATACTGATGGTATAGATATTGTTGTTGGTAATTATAATAAAAGTAAAATAGTTTCTTTAGTAGAAGAGTATATAAAAAATAAAAAGCAAAATATTGTTTATGATAATATGAAGTGTGTTCCATTTGAAGATATGGAAATAGAACACTTTGAAGATAAAACAAGGGCTTTTGTAAAGATACAAGATGGTTGCTGTAATTTTTGTAGTTATTGTATCATACCATATACAAGAGGTCCAATAAGAAGTAAAGAGTATCAAAAAGTACTTGATGAAGTTACAAATTTAGTTAAAAATGGTTATAAAGAAATAGTTTTAACTGGTATTCATACTGGAAGTTATGGTAAAGATATAAATACTTCATTTTCTAATCTTTTAGAAGATATATTAAAAATAGAAGGACTTGTAAGACTTAGGATATCATCTATAGAAATAACAGAACTTGATAGCAAGTTTCTTGAACTTTTGAAAAATCCTATACTTTGTTTACATTTACATATACCACTTCAAAGTGGAAGTGATAAAATATTAAAACTAATGAATAGAAAATATGATAAAAAATATTTTAAAGAAATGATAGATAAAATAAGAAGTATAAGGGAAGATATTAGCATAACAACAGATGCAATAGTTGGTTTTCCTTGTGAAACAGAAGAGGATTTTTTAGAGTATATTTCATTTGTTAAGGAAATTAAGTTTTCAAAATTACATGTTTTCCCATATTCAAAACGTAATGGTACTAAGGCTGCTCTTATGGAAAATCAAGTTGATGGTAATGTAAAAAAGGAACGTTCTAAAAGATTAATTGCTATATCAAATGAGCTTGAAAGGGAATATGCTTATAAATTTATTGGTAAAACACTTGATGTTTTGGTAGAAAATCATGATGAAAATTATGCTTATGGGCATACTAGTAACTATTTAAAAATAAGACTTGATAAAAAATATAAACAAAATGAAATAGTTAGTGTAACTCTTACTAAAGATAATATTTGCTTATAGGTAATTTACGTAAAATAGGCTTTAAAACTTTGAAAAAAGTAATATTTATGTTATTATATAATTATAGGAAGAAGGTTTTGTTATGGAAGATTTATCTTATGATAATGAAAGAATATTAAGGGCTCATATAAACGATCAAATAATGGAAAATTTTAATGGTAAAGTAGTAAGGGTAGAAAAACAAGAAAAAAAGTCAAAACAAGTACCAAAAAAGAGTAATTTTGACCTTAAAAAAGCTATTGCTATGTCAGTTTTAGGAACTATTTTAGTTTGTGGTACACTATCAGTTGCTAGTCTTGTTAAAACACATAATGAATTTAATGATTATAGAGAAAAAAGAGGAAGAGATGAAGTATCCTTTACAGATGATTTATTTGATGCACCAGCTTATGTAAAAGTAACTGTTGATGGTAAAAATTATTATTTTGATAATGACAATGAAAAGTTTATAATGGAAGATGGTTATATACTTGATGCTTATGAAAATTTACTTCCTTCAACTGATGAAAATAAGGGCGACTTTTACTTAGATAATATCAATACCTTTTATAAATTCATGGATGATGATGAAATAGCAAGTAAGACTGGTTCTAGTCTTTTAGATTATATTTATCAAAATCGTTCTAATGTAAAGGGAGAATAATATGGAAGAAATATTAACTATTGATAATAAAGAATATATAGTTGTTGCAAGATGTAATTATGAGGGTAACAATTATATATATGTTATAGGAGAAGATAATAATAATGATGTAGCACTTCTTTTAGATCGTGATGGTTTTATAGAAAGTGTTAATGATAAAGATTTATTTAATAAAGTTTTAAAACAAATGTTATAGTATGCTTGGCATACTTTTTTCTTTACTACGAACAAATTTTTGTATATAATATGTACTGAGGTGCATTATGGGATTTATTAAGGGTAATTTTAAAAAATATATATTTAGATCAGATAAAGGATATAGTGTTGGTCTTTTTAAAATTAAAGATGCTTCTTTAGAATACGAACATTTTAAAAATAAGACAGTAACTTTTACTGGTTATTTTGCTGATTTAAATGAAAGTGATATATATATTTTTAATGGGGATTTTACACTTCATGAAAGGTATGGGGAACAGTTTAGTGTTACATCTTATGAAATTACTTTACCAAATGAAAAAGATAATGTTATTGATTTTTTATCAAGTAATTTGTTTCCTGGCATTGGGGAAGGTATGGCAACATCTATTGTAAAGGTTTTAGGAGATGATGCTTTAGATAAAATAATTAATGATAATACTTGTTTAAGCTTGGTTCCTAGACTTTCTAAAAAGAAACAAGATATAATTATAGAGAATTTAAATAAATATGAAAATAGTTATAAAACAATAGTTGAACTTAATAAATGTGGATTTAAGGCAAAGGATTCAATACTTATAAATAACAAATATAAAAATATGACACTTGATATTGTTAAAGAAAATGTTTATGATTTAATAGATGACATATATGAGATAACCTTTAAAAAGGTTGATAGTATAAGAGCTAATTTTGATATTGCAGATACTGATATAAGAAGAGTTAAAGCTGGTATAAAGTATGTTTGTGAAACAGTTTCATATACTTTGGGTAATACTTATCTTTCACAAAGTGAGATAGTAAATTATACTAAAAGGGCACTTTTTATATTTGATGAAGAGGTTATTTTATTATCTATTAAATTACTTATAGATGAGGCTTTTATTATATTAATAGATGATAAATACTTTTATTACAAATTATATGAGGCTGAAAAGGGTATTGCAGATAGAATAGGTTATTTAAGTTTTAAAAATAGTCTTGATATGGTATCTTTGGATGATATTAAGTCTTTGGAAGAGTATTACAATATTACTTATAGTGAAGATCAAAGGTTAGCTATTAAAGAGGCAATAAAAAGTAATTTTTTAGTAATAACGGGAGGACCAGGTACTGGTAAAACAACTATTATAAAAGCAATATGTAAATTATATCAGGATTTAAATGGTTTTTCATATGAAGATTTAATGGATAATTTAACACTTCTTGCTCCAACAGGTAGAGCTGCTAAAAGGATTGCAGAACAGACACTTTTAAAAGCTTCAACTATTCATAGGTTTTTAAAGTGGAATAAAGAAGATAATACATTTAATATAAATGAATATAATAAAAGTAATACTAAATTTGTTATAATAGATGAATCAAGTATGATAGATGTATATCTTATGCATAGTTTGTTTTTAGGTCTTAAGGATAATACTAAAATTATTTTAATTGGTGATTATAATCAGTTACCAAGTGTAGGACCTGGACAAATATTAAAAGATATAGTAGATAGTAATATGGTAAATATAGTTAAATTAAATACTTTATATAGACAGGACGAAAATAGTAATATAAATCAGTTTGCTTATAATATAATAGATAATAATTTTTCATATGATTTTCTTAATAGGGGTGATGATTTAATATTTATAGAGGCTAATAATGATAATATAAAGGATTATTTAAAAGATATTATTATTAAATATAAAAATAATTTGGATAGTGATTTTAACAAGTTTATAACACTTGCTCCAGTATATAAAGGGGATAATGGTATTGATGATTTAAATATGTTTATGCAAGATATTATAAATCCTAAAGGTAATAAAAATGAAATTTTAATAGATGGTATGGTTTATAGATGTGGTGATAAAGTAATTGAACTTGTTAATATGGTTGATGAAAATGTATTTAATGGTGATATTGGGAGGATATTAAAAATAAAAAGTAATGGGCAAAAGGAAGTATTAGTTGATTTTGATGGTAATATTGTTAAGTTTACACCATCTACTTTTGCTAATTTTACTTTAGGGTATACAATAAGTATTCATAAATCTCAAGGTAGTGAGTTTGATACTGTTATAATACCTGTTTTAAATAAATATGGTATAATGCTTTACAGAAAACTTATTTATACAGCAATTACAAGGGCTAAGAAAAAACTTATTTTAATAGGAGAAATAACTGCTTTAAGAAGAGCTATTTTTAATGATAGGTGTCAGGATAGAAAAACTTATTTAAAAAATTTTTTACAAGATTTAGAGTATTAATTTATATTTTTTAGGACATAATAAAAACATGGAGGATGATTTTATGAAAAAAGGAAATATTTTAGCATGTAGTATAACTTGTGCGATGGTTGTTGGTGGCGTTATTGCTTACTTTGCAATGCCAGATGATTTAAAATATAAAATTAAAAACAAAGTATCAAACATGTTATCAATGAAAAGTGTATGTCCTTGTTGTAATAAATAAAATACCTTTATGTAAATATAGGTATTTTTAATCTTTACATTTATTAATACTTTGATATAATAAAAGTAAAGACGGGGAGGATATTTTTTATGAAAAATGATAAAGATAAAATAAATTATAAAAATTTAAATGAAGTTATAAGTTTATCTAAAGAAATATTAAAGGTATTTTTTATAACGATGATTATTGCTATAATAATTGGTTGTATACTTATACTTAGAGAGCTTAATATATTTAAATTTTTATTAAATGTTTTAAAGGTAGCATCACCATTTTTTGTTGGAGTTGTTATAGCTTGGATACTTGATCCTTTGGTAAGTTATTTACAAAAGAAAAATGTAAAAAGGGTTATTGGAGCAATAGTTGTATTTTTCTCTTTTACAGTTATTCTTTATCTTTTATTAAGACTTGTTGTACCAATGCTTTATAAACAAATAAATGATTTTATTGCAACTCTTCCACAACTTTTGTTATCAATTAAAGGATTTATAAGTAATATATTTGCTAACTTTTCATCAACTGGAGTTGATTTGACAAATATAGAAAATAGTATATACAAATCATTAGAACATATTGGAACTAATCTTACAACTACACTTCCACAAAATATGATAAATATTGCAAGTAATTTTGCAAGTGGAGTTGCTTCTTTCTTTATAGGAGCACTTGTTGGTTTTTATTTACTTATAGATTTTGATAGTGTAAAACATGTTCTTGATTTAATACCTAAAAAATATCATAAAGACATTATAAGTTTAACAACTAAGTTAAATGATGCTTTTAAAAAATTTATTCAAGGTACACTTCTTATTTCACTTATAATTGCTATATTATCCACTATTGGTTATAGTATGGTTGGACTTTCAACACCTTTATTATTTGGTATAATATGTGGTATTACAAATATTATTCCATATATTGGACCTTGGATTGGTGGTGCAATATGTGTTATTGTTGGTTTTTCAATAAGTCCTATGGTTGGAATTTTATCTGGTGTTATGGCTTTTGCAATACAACAAATAGATGGTGTTATTTTAAATCCAATAATTATGGGTAAAACAATGAAATTACATCCAGTTACTATTATGATAGGACTTTTGATTTTTGGATATTTCTTTGGAATTGTTGGTATGATTTTTGCAACACCAATTATTGCGGGATTTAAAATTATTATTAATCATTTCGATGAAAAGTATGAAATAATGAATAAAATAAAACAAAAATAGATGTTAATATGGCATCTTTTTTTATTTTATTTTTTACAAACAAATGTGCGTTTTATACTTGACAAAGTTTTGTTTATGTAATATTATATATGCGTAAGTTTGAATTTGAAGTTTTTTTAAAGTATTGTTACCTAATATTGACTTGTATTTTTTTATTTGATATTATAGGAACGTTAGATGAAAGGAGTATTATGGAACATAAAGTAATAGCGATTGTTGGTATGTGTGGCGCTGGTAAAAGCGTTGGTTGTAAAATTTTAGAAGATAAGGGTTTTAAAGTAGTTTATTTTGGTAAAGTTACAATGGATATTTTAAAAGATAAAAATATGGAAATAACACCAGAGAATGAAAAATTAATAAGAGAAGATTTAAGAAATAAATATGGTATGTCTGCGTTTGCTACAATATTAAAACCTAAGATAAAAGAACTTTTAAAAAATAATAATGTTGTTTTAGATGGTCTTTATTCTTGGGATGAACTTGTTCTATTAAAAGAAGAATTTAAGGATAATTTAATTGTTATAGCAATAGTTGTAGATAAAAATATAAGATATGAAAGATTATCTAAAAGGGATATAAGAAGTTTAAATAATTTACAAGCTAAAGATAGAGATATAGCAGAAATAGAAAATTTAGCTAAGGGTGGTCCTATTTCATATGCTGATTTTTATATTTTAAATAATGGTAGTTTAAATGATTATGAAGATAGGATGTTATCTATATTAAAGGAGATTTGATAGAAAATGAAAAATTTAAAAGATTTATACATAGATTATTTTGTAAGTAAGGGACATGTTTTTATTCCAAGTGCTCCAGTTGTACCTGAAAATGATCCTTCCGTTTTATTTAATACAGCTGGTATGCAACCATTAATTCCTTATTTAATGGGTAAGGAGCATCCAATGGGTAAGAGGTTATGCGATTATCAAAAATGTATTAGAACAAATGATTTAGATGAGGTTGGGGATACAACACATCATACTTTTTTTGAAATGCTTGGAAACTGGAGTTTAGGGGATTATTTTAGAAAAGAGTCTATTTCTTATAGTTTTGAGTTTTTAACTAAAGTTTTAAATATTCCTGTTGATAGACTTGCTGTTACAGTATTTAAAGGTAATGATTTAGTAAAAAAAGATGAAGAATCATTTGAAATATGGAATTCTTTAGGAATACCAAAAGAGAAAATTGCTTATTTAGGAGAAGATGATAATTGGTGGCCTAATATGGAACTTTTAGGTCCTTGTGGTCCTGATACAGAAATATTTTATTTTAGAAGTTTAGATGAAGTTCCTGAAGTTTTTGATCCAAATGATGATAGATGGGTTGAAATATGGAATAATGTATTTATGGAATATAATCATAATAGTGATGGTAGTATAACACCACTTGAAAAACGTAATATTGATACTGGTATGGGATTTGAGAGAGTAACTGCTATACTTGAAGGTGTTAATGATAACTATTTATCAAGTGTCTTTAAAGATGTTATAGAACTTCTTTGTAAGATATCTAATCTTCCATATGAGGGTAATGAAAGAAGCATGAGAATAATAGTAGATCATATAAGAACAGCAGTATTTATAAGTGGTGATTATGCTGGAATAAAACCAAGTAATACAGATCAAGGTTATGTACTTAGAAGGTTAATTAGAAGAGCTATAAGACATGCTAAATTACTTAATATAGATATTAATAGTTCATATGATACAGAGATTGCTAGTCTTATAATAGAAAAATATAAAAAATATTATAAAGAACTTGAAGATAATAAAGATGTTATTTTAAGTGTATTAGAAGATGAAAAACGTAAGTTTAATCGTACTTTAGAAAAGGGTTTAAAGGAATTTAATAAGAGAACAAAAGATCATAAAGATATAGATAAAGATACTGCTTTTCATTTATATGATACTTATGGTTTTCCAATAGAACTTACAAAAGAAATGGCAGAAGAAGTTGGTTTGAAAGTTGATGTTGATGGTTTTTATGAAAAGTTTAAGGAACATCAAGAATTATCAAGAACAGCATCAAAGGGTAAGTTTAAAGGCGGATTACAACAAAATGGAGAAATTGAAATAAAATATCATACAGCAACTCATCTTTTAAATGCTGCCTTAAAAAAAGTTCTTAATAAAGACGTTCATCAAAAGGGTAGTAATATTACAAGTGAGAGAATGAGATTTGATTTTTCTTATGATAAAAAGATGACACCAGAAGAAATAAAAGATGTAGAAGACCTTGTAAACTCTTATATAAATCAAGGACTTGATGTTACATGTCTTACAATGAGTAAGGAAGATGCTATAAAAAGTGGAGCTGAGTGCATGTTTATTGATAAGTATCCTGATGTTGTAACTGTATATAAAATTGGAGATGTATCAAGTGAATTATGCGGAGGGCCTCATGTTAAAAATACTAAGGAATTGGGTCATTTTAAGATAATAAAAGAGGAATCATCAAGTGCTAATGTAAGAAGAATAAAGGCTATTTTAGAATAAGGGGTAATAATTTATTTTATTATCCTTTTACTTTATATTTTATTTACTTGGGGTAATAAATTATGTTAAAATTATGGTAGGTGATATAAATGAAAGATAAAAAAGTGTTATTTATGGGAACTCCTTTATTTGCAACAGTAGTTCTTGATGCTTTAATAAGAAATACTAATGTTGTTGGAGTTGTGTGCCAAAACGATAAAATTGTTGGAAGAAAAAAAGTCTTAACAAAATGTCCTGTTAAAGTAATGGCAGAAGAACATAATATAAAGGTTTATCAACCAATTAATTTAAAACAAGAATATAAAGAGTTATTACAAGATGAACCAGATATTATTATAACTTGTGCTTATGGAAAAATATTAAATGAGGAACTTATAAATTATCCAAAATATAAAACAATTAACGTTCATGCTTCTCTTTTACCAAGTTTAAGAGGAGGGGCTCCAATACAAAGAGCTATTATGAATAATTTCTCACAAACAGGTATTACTATTATGAGAACAGATAAGGGTATGGATACGGGAGATATAATAGAGGAAGAAGCAATAGATATAGATTTTAAAGATACTTATGAAAGTTTAAGTATTAAGTTATCTAAACTTGGGGCAGATCTTTTAATAAAGACATTACCTAGTATTTTTAATAATACTTGCATTTATAAAAAGCAAGATTCTAATAATGCTACTATGGCTCCTCTTATAAAAGCTATTGATGAAAAAATATCGTTTGATGATACTAAAATAAATATTTATAATAAAATAAGAGCTCTTTATGATACTCCTATTGGATATGCCATTTTAGATGGTAAAAAGGTTAAAATAGCAGAAGCTATAATAGGGGATAATAGATGCTGTAAAAATGGTGAAATAATTAAAATATATAAAAATGGTATTGGTGTTGCATGTCTTGATGGTGAAATAATAATTAAAAAACTTCAAGTAGAAGGTAAGAAAATGATGGATGCAGCAAGTTTTTTAAATGGTGTTAATAAAGATTTACTTCTTGGTAAAAGATTTATGTAAAAAGGTGATTAATAATGGAAGATAAAGAAAGAATTGATTATTTAGTAGATACATTAAATAGATATAATTATGAATATTATATTTTAGATAATCCAACTGTTGATGATTTTACGTATGATAGGTTAATTGATGAACTTATAAAACTTGAAAACAAACATCCAGAGTATAAAAGAAAAGATTCACCAACTGAAAGAGTTGGTTCAACTGTTATTTCATCATTTACTAAGGTAGAACATAAAATTCCAATGCTTTCATTAAGTGATGTTTTTAATGAAGATGAGATAATAAAATTTGATGAAAGAATAAAAAAAGAAGGATTTACTCCGCATTATGTTGTAGAACTTAAAATAGATGGTCTTGCAATTAGTTTAACATATGAAAATGGTGTTCTTGTAAGAGGCGTAACAAGAGGAGATGGAGTAGTTGGAGAAGATATAACTCATAATGTAAAAACTATAAATGATATACCACTTAGAATTAAAAAACCTATTTCTATAGAAGTTAGGGGAGAGATATATATTAAAAAGGCAGAACTTTTAAGAGTTAACAAAGAAAGAGAAAAAGAAGGTTTGCCACTTTTTCAAAATTGTCGTAATTTAGCAAGTGGTTCAGTAAGACAACTTGATTCAAGTGTTGCTAAAAGTCGTAAGTTAAATAACTTTATATATCATTTGCCAAACCCTAAAGATTATGGTATATATAGTCATGAAAAGGCTATGGAATTTATGGAAGATTTAGGATTTAAAGTTAATGAAAAACGTAAATATTGTAATAATATAAATGAAGTAATATCTTTTATTGAAGATGTAAAAAAAATAAGAGCAGAGCTTCCTTATGATATTGATGGTATGGTTATTAAAGTTGATGATATTTTGATGCAAGATGCTTTAGGATATACTGCTAAAAGTCCTAAATGGGCAACAGCATATAAGTTTCCTCCTGAAGAAGTTGTAACAAAATTAAAAGATATAAAATTTACAGTTGGCAGAACTGGCAAGATAACTCCTAATGCTATTTTGGAGCCAGTACGTGTTGCAGGTTCTACAATTTCAAGAGCAACTTTAAATAATGAAGATTTTATAAAGGAAAAAGACATAAGAGTTGGAGATTATGTAATACTTAGAAAAGCTGGAGATGTTATTCCGGAAGTTGTTGGTGTAAAATTTGATAAAAGAGAAAAAGGCTTAAAAGAATTTAAGATGATAGATAAATGTCCTATCTGCGGAAGTAGTATTGTAAGAAATGAAAATGAAGCTCATTATTTTTGTTTAAATAAGAATTGTGATGCTAAAAATATCTCTAAGATAATCCATTTTGTAAGCAGAAAAGCTATGAATATAGATGGCTTTGGAGAGAGAATAGCAGAAGATTTTTATAACTTTGGTTATATAAAAAATATAACTGATATATATAAACTTAAAGAAAAAGAAGAAGATATTAAAGAAATTGAAGGTTTTGGAGAAAAATCAGTAAATAATCTTTTAAATGCTATTGAAAAATCAAAAGAAGCATCTTTAGAAAGACTATTATTTGGTATTGGTATAAGACATATGGGAGAAAAAACAGCTAAAATTATCGCTAAAGAGTATCCTACTATGGATAAACTTATGAATGCTACTTATGATGAACTTTTAAAGATAACTGATATTGGAGTTATACTTGCAAAAAGTATTGTTTCATATTTTAAAGAAGAAGAAAATATAAAGATGGTAGAAGAATTAAAAAATCTTGGCTTAAATATGAATTATAAAGGTAAAATTGTTAATAAAAATGAAATATTTAATGATAAAAAATTTGTTATAACTGGTACTATTCCATTTATTCAAAGAGAAAAATTAAAAGAAGTTATAACAAGTTTTGGAGGTAAAGCGATAGATTCAGTAAGTAGTAAAACTGATGTTTTAATAAAAGGTGATAACCCTGGTAGTAAATATGATAAAGCAAAAGAATTAAATATTACTATTTGGGATAATGACAAACTTAAGGAAAAATTAAAGGAGGTCGGTGAAATTTATGAATAAGAAAGGTCTTACACTTGTTGAGATGCTTTTAGTTGTTGTTTTAATAGGTGTTATTGGACTTATAGTGTTACCAAATATATCAAAAATGTTAAATCAAGCAGATGATAAAGAGGTTGTTGGAAAAGCTAAATTATTAAGAGAAACCTTAAGGATGTATGTTAAAGATAATGAAGATACTTTAAACTGGTCTAAGTCTGATGATGGTAAAAATAGAATTTTAAATAACTATTTTAGTATGGATGATTTAATTGGGACAGCAGGTGCTAATCCAGACTTTATTGGTTGTTCAATTAAAAGTTCAGAAGTTATAGGTACACCAAATGATAATATTTATGATACATCATACACTTATACATATAAGATATGTATTGAATGTGGTGGTATAAAAGCTTGTGATCCAAAAAGTTAGATATAAAAACGTGTAATTTTACACGCTTTTATTGTATGAGTTTACCTTGGTAGGTATCTAGTTCTTTCATTTTTTTATCTATTTCGTTTAATACACAAAATTTTTTAGTAAGCCATATAGGTTCCACTAAATCTTCTATTTTAGGGTCTCCAGTTATTCTATTTATTACAATTTCGGGTCTTAATAGTTCTAGTTGTTTTACTACAATATTAACATATTCTTCTTTTGTTAATACTTTAAATGGTTTTTCTTGCCATAGTTTTAAAAGATTAGTATCCTTTAAAATATGTAGCATATGAATTTTTATTCCTACAATATTTTTACTATTTACATATTTTATGGTATTTATCATATCTTTTTCTGTTTCATAGGGAAGTCCATTTATGATGTGTAATACAATTTTTATATTGTTTTTGTTTAACAAATTTATTGCTTTATCTACATCCTTTTTAGTGTAGCAGGTATTAAGTATTTTAAGTGTTTTATCATTACTTGTTTGAAGACCTAGTTCTACGATAAGGTCTGTTTTTTTATTTATTTCATTTAACATTTTAATAACTGTATCATCTATACAGTCTACTCTTGTTGCAATATTTATACCAATAACGCCTTCATAATTTAATACTTCATTTAGATTTTCTTTTATCTTTTTTAGGTTACCATAAGTATTAGAATTTGCTTGAAAGTAGGCAATATATTTATTTGCTTTAGGCCATTTTCTTTTTAATATCTCTTTATTTTTTATAAACTGTTCTTTTAAACTTAAGTCTTTATTTTCTCCACTTCCATTTTTACAGTATATACAGCCCCCGAAACTTTTTGTGCCATCAATATTAGGACAAGTTACGTTTTGATTTAGAGTTATTTTAAATACTTTGCCATTATATTTTGTTTTATAATAATAATCTAAAGTATGATATCTTTTATTGGAATTTGAATATTTAAACATAATAATCACCAGTAATTTATTATAACAAATTTAAAAAAAATATAAAGATGTTATTGTTTATTTTTTAAAATACTATTATAATAATACTTGATTGGTTGGTGGTATAATGTTTATTTATATACTTGAATTTGTTTTACTTTATATTGTTTCAATTTTACTTTTTTTTGCTTTAAAAAAGATTGGTAATAAAGGTAATAAAAAGAAAATGATGGCGGAAGTTTTGGTGCTTGTAAAGTTATATAATTTAGATTTAAAAAAGGTATCATATGATAATTTATGTAAAGTGTTATTTCCAATATTAGCACTTGACTTAAGTTTAACAGTATTTTTTGCTGTTAACTTACCTTTAAATATATTTATTAGAATTGTAATTGGTATTGGAATACTTGTATTATCTACTATTTTAACATATAGAATGCTTGGTATTTATTATGCAAAGAAGGGAATGATAAAAAATGTATAATCATAAATTGATAGAGAAAAAATGGAGTAATTATTGGCTTAATAATAAAACTTTTAAAACTGATACTTGGGATTTTGAAAAGCCTAAATATTATGCTCTTGATATGTTTCCATATCCTTCTGGAGTTGGGCTTCATGCAGGACATCCTGAAGGGTATACTGCAACAGATATCGTTTGCAGAATGAAAAGAATGCAAGGATATAATGTACTTCACCCAATAGGATTTGATGCTTTTGGACTTCCTGCAGAACAGTATGCTATAAAAACAGGTAATAATCCAGATGTATTTACTGATTTTAATATTAAACATTTTGAAGAACAATTAAAAATGTTAGGTTTATCTTATGATTGGGATAGAACAATTAAAACATCTTCTCCAAGTTTTTATAAATGGACTCAGTGGATATTTAAAAAATTATGTGAAGATGGTATAGCAAGACAAGTTGAAATGCCGGTTAACTGGTGTAGTGAACTTGGAACAGTACTTGCAAATGATGAAGTAATTGATGGCAAAAGTGAAAGAGGTGGCTTCCCAGTTGAGAGAAAAATGATGAAGCAATGGGTAATTGATATACCAAAATATGCAGATAGATTACTTGATGGTTTAAATGATATAGACTGGCCTTCTTCAACAAAAGAGATGCAAAGAAACTGGATAGGTAAAAGTGTTGGAGCAACTGTTTTATTTAAAGTAAAGAATAGTGATTTAACATTTAAAGTATTTACAACAAGATGCGATACTTTATTTGGAGCTACATACTGTGTATTATCTCCAGAACATGAAATAATTTCTAAAATAACACCTTTAGAATATAAAGATGCTGTTAATGAATATAAAAGGTTAGCTTCATCAAAATCAGATCTTGAAAGAACTTCTCTTAATAAAGAAAAAACTGGTGTTTTTACAGGCTGTTATGCAATAAATCCAGTAAATGGTAAAGAGATTCCTATATGGATTAGTGATTATGTTTTATCAAGTTATGGTACTGGAGCTATTATGGCTGTTCCAGCTCATGATGAAAGGGATTATGAATTTGCTAAAAAATATAATATTCCAATAATACCTGTTATTGAGGGCGGAGATATAACTTGTGAAGCTTATACTTTAGATGGAGTACATATTAATTCATCTTTCCTTGATGGTTTAAATAAAGAAGATGCTATAAATAAAATGATAGAATATCTTGAGGATAATGGTATAGGAGAGAGAAGGGTAAATTATAGAATAAGAGAGTGGATATTTGCTCGTCAAAGATACTGGGGAGAACCAATACCTGTTGTTTATTATGAAGATGGTAAGATTGGTTTACTTGATGATAAAGATTTGCCACTTGTTTTACCAAAGCTTTTAGATTATGCACCATGTAAAGATGGTACAAGTCCATTATCAAGAGATACTTCCTGGGTAAATATTATTTATAATGGCAAAAAATGTAAGCGTGAAACCCAGACAATGCCAAGTTCTGCTGGTTCATCTTGGTATTATTTAAGATATATTGATCCTTTAAATGATAAGGAAATTGGAGATAAGGAGTTATTAAACCACTGGATGCCAGTTGATTTATATGTTGGAGGTCCAGAACATGCAGTTGGACATTTATTATATTCTAGAATGTGGTGTAAATTCCTTTATGATAAGGGTGTTGTAAACTTTGATGAACCATTTAAAAAATTAGTTCATCAGGGTATGATTTTAGGACAAAATGGTATAAAAATGGGTAAAAGGTATCCTGAGTATGCTGTTAATCCTGATGATATAGCAAATGATTATGGTGCAGATACATTAAGACTTTATGAAATGTTTTTAGGACCTCTTGAAGCTGATAAACCTTGGAATAATGATGGTGTTATGGGGGCTAGAAAGTTCCTTGATAGAATATATAGATTATATAAAGAAACTTTAAAAATTAAAGATATGGAAAATCCAAATCTTGATAAAGAATATAATAAATTAGTTAAAAAAGTAACAGAAGATTTTGAAACATTAAACTTTAATACAGCAATAAGTCAAATGATGATTTATATAAATGCTGTTTATAAAGAAGATGTATTTCCTAAATATCAGGCAGAAAACTTCTTAAAGCTTTTAAATCCTGTTGCACCATTTATTACAGAAGAGTTATGGCAATACTTAGGACATGATAATACTATAGCGTATGAATCTTGGCCTTGTTATGATGATTCTAAGCTTAAGGAAGACTCTAAAGTATTAGCAGTTCAAGTTAATGGTAAACTTCGTGGTACTATTACAATTCCTTTAGATTTAGATGAGGAAAAAATAAAAGAGGAAGCAATAAATAATATTAATGTAAAAAAATATTTAGAGGGTGCTGAAATAATAAAAATTATTGTTGTTAAAAATAAAATAGTAAATATTGTTGTTAAATAGTATTTACTATTTTTTTTATTTTTGCTATAATTTAGATAAAGATAGGAGAGTGTTTTTGTTATGAAAAAAAAGAAAAACAAATTATTATTTAGTTTATTAAGTTTTACTTTATTCTTTACTTTTTTAGGTATTGTTTTAGCAGATAATACAAGTGAAACTTTAACAGTTCGTAATAAGGGGGCAAGTGGTGCTACTTATGACTGTGATGGGGATACGGTTAATATTTATAACATTGGTTTTAATGGTGATTCTGGTGTTAATTTTTATACACCAAAATGTAGTGTACCATTTAAAGGTGCTGATGATACTAACGATTATACTTATAAAATGTCAACAGATAAAAATAATCCTTCAACTGCTTATGTTACATGTTTAGATGTAAAAAATAAAGAAGCTAAGGAAATACAAGCTGAAATATGGGATAATTTATCATCTTACCCTAAAATAAATGTTTACTTTGATGAGGGTTTTGTTACATCTAATCAAGAATTAAGTGATGCCCAGATGAAATTAATAGAGGATGGTAAGTGCCCATCAAGTACTGAATTTTTCTATTTAGTTGAATATGAAAATGAAGAAGATAGTACAGATAAATTATTAAATGTTGCTTATTCTAAACATTGTAATCCAATTATAAAAGTAGTTAAAGAGTGTAATAATTTTGATGATGGTACCTTTACTATTCATGTTGCAGGAGAAACACAGGAAATAAAATGTGGTGAAACAAAAACATTTTATTTAAATGACACTCTTCAAGCAACTTTAAGTGAAGAAGTAACAGATGATATGTTTGTTAATATTTCATATATTGATGCTAGTGGAAAACAGTCTAAAAACGAATCATCAACACTTTTAACACTAGCTTATGGTACAACTTATACGGTAAAGGTAAAAAATTCTTTAGGAAGTGTTATTTTAACAAAGACTGATGGTACAACTAATAATCCACTTTCTAATGTTAAGTTTAGACTTGAAGTAAAGACATCTTCTGGAACATATAAACAAGCAACATATTTAAATGGGGATTTAATACCTGATAAAACAACTGATGATAATGGTGTTATAAAATATGATAGTTTACCACTTGGAAATTATAGATTAGTTGAAGTATCTAATAGTACTGGTTCTTTAGTTTTATCAAATAGTAAAGAATTTACTATTTCAAGTACTAATTTAAATGAAAAAATACCTTTTGTTAATAATCCAACATATTTAAATCTTTATAAAGAAGATATGGATGGTAATAGATTAGATGGTTCTATATTTGTCATTGAAATAAAGGATGAAAAAACTAATACTTTTAAAACTATTGGGGAAATTGCTGTTGGAAAACTTGGTACAAAATTTGCTATAGAAGAGGGCGTTTATAGATTCTATGAAACACAATCTCCTACTGGATATTCATTAATTGAACCATTTACTATAAAAGTTTCAAGTGATAAAAAGATAGAAATATTAAATGATCCATCAAAACTTGTTATTTTAAGTACTGATGGAGCAAGTTTAATTATAAAAAATGAAAGAGGTAAAATAGCTATTAATAAACTTGATAGTGCAACTAAAGAATTTATAGAGGGTGCTGTATTTAGATTAATTAAGGCTGATAAAACTAAAGTTGCAGAATTTACAACATCAAAATCAAGTTATAGAATAGCTTTGGACCCTGGTAAATATATTCTAGAAGAAGTATCTGCTCCTAAAAAGTATGAAAAGTTAAAAAACAATTTAGTATTTACTGTTTTAGAAGATGGAAGTATTGTAAGTGATAATCAAGATGTTAGTTTTGATATAAATGGACTTACAATAAATGTTTACAATACAGTACCAGTTGTTGTACCTGATACGTTATCCGTTACATATTTAACAATTATTATTGGAATATTACTTATAGGTGTTGGAGGATTTGTTCTATATAAAAAAGGTTATGAAAAAATATAAGTCAAAAAGATTTTTAGTTGTTGTATCAATTCTTATAATTGTACTTGGTTTTTTCCTTATAAGTTATGATTATTTGTTATCTAAAAAAGATAAAGTTTATGATAAAATAACTTTGGAAATAGAAAAGGTACAGGAAATAAATGATAATACTTTAAAAAATGATGAGGATTTGTCTGATAAAAATGATACTATTAATGATATTATAAATAATGATAATAAGGAACCTAATAATAATAGTACTCCATCTAATCCTAGTAGTAGTGATAATACAATTTATTATGATTATGTTGGGGTACTTGAAATACCTAAAGTTAATTTAAAAAAAGGTTTTGTATCTATTGATTCTAAATATAATAATGTTAATAGAAATATTGAAATTATGAAAGAATCATCATATCCAGATGTAGATGGTAGTTTAATGGTTATGGCATCTCATAATGGTACATGTTGGTATTGTTACTTTAAAAATTTATGGAAACTTACCAAAGATGATGATGTGTATATTTATTATAATAACGTAAAATATGAATATAAAATTACAAATATTTATGAGGTTAAAAAAACAGGTAGTGTTTCTATATATAGAAATTCAAGAAATACAACGCTTGCTCTTGTTACTTGTACTTGGGGAACAAAAGATAAACAAACTGTTTTTATCGCTGATTTAGTTAAGAAAACTAATATATAAAATAAAAAGGAGGAATGAATTATGAATTATAATGTTTTTGATAGATTAAAAATATTATTTGATTTAATTACATCTTCTCCTTTTTTTATAGCGTTAATAGTTATATTTTTACTTACTACCTTTGTTTTACTTTTATATAAAAGGCTTAAAAATAAAATATTAAAATATGTAGTGGCAGTTAATTACTTTATTATTTGTTTAATGATAGTTATAAAGTATAGTAAAACTATTTTAACACTTAGTGATAATTTAGTAGATCAAATATTTACTTTCTTTTATTTTCCTAATATAATTGCTTATTTATGTATGATAATACTTGCTATTTTATTACTTATAAAAGTGTTATTATCACATTATAAAACAGGTTTTATAAAAATAGTTTCTATTATAAGTTTCTTTAATATTTTAATACTTTTTATATTATCACTTGATACTATTATAAAAAATAATATAAATATATATGAAAAAACAAGTGTTTATCAAAATGAAACTTTAACTGTTTTAATACAAGAGAGTACCTTTATATTTGGTATTTGGGTATTTATATATATAGTTGACTTTATTGCTTCTAAAATAATGCAAAATATAGAAAAGAATAAGTTTTATGAAATGGAAGAAAAGCAAGGGGATGTAATTGAAAAAATAGTTACAGATGAAACAAAAGATGAAGATTTTAAATTTATGAGTGATGAAGAGTTTAAAGATAGTATTGATAAAAAAAAGATATATGAGGAATTTTTAAAATAAAAATATGTTTGTTCGACATATTTTTATTTTTACTTAAACTATTATAAAGATGGTGATTTATATGAAAGTTGCAATCTTTGATGAGGCTCATGAAAAGGATTTAGAGGATAAGATAAATGAATTTTTTAATACAACAACTTGTGATGTTTTGGATATTAAGTTTTCTGTTAGTTGCTCTATATATAGTGAGGATCAAATATACTGTTTTAGTGCCATGATTGTATATAAATAATAACTTACTTTATTTGTAAGTTATTACATCATATACATACTTGATGTGTAAGGATCATTATAGTTTTTTTCTTGTATCTTTTTTTCTAACATCATTACTTTTTGTTCTAAATCATTTACTCTTTTTTCTAGCATATTTATATCACTATATCCTTGATTTGGCATAGGATAACCTTGATAATAAGGGTTATTTGGCATCATAGGCATTTGTTGCATCATCATATTTGGGTTGTTATTTGGTATCATAAAAAGTCCTCCTTATATAAATATTTTATGCTTGTATCTTTATTTTATTTAATAAATATTGTATAATATTTCTGGGTGTTAAATTATGCGACTTAGAAATGTTAAAAATAAAGATATAATTTTAAAAAGTTGTCCTAATGTTTTGAATGATCCTTGTTGTTATAAAGGAAAATTTAGTGAACTTTTTAATAATTCTAATGAAATACATTTAGAAATTGGAATAGGTAAAGGAAAGTTTATAAAGACACTTGCTTTAAATAATCCTTCCATTAATTATATAGGACTTGAAAAACAAGATAGTGTACTTGCACTTGCTGTAAGAGATGAACATTTACCAAGTAATTTAATTTTAATGAATTATGATGCTAAAGATATTGGTAATTTATTTGATAAAGAAATTGATATGTTATATTTAAATTTTTCTGATCCTTGGCCTAAGAAAAGACATGCTAAAAGAAGACTTACAAGTCCTTTCTTTTTAGAAATATATGATAAGATATTTAAAAATTCTTGTAAAATACAGTTTAAAACAGATAATAGAGAGCTTTTTGAATATTCACTTAAATCATTTGTAGATCATGGTTATAAAATAGATAAAATATCACTTGATTTGCAAAACGATGATTCTTTTGATAATATATTAACTGAGTATGAAGAAAAATTTATAAAAAAAGGTGCAAGAATCTATATGGTTTTTGTATACAAAAATTAATTAATTTGTTATAATAGAGGTGTTATATGAAAAAATATTTTTTACCCTTAGTAATGCTTATGATTTTGTGTTTAACTGGTTGTTATAATGTTAATAAAGGAAATGTTGATGATGTTGTAGTATCATCATTAAAAACAAAAGCTAAGCCTAATCAAGCTTTTAAGGGATATAAAATCTATGTATTAGAGGATATGAATTTAATTAATGATAGTTCAAATAATATTGTTTTAAAGTCATTTGATGATAAATATTATTTGTATGTTGATATAACAGGATATTATAAAAAAATAGTAAATGATTATAAAATAAATGAAGAAAATGCTCCATTTTATAGTAAGATATTAAATTGTGATAAGGCAGAAAGTTGTGGTTATATTCTTGTTACAAAATGTGATGATAAGTATTTTACCGAAGTTATGTATAATTATGCAAAGGTGGAAGTTTTGACAAATAATTATAAAACTGCTATAGCTAAATCATTAATTATATTAAATAGTATATCTTATAATGATAAAATAATTGATAGTTTAATTAAGAAAAATGTTTTGGAATACAACGAAGAAAAATATGATATTTTGGGTCCTTCAAATGAAACAACAGACTTTTTAGAGTGGGTTGCAGATGAAGATCCAAAAGAAGATAATAAAAAATTAGATGAAGATATAATTGATTTAAATGAAGCAGAATAAATTAGAGGTGAAAATATGAAATTATTTGAAAAAATAAAAAATGCACTATTTGAAGAGGAAGAAGAAGAACAGGAAGAAATAGCTAAGAAAATTGATGTTGATGCTACTATTAATCAGGAGGAAAAGGTTAAAATAAGACATTATGATGAACCAGAAGTAAACGATATAAATAAAGTAAAAGAAACAGCTCCTATTATTTTTGATATGGATGATTTTGAAGAAGAAGTAAAAGAAGAAGTGCCAAAACAAGAGTTTATAGTTTCCACTTATAATGAACCTGTAAAAGAACAAAAGATAATATATGGTGGTTATGAAAAAGATGTAATGAGAAATGAAAGAACAAAATTTAAACCATCTCCTATAATATCACCAGTTTATGGTATTTTAGATCATGTTGAAGTATCAAATGATGGCTTTCCTCATGAAGTTAATCCAAATATTGATATTATAACAGATACTAAGAAAACAGTTTCTTTAGATGAAGTAAGAGAAAAAGCTTTTGGAAATACTAGAGAGATAAAAAAACTTGAAGAAGAAGATTTTAATGTAAAAGAAGAAAAAGAAAAAAAAGAAGAAAGCAAAGATTTACTTTATGAAATGGAAAAAGATGATGATACTCCTGGTATTGAAAAAATATCTTTAGGAGATGCGGAAGAGTATTTTGAAGATTTAGGTCTTGAATATGATGTGGATTATAAAGATTTAGCAAAAGAAAAAATGACAAGATGTAAAAAGAATAAAAATTTAACTGAAGAAGTTGAAGAGGAAATAAAAGAAAATAAAAAAATAGAACAAGAAACATCAAAAGCACATAAAAAGGCTGAAGAAAAAGTTATGGATGAAGAAAAAAATCTATATGATTTGATAGATTTAATGTATGATGAAAAGAATTAAGGAGGATAAGTAAATGTCAGGTTATAATCAAGTACTTCTTACAATACTTTTGCTTTTAACATCAATTTTAGTAGTATTTTTAATAGTTTTTTGTATAAAACTTGTAATAACAACAGAGAAAGTTAATATAATACTAAAGGATGTTGAGAAAAAGATAAAAAGTGTTAACGGTATCTTTAATGTTTTGGATAGTATAACAGATGCTATTTCTATTGTTAGTGATGCCGTTATTGATAAAATTGTAAGTATAATTGATAAAATGTTTAAAAGAAAGGAAATTAAAGATGAGTAAAAAAAGTGGATTTGGAAAGTTATTATTAGGTTTAGGAGCAGGAGTTGGATTAGGACTTTTATTTGCCCCTAAAAAAGGTAGTGAAACTAGAGAGGATTTAAAAAATAAGTTTAATGAACTTTTACAAAAAGTAAAAGAAATTGATGTTCAAGAAGTAAAATGTGATTTTGAAAAGAAGATAAAAAAACTAGAGAAGGAATTAAAAGATTTAGATAAAGAAAAAGTATTAAAGATTGCTAAAAAGAAAAGTGAAGAAATAAAGGATCAAATAGAAGATCTTTATGGAATGGCTAAAAAAGAAGGAACAGAAGTAGTTTTAAAGGCAGTTGATGATTTAAGAGGTTATGCTATTAAAGTTACTAAAGATGTTCTTGTAAAATTAGAAAAGGAAGAAGAAACAAAATAAGTAATTAAAAAATATGTTATTATTTAATAGCATATTTTGTTTTGGAGGTAAGATATGAAAAGTTTGAAAGCTGTTAAAATATTAAAATATGTAAGTATTGGACTAGTTTGTCTTTTTGCTTTAGAATTTATATATTTTGGTATTAAAATGATTAATATAAGAAAAAAAACTACTTATTATAGTGCATTAAATAGTATTATAAAAACAGATAATGGATATGTAGGAGTAGGTCTTAGTGATTCTAAACATAGTGATTTTATAGATTATGAAAAGCCAGGATACAATAAACCTTATTTATATGTTTATAATAAAGATTTAAAAATAGAAAAGGAAGTAAAGCTTGATCTTGGTTATAATGGAGAATATAAAGATATTGTAAGTTATGATGATGGTTTTATAGCTGTAGGTAATATAGAAGTTAGTCTTGCTAATCATAAAGATAATGCCACTGAAGCTACTATTGTAAAATATGATAAGAATTTTAATATTGTATGGCGTAAAAACTATAATCTTATGGGTAATTCTTCATATAATGCAGTTAAAATAGATAATGATTCTAATATTATAGTATGTGGTAGTACTGTTTTTGAAAGTAGTGCTATTGGATATGACACAAAAGGTGGAGCTTTACTTACAAAATATGATAAAGATGGAGAAAAGCTTTTAGAAGTAACAAAAGGTGGACCTCTTTCATCTGCCACATTTAATGATGTTGTTGTTTTAGATGATGGTTATATAGCAGTTGGAGTAACTCAAAAAGGAACAGGTATTGTTTACAAATATGATAAAGACTTTAATGAAGTATGGCATAATTACTATGGCTATACCGATAAAGAAGGTATTACAAGTATAACTAAGATAGATGATAATAATTTTATTATGACTGCATCACACCTTTTTGAAAAAGATAAAACAGATAAATATGAAGCTGCTATTATAAAAATAAATGGTGATGGTGAAATAGAAAAAGAAGTAACCTTTAGTCATGATGACATCTCTAAGTTTAAAGATAGTATATATCTTGATGATAAAATAGTAGTTGCGGGAGTATTTGGAAAAAAAGAGGAAGATGTTTTAAATGCAAGTGGTCTTTTGGTTACTTATGATATAAATTTAGAAAAGATAGAGGAAAAATTTTATACTAAAAATAAAACATATTCCTTTACTAAAATAATAAATGATGATGGGAAATACTTAGCTATTGGTAATACTAACTCTAAAATAAATAATAAATATCTTAAAACTAATGGTTTAGATTTTTATCCTGTTATAGAAAAAGAAGCTTAAAACTTCTTTTTTTTATGTTAATTAATTATTCCAAAAAATAAATCTTTCATAAATTATATTAGAGGTGATTTTGGATATGCTAAATATAATAATTAAATACTGGATAGAAATATTATTTGGTCTTATTATTTCTTGTGTAAGCTATGTTTTAAAACAGATAACTAATTATAAAAAAAGGCTAGATTTTACAAATGAAGGAATAATTGTTTTACTTAAAAGTAAAATAATTGAAAAATATAATAACTTAATAGAAAAAGACTCTATAACTATTGAAGAAAAAGAAGATCTAAATGACCTTTATAAAGTATATAGAAAGTTTGAATGTTGTGATGTTATAACAGATTTAGTAAAAAAAATAAATAGCATTCCAATAATTTCAAAGTAGGGAAGGTGAGTTATTTTGGATTATTTAATAACAGATACTTTGCTTGATATACTTACTATAAGTGTTACATTTTCAGTATTTTTAATGGCTTTTATACAAAAATTTAAAGATTTAAAAATAGTAAATAAGGGGTGGGAAATATGGATATTAAATCTACTATTTTCTATTGTTTTAGGAGTACCATTTGCTAATACATTTTATAAACTTGATTTAGAACTTTCCCTTTGGGTTGCTGTTTTTGGATTTATTGGAGCACCTACAATATATCAAACATTAAAAAGTCAAAACCTTATAAAATATAAACCAAAAAGTACTAAAGATAATAACACTATAATAATAAGTAAAGAAAATGAAATAAAATAAAAAACATTAGATTAACTACTACTTTTAGTAGTTTTTCTAATGTTTAAAATACTAATTAAAATAATAGGTATAAGTATTTCAAAAGAAATGATAGGGTACATAGTAAATAAATCAATAATTAAATAATCTTTAAACAAATATATAGAGATAAATGATATAGTCATACATATAATATATGTTAAAATATTAATACTTTTATTCTTCTTTAATTTAAATACTTTAATTATATAAGATATAATAGAGTAAAAACAAAGACCAAGACCTATAAAGGCTGCGATAAATATCATAAAGGCTAGTATGTTTTCAATTCTTTGAATAAAGTTAAAAGCATTAACTTTTTTTAAAAGAGTATATTCTGGATAAGTAAATAAAGCACTCATTTTAGGGTCAAATACTCCAGTTATAAATAATAAATAAAGTATCCAAAAAAGACAAGATATAATGTAACCTAAAATAATACTTCTTTTACATTTTTTACTATCTATCAAACATTCCTTTTTAATAGATAAAATATTAATCAAAGGAAAAGAAGAGAAGCATACGGGCATAAATATACTTTTTAAAAGGTCATTTTTATTAAAATCAAGAATAGGTTTAAAATTATCTATTTCTATTATAGGTATTAAAAATATATAAGTTAAAACTCCCATAAATATAAATATTATAAATAAAATAATAGATGTTCTAGACATTACTTCTATCTTTTTTATAATAAAATATGAAAGACATGAAAACATTATAAAAGCAACTTCAAAATAAGATGTCTTAGTTAAAAACTGGCTTACAATAAATGTTATAATGTTCCATGATTCAACAAATATAATATATAAAATACCAATTATTATAAGGACATTTAAAACTTTACCAAATACTTTAAATCTTGATACATTATAATCAAAAATATTACCTTTATCTATTTTATCAAAGATAGATGTTATTAAAAGTACTACTAAAAAACCAATTAAAGCACCAATAATAGTTGATATAATAATGCCATTATCACTATATTTTATAATAAGGGTATCTCCAAAACCTGGATATAGAAAACAGCTTAAGAAAAAGGTTAAAACAAATATTTCTTTATGACTTATTTTTTCCATAATTATTCTCCTTTAGTACTTCGATATAAGTTTCCATAACGTGAAAGATGGGATTTTACTGTTATATTGAAGTTTGCTTTATTATATATATTTTTAATTGTAATATTTTTATATTCTTTAAAATGATTTTTATATAAAATATTATTAAGATTTAAAACATCTATATCATTATCTTTACAAAATGTTAAAAGTTTATTTATATTTTCTTTTATTTTTTCATTTATTTTATTTTGTATTTCTTTTTCTACTTTAGGATCTTCTAAATTTATTTTAGTTCTTATTTCACTTGGTTGCAAAGATACATCTATATTTATATCAAAGATTATATTACCATTTTCTATTTTTGACTTTATTTTATTTTTTGGTAGACCTATTAAAACATCTATTATAGTATCTTTATAATTTATAGTTAAGGGACTTGATAAAAAGTTATTAAAAATAAAATTATAAGTAACAGTTAAATTATCATCAAGTAGTACTAATTTATTAGTTTTTTTATTTATTGCAATTATTCCATTTAGGGTTGTTATATCATCATCTTTTTTAATATTTGGAATAATAGGTGTTATGGTATCATTTATATAAGCATTTATAAATTCTTCCATATTAACTTTAGTTGTTGCTCCAACTTCCTTTGCTGATACTTCAAGAGTTGTTACAAGTTCTTTACTTGGAAAAGAGCCAGATTTTTCTTTAGGACTATCAAGTATTTCACTTGCTTTACCAGTACTATTTATAAGAACATAAAAATCATTTCTAACAGTAGGAGTTCTTATAAAATATTCAAATATTTCTTCAAGATCACTATTTATTAAGTCTTTACCAATTATTACAATACTTAAATGTCCTAAATAAAGTTCTTTAGGGTAGGATAAAGATACATTTCTTATAGCATTTGTAATAGTTTTACCACTTCCTTTATAAATAACATCTTTTTCACTATCATTGTTACCATTAGCATCTTTTTTTAAATCTAGTATTTGGATTGTTACTTCATAATTACCATCTACATAATCTATACCTAAAGTATTAGCAATAGCAAGATTATTAAGTTCAACATAACTACAGCCAGTTGTTAAAAAAATAGTTATAATTATTATTAAAATTATTTTTTTCATATCATTTACTCCTTTTAATATTAGTATTAGTAAGATATGGTATTCTTCTTTTATTATCTTTTTGTTCTTTTTTAAATATAGTTTTAAGAGCTAGTTTTAAATCAAATGGAGCAAAAGGATAAAGGTATGGTTTACCAAATGATTTTAATCCTGACATTGTAATAATAAACAAAAAGCCACAAAAAGCAATACCAGGAAGACCAATAATAGTTGAGGAAATCATAAAAATAAGCCTCCAGAATCTTATACCATTTGTCATGACAGGACCTGAAAACATTAAAGAACATATCGCAGATATAGCAATAATTATTACCATAATTGGGGATACAACACCTGCTGATACAGCAGCATCTCCTAAAACAATAGCTCCTAAAATGCTTATGGCAGAACCAGATAAATTAGGCATTCTAATATCACTTTCTCTTAATATTTCAAAAACTAAACTCATACCAAGAGCTTCTACAAAGGCAGGAAAAGGAACTCCTTCTCTTTGCATGGCAAAATTAATAAGTAAGGTATCTGGAATTGTTTCATGATTAAAAGTTGTTATTGCTATATAAAATCCTGGAAGAATAATTGCTAAAAAAAATGATAAATATCTTATAATTCTTGTGAAAGTTACATTTTTAGATTTTTGATAATAATCTTCGGAGGCATTAAAAAGTTCATAGAAAAAGGTTGGAATAATAAGGGCAAATGGAGAATTTTCAACAATTAAAATAATTTTACCGTTTAAAAGATTCATAACAGAAACATCAGGGCGTTCTGTTATATTAATTAAAGTAAAGACACTATTTTTACTTTCTAAATACTCTTTTATATAAGTACTATCTATTATACCATCAATATCTATATTATCTAACTTTTTTATAACTTCATCTAAAAGGGTTGTTTCAATTATATTTTTCATGTAACATATAGAAACTTTAGTTTCGGTTTCTTTACCAATTATTTTTTCTTGTACTATTAAATTATTAGTCTTAATTCTTTTTCTTATAAGTCCAATATTTGACATATAATCTTCATTAAACGAATCTTTTGGACCACTTATTGCTTGTTCTATTACAGGTTGTTGTATTCCTCTTGAAAGATCCTTTTTAGCTTCAACAATTATTGATGTATCATAATCTTCAAATAAAATCACAACAAATCCATCTCCCAAAGACTTATAAATTTCATCAAATGTATTAACACTTTTCATATTAATACTTGGAGTTGTATTAAAAAAACAAGTAATAATATTTTTATAACTTTTAATATTTTTACTTAATTTATTAATATTTTTAAGTAAAAAATTATCTATTAAATTATTATCACATATGGAAGAGAGGTATACTAAGCTAACTCTTTTTTTTAATATATTTATATCTTTAAAAGATAAATCACAAGAATTATTATAATCATTTTTAATTTTTTCTATATTTTTATTTATATCTTTATCTAACATAACATCACCATTATAATAGTATTATTAACAAAATATATAAAAAAATAAGTGTTTTTTATTTTAAATATTGTTGTTTTAAAAAAATTATGATAAGATATAAATATAATAGGTCGTGATTTTAATGAGAGAATATATAAGGAAAAACAAGTTAACGATATATGTATTTTTTGTTGGAGTTTTATGCTTAATAACTGGAGGAGCACTGGCATTTTTTAATGCTTCTTTTAGAGGAATTAAGGAACAGACTTTAAATATTGGGGAAAATCTTACATTTACTTATAATGAAACAGGTAGTGCTCTTGCTTTAGATAATAATGATATTATGTCTAATGATAAAGGAAAAGCAAAGACTAGTTATTTTGACTTTAATATAAAGTTAAAAGCAGATACTAATAAAACAGTTAAGTATAATATATATTTAACAAAAAGTACAACATCAACTCTTGATAATAGTAAGTTAAAGATTTATTTAACAGACCAAAGTAATAATGTTATAAAAGATGTAACATCAGTTCAAAGCCTTGAAAAATTTAGTAAATATGCTAATTCATATTTATTATATCAAAAAGAGATAACATCTACTAATAACACAGAAGCAACTGATTATTATAGACTTAGAGTATGGCTTGATGATTCACTTGGTACATCTATTACTGAAAATAATGGAGTACATACCATAGAAGAACCAAACTTTAGTTATAAGTTTACTGTTAATGTAGATGTTGGGGATAGTGATAGTGGAACTATGCTTACATCAATGATACTTGGAGATGGTAATAGTAATGTATTAAATGCTACTGCAACACTTAGTGATACATATTCTAATGCTGGAGATGCAAGTGGCTTATATAAATCAGTAGCTGGGGAAACAGATAGTGGCACAACATATTTTTATAGAGGAGCAGTAACCAATAATTATGTATTGTTTGCAAATCTGGGATGGAGAATTGTTAGAATAAATGAAGATGGTAGTGTAAGATTATTGTTGGCTAAAGGAATAAATAATAAATCTTCTTATATATTTAACCCAAATTCTGATAATTATACCTATATGTATTATAGCAATAGTGATGTAGAAGGCGGAATAAAAAGAACAGTTGATACTTGGTATAACAGTAATTTAAAAGCTTATGAAAGCTATATAGCAGATACAAAGTTTTGCGAACAATTTAAAGTTGCTTGGAGTAGTACTGATGCAACAGCAGGCAGTGTAACAGCACCATTATATTCTAGTTATACATCAAATTTTAAATGTAGTACTGATGGTAATGGAAAAGGTGTACTAACATCAAAAATAGGACTACTAACATATGATGAAGCAATACATGCAGGAAATTATCCTGGTAAAGTTAGTAATTCATATATTAAGAATAGTAAAAATTGGTATTGGTTAATGAGCCCCGACGGTGTTAATTCTGCTGATGCTTACGCTTACGTTTGGGGTGTTGACACTGATGGTTATATTGGATACAACTTTGTCAACAACGATGTCGACTTCGTCGTGTGTCCAGTTATCTCACTGAAGGCTAATGTATTTGCAACAGGCACGGGAATAAAAAGTGATCCTTATGTTGTTAAATAGAAAATAGTAATTAAATAGTATTTCTATCTTGATAAATACTATTTTTTTATTGTATAATAAATATTGTAAAAAGAATAGGGAGGTATTTTATGAAGGCTTTAAAAACTTATGAATATGAAGCTATTGATGGTTATTATAGGGCTCTTAATTATTTATCAGTTGGACAACTTTATTTACTTGATAATCCACTTTTAAGAAGACCACTTACTATAGATGATATAAAAAATAGGGTAGTTGGGCATTTTGGAACTGTTCCTAATCAAAATTTTATTTATGCTCATTTAAATAGAATAATAAAAAAATATGATTTAAATATGATATATATATCAGGTCCAGGACATGGTGGTAATGCTCTTACTTCTAATTCTTATTTGGAGGGTAGTTTTACTAATTTTTATCCTTCTGTTACAGAGGATTATGAGGGCATGAAAAAGTTATTTAAGATGTTTAGTTTTCCATATGGATTATCTTCTCATGCATCATGTGAGGTTCCTGGTAGTATTCATGAAGGTGGGGAACTTGGCTATAGCCTTGTTCATGCTTTTGGTAGTGTTATTGATAATCCTGATCTTATTTGTGCTTGCTGTGTTGGAGATGGTGAGGCTGAAACTGGTCCTCTTGCAACATCTTGGCATTTAAATAAAATAATTAATCCTAAAACTGATGGTATTGTGTTACCTATATTAAATTTAAATGGTTATAAAATAGGAGGTCCTACAATATTTGGCAGGATGTCAAATGATAGTTTATATCACTTTTTTGTAGGATGTGGTTATAAACCATATTTAGTTTCTGGTTATGATAGTGAGTATTTACATGAACGTATGGCAAAAGTACTTGATATGATAGTTAAAGATATTAAAACTATTAAAAAACAGGGTTTAACAAATGAAAAGATAATGTATCCTATGCTTATTTTAAAGATGCCAAAAGGTTATACTGGTCCTAAAATGGTTGATAATCTTTTAGTTGAGGGTACATTTAGATCTCATCAAGTTCCTCTTAAGGTTGATAAAGATAATGTTTGTAATGTTAAGCTTCTTGAAAATTGGCTTAGAAGTTATAATCCTAGTGAATTATTTGATGAAAATGGTACTTTAAGAGAAAAATACAGATTATTTATTCCAGAACTTTCTAAATGTATGAGTATGAATAAAGTAACAAATGGGGCTTTATATAAAGATTTATATTTACCTGATTATAGAAATTATGAAATAAAAATAACAAGAAAAGGTACTTGTTGGGGAAGTAGTATGCTTAATCTTTCTAAATATATAAAAGATGTTATTTCACTTAACAAGAATAATTTTTTAATTACTTGTCCTGATGAGGCTTTATCAAATAGATTAAATCATATATTTTCTGTTACAAATAGAAAGTGGAATGACACTAAATATTCTTATGATGAATATTTAAGTTATGATGGCAGAATTATTGATTCCTTTTTGTCAGAGCATGTATGCCAAGGCATTATGGAAGGTTATACTTTAACAGGAAGACAAGGTTTTATATGCAGTTATGAAGCATTTATGAAGGTTTCATCATCAATGATGTGTGAGCATGCTAAGTGGATAAAAATGATGAAAGAAGTTCCTTTTAGAAAAGATATTCCTTCTCTTAATTATATATTAACATCAAATGTATGGGAACAAGATCATAATGGTTATACTCATCAAAATCCAAGTTTTATAAATGAACTTGTAAATTTTAAACCTTCTATCGCAAGAATTTATATGCCTATTGACAGTAATAGTTTAATATGTATGTTTAATAGTATTTTAAATACTAAAAATAAAATAAATGTTATTGTAGCATCAAAACATGAAAGTTTTGAATATCTTACAATGAATGAAGCTAAAGAATTATTAGATAAGGGTATTATGACATTAAAGCCTTATACTAATTCTATTAAAGATCCAGATGTTATTTTAGTATCATCTGGAAGTGTACCAACGCTTGAGGTTATATGTGCTTCTAAAATACTTAAAACTTATATAAAAGATATAAAAATAAAAGTAATTGTTGTTGGAGATCTTTTAAAACTTAGAAATAAGGATGAATATACTGACAAAGAATTTGATAATATGTTTACTTTAAATCATTGTATCTTTGCTTTCCATGGTTATCCTAGTTTAATACATGATCTTTTATATGATAGAAACAATAAAAATATTCATGTTTTTGGATATAATGAAGAAGGTTCAATTACAACACCTTTTGATATTAGGGTAAGAAATAAAATAGATAGATTTCATTTGGTTATTGAGGCTTTAAAATATTTAAAGGGACACAATAAAGAAAAACAAAAATTAATAGATTATTGTAATAAAATGATAAATGATAATATTTCTTATGTTAAAGAATATGGTAAAGATTTAGAAGAAATAGCAAAAGAGTTATAAAAGTTTTCAAATAACTCTTTTTTTTGCAAAGTATTTATGGTAAACTTATATTGAAGATAAGATATGTATAATACAAAGGAGAAAGATTTATGAGTAATAGTGAAGATATTGCAAAACAAAATTTCTTTAATAGATTAAAGCAAAAAAATAATATAAATAGATCAAAGATTGAAGATTTAGATGTTGAAAGTATTGGTGTTTTGCTAAATTATGAGATGATAGATCTTTTAACATTTGTAAGGTGTAATGATAGTATTGGGTATAATAATTATATAGATAAATTACTTCCATTTAAAGAATATAGAAGTAAAGATGGATTAAGACGTATTCATTTAATGGTTATAAGAGATCTTGTAAATGATTCTAAAATGCCTATAAGGGTTAGAGAAACTTTAAAAAGAATGTATGAAGAAACTATAAGTAAAGATATAGATGATGATGTTTTAATGGATACTTTAAACAAATTAATATCTAAATTATCATATGACCTTCAAAGAATGATTTATGATAAATTAAATTATAGTTATAATATTTCATATGAAGGATTAAAAGATATGGATTATAATGAAGCATCTAGACTTTATGAATATATAAATAAAGATTTTACATGTATTACTTTAAATGATATTTGTACTTATAAAAACTATGTTAATTATAATGGAACATTTAATAAAGAAATACTTGATAGGGCTTTAAAGTTTTGTTATGAAGGGGATAAACAAGTAAAGATTAGAGATCTTATAAGTTATGAAGATTTACCACTTTATCTTTTAAAAAATGAAAAGACTGTTATAAAACAAAAATTAATTGCTTATGTTAGTGATATTTCAAGATTTATAAAGAACTTTAATGCTATTAATACAAGAATTGATAGAAAAAATTTTATAAGAAGTATAGATGTTTTTTCATCACTTGTTGATGGTAGACTTCTTAATATTTTAAGTATAGAAGATTTATGTGATATTATATCGGTTGCTAGAAATAATTTAAAAGATGTTATTTTTGTGTATAATGAAAATGGTTTAGAAGTTAACAGAGTAAGAAATAAATACATGGATATTTTAAATAGTATAAGAGAGTATGAAAATAAAAATAATATAAAATTAGTTGATGAAATTGGTATAAAGATGCATGTTAATTTAGATTTATTAAATGATGATATAGTTAAGATGTTTGATGACTTAAAAGAGTTTAATTTACCTATTTCTATTACTGAATTTGATTTATATGCAACTTATGATATGATTGTAAATAATACTCATGAACAAATTGAAATATTAAGGGAAAGATTTATTAGTGATTTATGTAATTTAATTGCTAATTTTGTAAGAGATGGTAGTATTAAAATTACATCATTTACGATTGATAGTTTAAATGATAAACAAAATCATATGTTAACAGTTTTAAATGATATAAGAAGAATTAATGGAGAAGAAATATTTTTAACTGTTTATGGGGGATATTATTATGATAACTTTGATAGAAAAGAAGGAAATGTAAAATTATCACTTGTTTCTACAAAAGGTGGTATGGATATATTATATGGACTTGTTATAATAGCAGTTTTAGTAATTGTAATAGCAGTAGTATCTCATATATTTGTTAATTTATAAGTTATTTTAAAGGTAGAACTATTTTTAGTCTATCTTTTTTGTTTTATAAAAATTAATTTTTTTATAAAATATGCTTGTAAAAAAAATATATATTGTTATAATAATAAGTATTAATTTTGAAGGAGAAAAATAGTATGGATAATAAGGCTGTAGAAACATTACCTGTAATTGTTTTAAAAAATATTGTTCTTTTTCCAAATAGTGAAATAAGATTAGAACTTGATTCTAATATTGATAAAGAGATATTATCTCTTGCTAGTAATTATTACGATAAACATTTATTAGTTGTACATCAAACTGATATATTAGAGAGAAATATTGATATAAAAGATTTATCTAATGTTGGTATTTTATCCTTTATTGAGATGAAAATTGATCTTCCTAATAATAAGACAAGAGTTGTTATAAGAGGTCTTGAAAGAGTTAATTTAGCTTGTTATAGACAAGAAGAAGATAACTTTTTACTTGCAGATATAAAACATAGTAAAGATAATGATATTGATTTAATAGAAGAGATGGCTTATGTTAGAACTCTTACTAAAAATTTTACTTATTATTTAGATAATAATCCTGGGGTAAGTAATAGTATTTTAAGTAAAATAAGTAATGAGAATAATCTTAGTAAGCTTACTGATATACTTTCTGCTTCTTTACCTATTAGTTATGAAAGAAAGATTGAGTATATAAATACATTTGATGCTAGAATAAGAACAACAATGATTTTGGAGGATATAGAAAAGGAACTTAAAGTAATTGAGATAGAAGAGGAAATTGATGAGAGGGTAAGTAAAAGTTTAGATAAAGCGCAAAAGGATTACTTGCTTCAGGAAAAGTTAAAGGCTATAAAAGAGGAACTGGGAGTTGATTTTTCTAAAGATGAAGAGATAAACAGTTTAAAGGAGAAAATATCTAAATTAAAGTGTAGTAGTGCTATTAAAAAACGTTTAAATAGAGAGGTTTTAAGATACGAACAAACTCCTGTTACAAGTCCTGAAATATCAATTATCAAAAATTATATAGATTTTATGTTATCCCTTCCTTTTGGTATTAAAACTACTCCAAACAAGGATTTAAAGCTTGCTAAAGGATATCTTGATGAAAGTCATTATGGTTTAGATGATGTAAAGCAAAGAATTTTGGAAGAGATTGTTTTAAAGGATTACTTAAAAAAGCAAAGTTCTACCATTATTTGTCTTGTTGGTCCACCAGGAGTTGGTAAAACAACACTTACTAAAGAAATAGCAAAATGTATGAATAAAAAGTATGTTAAAATTTCAGTTGGAGGAGTAAGTGATGTTGCCGAAATTATAGGACACAGAAGAACGTATATTGGGGCATCACCTGGCAGGATACTTACTGGTATTAAAAAAAGTGGTAGTTTAAATCCCGTTTTTGTAATAGATGAAATAGATAAAATGTGTAAAGATATAAAAGGTGACCCAGCATCAAGTTTACTTGAAGTTTTAGATAAAAGCGTTAATAATGCCTTTATAGATAATTATGCCGAAGAAGAATTTGATTTAAGTGATGTAATGTTTATATGTACTGCTAATAACATTTATAATATTCCTTTAGAACTTTTAGATAGATTAGAAATAATTAATATGGAGGGTTATACTGAAATAGAAAAGGTTTTAATTGCTAAAAATTATATAATACAAAAAGAACTTGATAACTTAAAAATAGATAAAGATAGTATAGTTTTTAAAGATAGAGCGATAAAAAAAATTATAAAAAATTATACAATGGAAAAAGGGGTAAGAGAACTTGAAAGGGTATTTAAGGGTATCATAAGAAAAATAATATATGATATGGCAGTAAATAATAATATGCAAAAAAAATATATTGTTGATGATAATTCCTTAGAAAAATATTTAAAAACAGAAAAATATATAACTAACAATTATGAGTATGAATCACAAGTAGGAGTATGTAACAGTCTTGTTGTAACAGATTTTGGTGGGGATATAATGCCTGTTGAAATAAGTATATATAAAGATAATAGCGAAATAAGAGAAACAGGTAATTTAAGTAGTGTTTTTAAAGAGAGTATCTTAACATCTACTGGCTTTATTAAGGCAAACTGTAATCTATTAAATATAAATATTGATGTCTTTAATAAAAGATGTATTCATCTTCATATGCCATCTATTGCTATTAAAAAAGATGGACCATCTGGAGGTGTTGCTATTACAACTGCTATTATAAGTGCTATTAAAAAACATGAAATACCAAAAGATATAGCTTTTACAGGAGAGATGACTTTAAAGGGTAATATACTTCCAGTTGGGGGTATAAAAGATAAAATAATAGGAGCTTTAAATAGAAATATTAAAACAATATATATACCATATGGTAATAAAAAAGAAGTAGAAGCTTTAGATAAAAACATAACACAAGGTATAAACTTTATTTATGTTAAGTGTTATGAGGAAATAATAAAGGAACTTGGTATATGAAAATAAATAATATATATGATTATATAGATACTTTAGAGGATAAAGATTTAGAAATAGTTGATGCTTCTTGTGATAATATGGCACTATATGATTACTTAATGCATAAGTATTTAATTGTATCTTCAAATTATGAAGAACTTCATCATATTTATATGGAGGGTACTGATATTTATGAGTATCTAAAAATAATGATAGAACTTATAAATGATTCCTTATTTTTTGTTAACTTTAAAGAAAATATAAAAAGGGCTCTTGATACGTTAACTTTAGATATTAGAGAGAACTTTAAAAATAAAAAGATAACTAATCCATTAATAATAGATAGTTTAAATGAATTAATAATACGTTTTAATGTATTTGATAAAAAAACAAATTATGTAGATGAAGACTATTTATTTTCATGTTTATTATATAGAGAAATGAAAGATAGAGATTTATCAAAATTTGAACTTTATTATATTTTAGATTATGAAAGTTTATTATATTATGATATTACAACTTTTGTTTTATATAAGTTGCAAGATAATAAAAATAATGAAATATTAAATAGTAAAAAAGTTATAGATAGTGCTAAAAAATATCTATTAAAATATGATAGAGTATATAAAAATTATAAGGCTTGTTCTTTATTTAATGAGTCATGTGATATATATGGAGATATCGATAAAGTAAATAAAATTTACCGCAGAGTAAAAAGGTAAATTTTTTTCATTTTTAGATAAATTATTTCATATATTAAACTGAAGGAGGGTATTTAATATATGAAACAGATAATACCATTTGAAAAAGAAATTAATTTAAAAAGTAAAGCTTATGAAATAACAAGTATTTCCTTGGATGATGATATGCAACTTAAAGGTGTTGATACTATCGTTGGTAACTTTTATATAAAAGGAAAATATAAAGAAAACCCATCAAGTATAGAGGATATTTCTTTTAATTATAAAATACCTGTTGAAATAGCTATAAGTGATGATTATGATGCTTTTTATGCGAAAGCTATGGTAGATGATTTTTATTATGAAGTAGAAGATAATAAACTTATTATAAAGATAAAAGTAGCAATAGATAATTTAAACAAGAAGGAAGAAGAAGTAAAAGAAGAGGTAAAACAAGAAGTACAAGAAGAGAAAAGATGTATTGATGATGAGGATGAAAGTTATGATATAAAGGTATTTGACAATAGTGGTAATGATAATAACAATAATAATAATAAACCTATTTTAAAAGATGATTTTGATATAAGTAGTGATACGAATAAAGATGTAAAAATACAGTATAATAGTGATGATAATATATCTTTAATTAATACTTTACAAAGTTTTACAACTAATAAAGAAGATGATTATAAAACATATTTAGTATATTTAACTCGTGATACAGATACTTTTAAGAGCATTTGTGATAAGTTTAAAACAACTAAAGAAAGTATTATGGATTATAATGATATCGAAGATATAACCCCTAATATGAAAATAATAATTCCTGATATTCAAAATGAATGATGTAAGAGAAGTATTAAAAAAATATGACATAATACCACTTGGTTACTTTAAAATAAATGATGATGTTATTAAAATAAATTCAAGAGATAAAACTTATGTTTTAAAAAAAGTAAAACATTCTAATAAAGATATATATAATATACTTAATGTACGGGGCTTTAAATATGCTCCAAATATTTATAATTTAGATAGTGAAGATAAGTATTATATTGAGGATTATTATGAAGATAGTGATATGATACCTTATGATAAAGCACTTGACATAGTAAATTTAACAAGTCTTCTTCATAATAAAACAACAATAGTAAATAATGTATCTATTGATGATTATAAAAAAATATATGAAGATACAATAGAAAAAATAAATGAAATGGTGACATATTATAATGAATTAAATAATTATATTGACACAGAAATATATATGTCGCCATCTTCATATTTACTTGTTAGAAACATATCAAAAATATATGCTAGTTTAGATTTTTGTAAAAAAGAACTTGATAATTGGGAAAGTCTTGTTAAGACTTTGACAAAGCAAAGAAATGTTTTAATAAATAATAATTTGGAACTAAATCATTTATTAAAAAATGATAGAGAAAGTGTTTTATTAAGCTGGGATAAGGCTAAATATGATATGCCTATCTATGATATTTATAACTTTTATAAAAAGATTTATAAAACTACTGATTTTGATAGTTTGTTTAGTATTTATTTAAGTAAATATCCACTTACTAAAGAAGAGTTAAAGCTATTTTTTGTTATTATTTCTCTTCCTTGGAAAATAGATGATAATAATGATAGTGAATATGATAGACAGGTAAAAGTTTTAGAACTACTTATTTATCTTGATAAAACTGAAAAAATAGTATCAAAGTATTATACCGATAATGAGAAGGAGTAAAAATAAAATTTCTACAAATAATATAATACATCCCCAAGTAAAGGGAAAAAAGATAAGTAAAAAGGATTGATATACAATAATAAAAATTAAAAATGCAATAAAACTTAAGTAGCAACCACTACTTCTTCTTTTATTTTTACAATAAGAACAATTACAAAATATATTGTGTTTACCGTTATTTTTATTAAACATAATAATCACCTAAAATATTTTATGAAAAATAGTAAAAATAGTGATATTCTTTTACAATCTTTATAATAAATGGTATACTTTTAGTAGGTGATAGAATATGAAAAAGGTTTCAGTATCAATACTTGGGCATGATAATATGTATGATACTATAGCTAAAATTAATAAAACAAAAGCTAGTTATATTCATTTAGATGTTATGGATAATACATTTGTTAAAAATAGTTTTATTGCAAAAAATGAAATAGATAGGGTTATTTTATCTTGTGAGAAGTTAGTAGATATTCATTTTATGACTTGTGATCCTTTAAGTTATATAGATATGATAAGTGATTTTTCAAAGGTTTTTTGTATTACTATTCATTATGAAATAAAGGATTTTTTAAGTATTATTAATTATATTAAAAGTAAAAATGTAATGGTAGGACTTGCCATAAATCCTGAAACTAAGGTAAGTGATATATATAAATATTTAAATTTAGTTGATTTAGTTATTGTAATGGGAGTACATCCTGGATATTCTAATCAAAAGTTTATTTTAGATACAAGGGAAAAGTTAAAAGAACTTAAAACATATATAAAGGAAAATAGGTTATCTACCAAGATAAGTATTGATGGTGGGGTAAATGACAAGGTTTTTGACTTTATAAAAGATGCAGATATTATAGTGTCATCATCTTTTGTACTTAATGATTTAAGTAATATAGAAAAATTGGAAAGCATAAAGTGATAATTTAATAATTTAATTGTATACATAAAATGATAAGTTGTCTACTTTTAGCTATGTAAACTCTTCCAACCTAATATTGACTTGGGGAGGGGGTCTTATGGCATAATAAATGTATGAAGGAGATGTGTTTTATGAAAAATAAAAGTTTAATTTTTATATTAAGTTTTTTACTTGTTTTAGCAGTTCTTTTTGGGGGATATTTTGCTTATAAGTATTATAGTGGGGAAGATAGAACTAATTTGAATAATAATACTATAGATAAAGATACAGTTGATAATTTATATGGTTTTTTAGGTAATACAGAGTATGGCTTTTATTTTAGTAAAGGTATTAAAGCAAAAGATGATGAAGTTGTTTTATTAGCTTTATATAATTATTCAAAATATAAAAATATTAGTTTTAATACAAGTTTAGTAGTAAGTGATGAAGGAAAACTTAATAATATTAGAGTTTATGATGATGCTAAAGGTTCATGGAAAAGTGTTGATGTTTCAAATTTAGATGAAACTTCAGGTAAAGTATTAAAAAGTGATTTAAAAAATTATATAAAACAAAGATTAAATATTGATATTAATACTTTAAGTAAAGAGTGTATTTCTTATTTAGATACTACTATAAGAGTATGTGACTTAAAAGATTTTTATGTCTTAGGTCATATAGAAAGTGATGGTGCTTCATACACTTTAAATAGACAAATGTTAAGATATGAAGTAGTAGATGATAAGCTTTATATTTATGATACTGCTGTTATAATAAAAAGTTATAAAGGTATGGCATGTTATTTAACTTCATTTGATGGTGCTGATAATAATAATTGTTATTCTAAGGGAGAAAATGATAACATTATAAATAAATATATGGGTAATACAGAATATAAACATATATTTATAAAAACTAGTGATAATAGTTATAAGTATAGTGAAAGTATTAAAATAAAGTAGTTAAAAAAAATAAAAGCTGTTTAACAATATAATTAAGCAGCTTTTTTCATAGTTCTAGCTTCTTTTGTAGAAACTCTAACTCTTTGTCCGTTATCTAAAGTTACAACTTGTAAATTTAAATTTTGTTTCTTTTTAGTAGCCTTAAGGCAGTTAGGTCTTAAATTCTTAACGTTACCTTTTCTATTTGATAAATTTTTTGCCATAAAATCCTCCTTTTTGAAATTCATTATAACTTTACCATAAATTTTTGTTTAAGTCAATTAATTTTGTGTTAAAATATACATATGAAGGAGGAATATAATATGTATACACCACTTTTTATAAGAACAGAATATAGTTTACTTTCAAGTTTAATAAAAATAGATACCCTTATTTTAAAACTTAAAAAACTTAATATAACAGCATGTGCTATTTGTGATAATAATTTGTTTGGTACTATGGAATTTATAAAAAAATGTAAGGCAAATAATATAAAACCAGTAGTGGGACTTTGTGTTTTTTATAAAAATAGTAATATACTATTATATGCCAAAAATATAAATGGTTATCATAATCTTATAAAAATAGAAACCATTAAAAACGAACAGGAAATAACTTTGGAAATTTTAAAAACTTTAAGTAGTGATATTATATGTATATGTTATGAAAAAGATATATATGAAACTTTAAATACTATATTTACTGATATATATGTTGGTGTTAAGTCATATAAGGATGAAAGGTTAGTTACCTTTACTAAAAATGTAATATATGTTAATGAAACACTTTACTTAGAATCATATGAGTATAAATATTTACCATATGTATTTATGATAAGAGATGGTAAAACTATAAAAGATGGTTTAAAGTTTATATATCAAGATAATTATTTAAAAAGTTATGATGAATTAAATGTAAGTAAACTTGCTATAGAAAATACAAAGAAAGTATCTAATGATTGTAATTTAGTATTTGAAAATAAACTTTATATGCCAAAGTATAGTGAAACTTGTGATGCTAAAAAGTATTTGGAGGAATTAACACTTAAAGGTCTTACTAAAAGATTAAATGGGGAAGTTTTAGAAAATTATAAACAAAGATTAGATTATGAACTTAAAGTAATAATTGATATGCATTTTGAAGATTACTTTTTAGTTGTATATGATTTTATAAGATATGCTAAACAAAATGGTATTTTGGTAGGTCCAGGAAGAGGTAGTGCAGCGGGATCTTTAGTATGTTATTCTCTTGGTATAACAGAAATTGACCCTATTAAATATAACTTATTGTTTGAAAGATTTTTAAATAAAGATAGAGTAACACTTCCTGATATTGATACTGATTTTCCAGATGATAAAAGAGATGATGTTATATCTTATGTAAAAAAGAAATATGGAGATAAAAGAGTTTCTGGTATTATAACATTTGGAACATTAAAGGCTAAACAATGTTTAAGAGATGTTGGTAGAGTTTTAAATGTAAGTTTAAGTGATATAGATTATATTACAAAAAGGATAAATTCAAATGAAAGTTTAAGAGATTTTAAAAGAAGAGATAAAGTTATATCATCATTTATAGATAATAATGATATATTAAGAAATATGTATGAAATATCACTTCTTTTGGAAGATAATAAAAGACATACAAGTATTCATGCCGCAGGTATTGTAATATCAAGAGTTGATATTGATAGTGTTGTACCAATAATAAAGGAAGATAATATGTATCTAACAGAATATACAATGGAATATCTTGAGGAAGTAGGACTTATAAAGATGGACTTTTTAGGTATTAGAAATCTATCTATTATAAAAAATATTATATTAGATGTGAAAGAGGTAACGGGAGATTTAATTGACTTTAATAAAATAAATCTTTTAGATAGTGATACTTATAAGATATTTCAAAAAGGGGATACAACCGGTATATTTCAGTTTGAAAGTGCTGGTATGAAAAGATTCTTGATTGATTTACATCCAGAAAACTTTAGTGATATATCAAATGCTATAGCTCTTTATAGACCTGGACCTGCCGTTAATATTCCTTCATTTGTTGCAAGAAAAAAAGGTTATGAAAAGATAGATTATATAACACCTTTATTTACGGATATTTTAAAGGATACTTATGGTATTATTGTATATCAGGAACAAATAATGCAAATAGCTAGAGTTTTTGCTAACTTTTCTCTTTCTAAGGCTGATCTTTTAAGAAGAGCAATGAGTAAAAAAAAGGTAGAAATATTAAAAACATTAGAAGAAGAATTTATAAATGGAGGAATAGCTAATGGTTATTCTTATGAACTTGGTAAAAAAATATATGATTTAATACTTAACTTTGCTAATTATGGCTTTAATAAAAGTCACTCGGTTGCTTATTCTTTGATAGCTTATAAAATGGCTTATTTAAAGGCTCATTATCCTAAAGAGTTTTACAGTAATTTACTTGGAAGTGTTTTAGGAAGTAGTGAAAAAACAAAAGAGTATATGGATGAGTTAAAAGTACTTGGCATAAATGTTTTACCACCAGATATCAATAAATCTTATGAATTTAAATATAAAGTTACAAATAATGGTTTAATTATGCCACTTGCTTCTATTAAAAATATTGGGGGTGTTATTTCATCTTATATAAATAAAGAAAGATTAAATGGCGATTTTAAAGATATTTATGATTTCTTTGCTAGAATTTATAAAAAAACAAATAATATAAAAGTTATACAGTCCCTTATATATGCTCATGCTTTTGATAGTTTTGGATATTCTATAACAACACTTATAAATAATTATGAAACACTTATAAATTATGCTGCTTTAGAGGCAGATTTAGGTAATATTGATAAACCTGGACTTATGATATATGGGAATGATTTAGATGATATATTAGTTCATGAAAAAGAAGTGTTTGGTTTTTATTTAACAAGTCATAAAACAGAAAAGTATAAACTTATGTATAAAAATTTAACTGATGTAAAAGATGTTAAAAACTTACTTAATAAAAAGCTATCAGTTGTTATATGTGCTGAAAGAGTAAAAGAATTACAATCTAAAAAGGGTAGACTTATGTGTTTTATTCAAGGTAGTGATGATACAGGTAAGATAACCTTTACTATATTTCCAAATGAATATGAAAAAATAAAATTACTTGATATAAAAAAACAAGATGTGATTGTTGGATTTGGTAAGGCAGAAAAAAGATTTAATGATTACAATATTATAATAGAAAGAATAAAAAAGTTAAATTAAACTTAATGTTATAACATAAAATAAAGTAAGGGGATTGATATATATAAAAACATTATTTTATTTTCTTATAACAGTTGTTCTTTTTAAAAACTCTAAAGTATATGCCTATGGAAGTTATGAAGGTATTAGTTTAGTTGATATTTTAATAACTATTATATTGTCGTTTATTATAATAGTTTTGGGAGTTTCCTATTACAAATATTTAGTAAAAGAAAAAAGAAAAAAATGATATTCTAATTTAGAGTATCATTTTTCACTTAAAAATCTTGTGTAATATTCATCATATGTAAGATCAGGATAATTATCATGCATATCTTTGGCAACTTCTAATCCAACATATCTATAGTGCCATGATTCATACATAAAACCTGTAATATCTGTTTTATCATCACGATATCTTAGGATGAAACCATATTTATAGGCATTATCTTTCATCCAAGTAAAAGATGCAGTATCATCAAAATATAACATGTTGCCACCCTTAGTTGATGATACATCGATAGCAAGACCTGTTTGATGTTCCGAAAAACCAGGACGGGCGGTATCTATATCTGCTCTTTCCTTACCATATTCATAAACAGCACTTTCATATAAACCACTTTGCATTTCATAAGGTCTATAAGCAGATTGTCCATATACTGGAGTACCATTTTCAATAGAAGCTTTAGATAAATTTTCAAAAGCTTCTTTGGCTTCTTTTCTTAGTTTTCTAACTAAAGTATTACCATATATAAAGTATTTACTATCAATTTCTTCTAAATCATCTGGTTCATAATCATCTCTTAATTTATTGTATTTATTCATTAAAACAAGAATATCTTTATTCATGTTGGCATCTTTATATTCACTATAAAATTCTTTATCAAGACCTATATTTACAAAAGTTACAACTTGTTCTATAGAAAAAGATTCATGTTCCTTATAATAACTTTTATATCTATCCAGTAATTCTTCTTTATAATATGATAATGTACTAAATGGGTTATTATTTTCTTTATTAGTATCTTTATCAGTATTATTATCTTTATTACTGTTACTATTATTTTCTTTATTATCTATATTGTTATTTGTATTAGAATTTAAACTGTTTTTATATTTTATTACCATAGTAACTGATAAAACTAATATAACAGATAATATAAATAATATTAAATTTTTATTTTTTTTCTTTTTCATTAATACCTCCAACTTTATATTAATACTAAATAATATTAAAGTGAATAAAAAATTATCATTAATTATTAAATTTTACATAATATTTTGTGAGGTGAAGTGTTTTTTATGAAAGGATTTATAAAATTTATAACTATTATAATTGTCTTAACTATTATGCCAGTATCTGTTTTTGGAAAAAATGTTAAGGTTAATTTAACAACTAATGCTACTGCTTCTGTTATGATAGAGGCAACAACGGGGAAGGTTTTATATGAATTTAATGCTAATAAGGTAGTAAGTGTTGCTTCTTTAACTAAAATGATGAGTTTAATTATAGTTTTTGAGTTTATAGAACAAGGTGGTATGACGTATGATGAAGAAATTACGGTATCAAAAAATGCTCAGGATATGGGAGGAACACAGCTTTGGCTTGCAGAAGGAGATAAGATAACAGTAAGGGATTTAATAAAAGGTATTGTAATGTCAAGTGCTAATGATGCTATGTATGCAGTTGCAGAAAGAGTTGCGGGTACAGAAGAGGCATTTGTTACAATGATGAATAATAAGGCAACAGAATTAGGTCTTAAAAATACAAGTTTTAAAAATTGTATTGGATTTGATGAAAAAGGACAGTATTCAACAGCTTATGATATGGCACTTATCGCTAAGGAACTTATAAAGCATGAAGAAATATTTTCTTTTTCAGGAGTTTATGAAGATTATATAAGAAAAGGTACTGATAAAGAGGCTTGGATAAGTAATACAAATAAACTAGTAAGGTTTTATGAGGGAGCTGATGGGCTTAAAACAGGATATACAGATGATGCAGGAAGCTGTATATGTGCTACTGCTATGAAAAATAATTTAAGACTTATTGTTGTATCACTTGGCTATAAACATACAAAAGAAAGAAATAGTGAAACAATGGAACTTTTAAATTATGGTTTTAATCAGTACAAGGCAAATGTAATTTATAAAAAGGGAGAAAAGGTGACAGATATAAAATTATTAAAAGGAGAAAAGGAAAGGGTTAGTTTAACTGCTAAAAATGATATATTAATACTGCAAAAAAAGACAGATAAAGATATTGATTATAAAAAGGATATAAAGATTAAGAGTTTTACATATCCACTTTATAAGGGAGATGAACTTGGGGTTTTATATATAAAGGATAACAATAAAATAATAGCAAAAGGTATTTTAGCTATAAATGAGGATATTAAAAAGGTAGGATATTTCAAACTATTTATAACTAATTTAAAAAATGTATTAGGTGGAAACTAATATGTTTTTTTGCTTGGAATATACTTTAATAATTAGAGGATGCACTTCTTAATAATTTAATGTAGTAACTAAGGTATCCTTTTTTAAGGAAAATCTATTGTTCTACTTTATTTTTTGATTTATAATAAATATAGATAGAAGAAAGGGTGATATTATGAAAATTGGAAATTTAGATATTTCAAAAAAAAATCTCATTATAATTGTGGTAGTTGTTCTTGTTGTTATAGGAGGATCTATTTTGTTTAGTAAGGGTTATGGAATAGATAAAAAGATTAAAATAGTGAAATCTCAAGCGAATATAATAGAATTTGAGGATTATTCAACAAATGAATTTTCTATTAAGAAGCCAAAGGGATGGAAGGTTGATACATTAGGTGATTATATTCATTATACAATTAAAGTATACAATCCAGAAAATCCAACTTATCAGTTTTTCTTTAATATGAAAACTGAAGGATACAATAAGTCAGAAGATGCTAAAAGGTGGCAACAAACGTATTATCCAAATAATATGTTTGCTAAAACTAGTGTAATAGCTACTAAGGATACAGAAGGATTTTATAAAATATTTAATGATTTAGGCACTTTAAATAATACTAGTACATTTACATTTCCAACATTAACTGATTTTACTGTAACTGATACTTTAGGTAAAGGTATTTTAGGGGGAGATATGTTAAGGGCAACATTTAAAGATGCAAATGGCAAAGAGGGTGAAGGAATATTTACAGCTTATGTATATGATGCTGGGCCATATTATGTTTATGAAAATATAGTTTCAGGTAAACAAATAGATATACAATACTTAAATGTATATGATACCATTTTTATTACTGCTCCAAAAGATCAACTTATAGATTGGCAAGATGTATTAAATACTATTTGTTCTTCACTAGAATTTACTGATACATTTATAGATGGATTTAACAAAGAACAAGATGCTGTTATGAAAAACTTTGAGCAAATTAGGGCAATAGGTAATCAAATAAGTGATGGAATAATGGATTCTTGGAATAAAAGAAATAAATCTTTTGATATTATGAGTCAAAAACAAAGTGATGCAACACTTGGTTATGAAAGAGTATATGATACTGAAACTAATGAAATATATAAAGCATATAATGGATTTACTGATAATTATGATGGTGAAAGATATAAATCTATAACTGATGATATGTATTCACAAAAAACAAGTGGATATATTGAAAAGTAGGTATGATATGAAGAATAAAAAAATGATTTATGTTATCGTTACATCTATCATATTAATAGGTATTATTTCTATAATTATTATTAAAAATAGAAAACAAGAATTAAATGATCATGACCCTTTAGAAGCAAGTTCAATGATAGAGGTGCTTAAGAAGAAATATCCTAATAAAGAGTATAAAAAACTAAAGGGTGGAGAGATATTAACTGAAGATACTTTGTTTAGTAAATACTCATTTATAACTAACAATTCCATATATATTTTTAATCCACAAAAACTAGATAATGGAGAGCTTATTTATAAAAAAGTATATGATATAGATAAAAGTATTAAGGTTATGAATATTGCTCCAAATTCGGGTGCAGATATAAAGTTTTATGATTATAATGATACTATATATACATTACATGACGATAATACGGATAATAAAGTTAATGATAGCTATGATATGTATTTAAATGCTAATTATAAACTTAGTGATTATCTCAAATGGGAATATTCAATAGAGTTTCTTGGTAAAAAAATTGATTATGATTTTATGTCTACATTTGTTTACCTAAAAGATAATGTTTTATATAGTAAAAATTATGGTAATGAAAAATATCCAACTATTGAAAAAATAAGTGGTAATTATGAAAGAGAAAAAGTAATTAGAATTTATAATGAGAGAATAGTAAAAACTGATAAAGGTTTCTATGAATTAATGAGTTACTTTGATACTAATTTAAACAAAAAAATCACTACAACGGTTAAGATTAATATGCTAACTAGATACTATGATGAAGTATTAACATTTACATATAAATATGTAGTATTAAAGGATTATACACTTATACCTATAAATGATGTTATGGAAAATAGAGTAAGAGATTATTTGTATGATTACTTTCTTAGTGGGTTTAATTCTATGAGTGAAGTTAGGTATGAGGAATGATGAAAGAAAGTAGTATTTTTAAACTATTTATAACTAATTTAAAAAATGTATTAGGTAGAAACTAATATGTTTTTTTGTTTGAAAAGTTATTATAGAAAGTGTTGTATTTTAGTTAAAAGTTGTATTAAAATACAATAGTCTAATTTATTAAAAAAATAAAAGTTAAAATTATTTACATATTTACTTTATAAAGGAGATGAGTTTATTAGTATGAAAGTAATAACTATATGTGGAAGTTTAAAGTTTCAAAAGGAAATGATGGTTGTGGCAGAAAGATTAGCTTTACTTGGTAATTGTGTTTTCACACCTGTTTATCATGTTATAGATAATATTAATATAACAGAGGAACAATTATTAAATTTAAAAAAGGCTCATCTAAAAAAGATAGAATTATCAAATGCTGTTGTTATTATAGACATTGATAATTATATTGGAGATAGTACAAAACATGAAATTAGATATGCTGAAAAATTAGGTAAAGAAATTATATATTATAAAGATTTTATAGATGAAAATATATTAGAAAACTAATATGTTTTTTTAAAAAAACAACACTTTACACATAAGTGTTTAAAAAGCAACAAAATGTTTTAAATAAACATTTACATAATTTTAATAAAATATTACAATTATAATTATGAGAGGAGGATAAAAAGTGTTAAAGAGATTAAATAAGTTTTTACTATCATCTATTATAATATCATTATTTATGTTTATTTTAGGTATTATTCTTATAGTTTTTCCAGAGGTATCAATTACTTTTATATCATATATATTAGCTTTTATGTTAATAGTTAATGGTATTTACTATCTAATATATAAAGATACAAGTTTCTTTGCAGGTAGCTTTTTAATATTTGGAGTTGTATCTTTACTTTTAGGAATTGTAATTATATTAAACCCTGATATTGTAAAAACATTATTCCCAATAGTTTCTGGAATAGTTATGGTAACAAAATCTGCTTTTGATATGAGATTATCACTTATGATGCATGAAGCTTCATATGATAATTGGTTATCAATATTTATACTATCTATAATATCAATAATTTGTGGTTTAGTAATTATCTTTAATCCAGGTATTGGAGCTATTGCTCTTACAACATCTATGGGTATTTTAATATCTATTTATTCAATATCTAATATTATTGATACCATTATATTTAAGAAAAACATTAACGATATAGCAAAAATACTTGAAATAAAGTAGAAGGATAAATATTTATTCTTCTTTTTTTATAATAAAAATAAAATTATTTTATATACTAATACTAGGAGGAATATATGAAAAAAATAGATTATAAAAGATTATTTATTTGTATATTATTAACTTTTTTAATAGGGGTATTACCTAGTATTTTTATAAATATGAAAGATACTTATAGTTTTTTAAATAAACCTATATTATCACCTCCTTTCATTGTTTTCCCTATAGTATGGAGTGTACTTTATTTACTTCTTTCTATATCACTTTATAAGATAAGTTTTTGTAATGATAAAAAATTAATAGTTATATATTTTATACAACTTATTTTAAATTCATTATGGACAGTATTTTTCTTTGGTTTAAATTTAAGAGTTTTAGCACTTATAGATTTAATATTACTTATAGTAGCAGTATTTGTAATGCTTATAAAATTTAAAAAATGTAATGCTTTTTCATCTTACATAAATATTCCATATTTTATATGGTTACTTTTTGCCTTTTATTTAAATTTAGCTATAATAATTATTAATTAAATATAATTCTTCTTTTAGACTTTTATGATATAATAAAATAAATTATTGTATTTAGAAAGGATATTTTATGAAAGAAGAAAAAGAGATAACAGTTTTAGTATTAACAAGTTTTGATAATTTAAATGATATTTTAAAGACACAAGGATTTAAAGAAAAAGAAAGATACAGGGTTTGTGATACTTATATGATTAATAAAGATCATTATGATAAAAATATGAAAACACTTGATATATTAAAATTATGCGTACTTGTAAGGGATGTTAAAGGGATAGAGAAAAAACTTTTATATAAGTATAAAGAATATGATAGTAACGGGGATATATTATATCAAACTAAAACATCTTGTACTATAGAAGATATACAATCTGCGATAAAGTTTATGGAAGTGGTAGGTTATAAAACTTTATTTACTATAGATGATTTAAATATAGTATATGAAAATAATGATATGGAGATAGCAGTACAACTTGTAAATGAAAAATATATATTTATTGAATTTGAATATCATGATGGTAAAAATAAAAAGTATGCAAGCATAGAAAAATTAAAATCTCAGTTTAATAAATTATCTCTTCCTATTTTAGAAAATAATTATTTTATTAAAAAAGCAGAACTTATATATAATGATACTTATAAAAAATAAAGAACTTAAAAGTCTTTTATGGGACCTTTAAGTTCTTTTTCTATTAGGCTTTCATCATTAACTAAAATACTATATATTAAAGTTACTCTATATTCTAGATTTAACATTTCATTATTAATATTTTTATATCCAGTTATAAGGGGAATACTTATATCTTTTTTTATAGTATTTAAATAGTTTTTACCTTTTTTATTAAATCCTAATATTCTTATATAAGATACTTTATCATTTGTTATTTCATTTTTTTGAAAAGATGTAATAATATGAATAAACATTCTATTAATTTTATTATAGGTATATCTTTTTGTTTTAATAAGTTTTACAAATTCTTCTATATTAGATGCTTTATTTATATATTTTATAAGTCTATTATCAATACCTTCATCAACAGTTCTAAAGGTATTTAGGATGTTTCTATCACTATTTATTTTATATTTTAGTATTTTAAAAATATCGGGATTATATATTTTATATTTATTTATATCAAATGGTACATATTTACTTATATCTTTATTATTTTTAAGTAAGTTTCTTATAGCAGTAGCACTTATTATATTACTATCTACATTTGTACTATGAAAATCATTTGTTCTTTTTATAGATACGGGAGTTATATTATAGTTATTTTTTATTATTTCTTTTATATAAGTTAGTCCTAGTATATCATTTGGAGTATTAATATTAAGTTTAGTTGCTAAAGATATACATGATGGGTAGTTATAGCCTTCACTTAAATATTTCTTTATAGAGGTATTATATTCATTAGATAGGCTAATCTTTGCATCATTATAAAGCTTTTTTATATCATTTAATTCACTACCAAATACTATTTTATTAACTTTTAAATAATTTAAAATAGCTAAAGCACCATATGAAAATATATCAGCACTTTGACTTGAATAAAAATAGGGAAGTTCAATTACTAAATCTATGTCATTTTCTAAACATATTTTAGTTTTATCCCATTTATTAAGAATAGATACATTACCTCTTTGAGTAAATGATGATGATATAACTGCAATTATAATAGAGTCATTATACATTTCTTTTATTTTTTTAATATGGTATAAATGTCCATTTGTAAAGGGGTTATATTCTGCGATAATACCTATAATTTCCATAAAAAATCACCTTCATAAAGAATATTTTAACAAACTTTTTAAAATACCTCAAGTCTTTTAATTTATAAAAAGCACTTGACATCTTTACCTTTCAAATTTAAAATAAAAGTATGTTATTTAATATTTATTTAACATATATGGAATGGAGGATTTATGAATAATACTATACTTTCCATTCTGCTTGTTGTTATAGGATTAATCTTTGGCGCTTTACTTACAGTGCTAGTTGTGCTTTTAAGAAACAAAAGTTTAAAAAAAGAAAGAGAAGAACAACTATTAAAAATGCAAAAAGAAGCCGAAAAATCAAGAAGAGATATGATTCTTGAAGCGAAAGAAGAATCTCATAGATTAAAAATGGAACTGGATAAAGAAATCAAAGAGAAAAAGGCAGATTTAAAAGAACAAGAAAATCGTCTTATTCAAAGAGAAAATAATATGGATAGACGTGATGAAAATTATCAAAAAAGAGAAAAATTACTTGATGAACGTGAAGAAAAAATTTCTTTAAAACAAGCGAAAGTTCAAGAAGAACAAGTAGATGTGGAAAAATTAAAACAAGAACAAATTGAAGTATTATCAAAAATTAGTGGTATGAATAAAGAAAACGCTAAAGATATGATAATGCAAAAAGTAGAAGAAGAGATGCAAAAAGAAATTACAAGTTATATAAAAGAAAGAGAAGAAGAAGCAAAAGAAGAGGCAGATAAAAAAGCAAAAGAATTACTTGTACTTTCTATGCAAAGATTTTCACAGGATGTATCAAATGAGCAGACAGTATCTACGATAGCTCTTCCTAATAATGAAATGAAAGGAAGAATAATTGGTAGAGAGGGTAGAAATATAAGAACTATTGAAGCTATAACAGGTGTTGATTTAATAATTGATGATACACCAGAAGCTATAGTTATCTCATCTTTTGACCCTTTAAGAAGAGAAATAGCAAGAATTACTATTGAATCATTAATAAAGGATGGTAGAATTCACCCAACAAGAATAGAAGAAATATATGATAAAACTGTAAAAGAAATGAAAGAGAAAATAATAGAGTATGGTAATAATGCTTTATTTTCCTTAGGTATTCCAAAGGCTAGTAAAGATTTAGTTGAAATACTTGGTAGATTACAGTTTAGAACAAGTTATGGACAAAATGCTCTTTCTCATTCGATGGAAGTTGCTCGTCTTGCAGGTATTATGGCAGGAGAACTTGGAGAAAATATAACACTTGCTAAAAGAGCAGGATTACTTCATGATATAGGTAAAGCAATAGATCATGAAATCGAAGGAAGCCATGTTGAGATTGGGGTCGAGATAGCCAAGAAAAATCATGAAAATGAGGTTATTATAAATACTATTGCCTCACACCATGGTGATACAAAACCAACAAGTATTATAGCTATTTTAGTACAAATTGCAGATGCTCTTTCAGCATCAAGACCTGGTGCTAGAAATGACTCCTTAGAAAACTATATAAAAAGATTAGAACAACTTGAAGAGGTTGCTAATAGCTTTAAGGGAGTTGAAAAAAGCTTTGCTCTTCAAGCAGGACGTGAGATTAGAGTACTTGTAAAACCAGAAGAAGTAGATGATCTTGAAAGTCATAGAATAGCAAGAGAAATAAAAGAACGTATAGAAAAAGAAATGCAGTATCCTGGTACTATAAAAGTAACAGTTGTAAGAGAAGTAAGAGTACAAGAAGAAGCTAAATAAACTTCTTCTTTTTCTTTTCATAATAAAGAAAATAATATATAATTATATACAAGAGGTGATAATTTTATGAAAAATGTTGTACTAGTAGATGGTAATAATATTCTTTTTAGAAGTTATTATGCAACAGCATATAAAGGTAATATATTAAGAAATTCTAAAATGTTTCCCACTAATGCTTTATATGGATTTATGAATATGATGAATAAAATAATAAAAGACTTAAATCCAAGTTATATAATGGTAGCTTTTGATAAAGGTAAAACATTTAGACATGAAAAATATAAAGAATATAAAGATGGAAGATGTGAAACACCAGAAGACTTAAAATTACAATTTCCAGTTGCAAAAAAGTTTTGTACAGTTATGGGAATAAAATATTTTGAAATAGATAATTACGAAGCAGATGATATAATAGGAACATTTGCTAAAGAAGTAGATAGAGATGATGATTTTATAGCAACTATTGTATCTAGTGATAAAGATTTATTACAATTAATATCGCAAGATGTTTCAGTAAGACTTTTAAAAACAAGTGATTATATAATGATGAATGAGGAAACATTTAAAGAAAACTACGGCATAGAACCAAAAAGAATAGTAGATTTAAAAGCATTAATGGGAGATGCATCAGACAATATACCAGGAGTTTTTGGAATAGGAGAAAAAACAGCCCTTACTCTTCTTAAAAAATGGCAAAGTCTTGATAATATATATAAAAATATAGATGAAATAAGTCCAAAGGTTAGAGAAAAACTAATTAAAGATAAAGATAATGCATACTTTTCGTATGAACTTGCAACTATATATAAAGATGTACCAATAGATACAGATTTAAATAAAATAAAATATGAAGGACCAACAAGTGAGTATAATAAAGTTTTAGAAGAGTATGAGTTTTATTCATTTCTAAAAAAAGAAAAAGTAAAAAAAGAAGAAGAAATAGAATATAAAATAATACATGATATAGAAAATATAAATATAAAAGACCCTTTTGCAATATATGTAGAAGGTAATGGTTCATACCATGATAAAGATATAAAAGGTATTGCAATATATAATAAAACTTGTAAATACTTTATACCATTAAAAGATATAAAACAAGCTAATATATTTACAAATAATATACCTAAATATACATTTGATTTAAAAAAACTTATTGTAAGTTTAAATTATTTAAATATAAATATAGATAAAAATATAGATGATTTAATGCTTGAAGCTTATCTTTTAAATTTAAGTTTAAAAGATGATATTGTATCATTAATGAAAAAAGATGATATAGATATAAAATACGACCATGAAGTATATAAAGCAAAAGATGAAAATATTGATGAAATAATAAAAAGAGCTATGCAAAAAGCTAAATATATATATGATAATAAAGAAAGATATGAAACTTTAATAAAAGATAATAACTTAACATACCTTTATAACTCTATTGAATTACCTTTAGTATATGTTCTTTCATCTATGGAAGAAGAAGGAGTTTTAATAGATAAAGATGTTTTGCTTGATATGCAAGATGAATTAAAGATAAAATTAGAATTATTACAAAATGAAATATATAATTTAGCAGGAGAAGAATTTAATATTTTATCACCAAAACAATTAGGACAAATATTATTTGAAAAGCTTAATATTCCTTATCCAAAAAGAGTGAAAAACAATAAATATGAAACAAGTGTTGAAGTACTTGAAAAGATAGAAGATTATACTATTGTTAAAAAAATACTTGACTTTAGAATGTATGCTAAACTTTATGGTAATTATGCTCTTGGACTTTATAACTGTATAAAAGAAGATGGTAGGATACATACAACGTTTAATCAAACATTAACAAGAACAGGTAGACTTTCATCAACTAATCCAAATCTTCAAAATATACCAGTAAGGGAAGAGTATGGTAAAAGTATAAGAAGAGCTTTTATACCTACCAAAGGCGGAGTTTTAATATCAGCAGATTATTCACAAATAGAACTTAGAATATTTGCATCAATGTCAAGAGCAAGTAATATGATTGAAGCTTTTAATAATGATATGGATATACATACTAAAACAGCTATGGATATATATCATGTATCAAAAGATGAAGTAACACCAGCAATGAGAAGAAATGCAAAAGCAGTAAACTTTGGAATATTATATGGAATAAGTAGTTTTGGACTTTCAGCAGATTTAAAAATAAATATGAAAGAAGCTAAAGCATTTATAGATAACTATTTAAATACATTTCCAGGTATTAAAGAATATATGGATAAAGTTATAGAAACAGCTAAAGAACAAGGATATGTTAAAACATTATTTGGTAGAGTAAGATATATTGAAGAATTAAATAGTAGTAGTTATCTTGTAAGAGTACAAGGAGAGAGAATGGCACTTAATACTCCAGTTCAAGGAACAGCTGCTGATATATTAAAAAAGGCTATGATAGAGATATATCAAAAATTAAATGAAAAACATTTAAAAGCTAAAATAATTATGCAAATACACGATGAACTTGTACTTGATTGTCCTAAAGAAGAAGTAGAAGAAGTTACCTTAATTGTTAAAACAATAATGGAAGGGACTTATAAATTAAATGTACCATTAAAGGTAGATATAAATATTGGAAATAATTTATGTGAAGCAAAATAAGGAGGTTTTATGCCAGAATTACCAGAAGTTGAAACAGTAAGAAAAGTATTAAAAACACATGTTTTAAAAAGAAAAATAGAAAATATTAATGTTCTTTATACTAAAGTATTTGAAAATATAGATGTAAAGTTAGTTGATGATTTTTTAAAAGGACAAACTATAAATGATATTAAAAGATATGGTAAATGGCTAATATTTTGTTTAGATAATTATTATATGCTAAGTCATTTAAGAATGGAAGGTAAATACTTTTATGAAGTGCATGATAAACATGATATAGTAGTATTTAATCTTGATAAAGGAGCTTTAGTATATAATGATGTAAGAAAGTTTGGCAGGATGTACCTTTTAAAATTAGATGAACTATATAGTGATAAATCACCTTTAAAAAAATTAGGTAAAGAACCATTTAGTGAAGATTTAACTTTAGAATATTTAAAAGAAAAGTATAAAAACAGTAATAAATATATAAAGACTAGTTTGCTTGATCAAACTATAATTGTAGGTATTGGTAATATATATGCTGATGAAATACTATTTAAAAGTAAGATATCACCACTTAGAAAATGTAATACTTTAACAGATTTAGAAATTAAAAACATTATAAAATATACGAAAGAAATATTACAAAAAGCAATAGATAAAGGTGGTACTACTATAAAAAGTTATACATCTCAGGAAGGTGTTACAGGACACTTTCAAACTGATTTATTGGTACATCAAAGACAAGGTAAAGAATGCAGTATATGTAAAAGTGAAATAATAAAAATAAAAGTTAATGGAAGAGGTACATACTACTGTCCTAAATGTCAAAAATAAGATATTTTTATCTTGTTTTTTTCATATTATAAAATAGGTGAAGAGTATGAAAAAAAATTTAAATGTTTTAGGAGTTACTATACTTACCTTATTTAGTTTTTATTATACAAAACAAGTTGCTAACCTTTCTAAAAGTAAAGATGTAATAATGCAAGATATAATGCTTTATAAGTCAAATTATGAAAAAAAGTCATGTGATGCCAAAATAGATAATGACACTATAACACCAGGTTTAAATGGAATTATGGTTGATGTTAATAAAAGTTATAGTAAAATGAAAGAACTTGGAGTGTATAATGAAAACTTATATATTTTTATAAAAGAAATGCCAAAAGTTACTATAAATAATAATTATAATTATTTTATTCAAAATGGTAATAGAAATAATAGAAATATGTCATTATTATTTATAATGGAAGATGACTCTTATCTTTTTGATATACTTAAAATATTAAAAAGTAATGATGCTAAAGCAACCTTTTTTATAAATGATAATATAAGTATTAATTCATTAAAAAAGATAACAGAAGATAACCATATATTAGGTAACATGATTATAAATAATAACAAGATAAATATAAAAAATACTAATTCTTATATAGATAGAGTAAGTACAAATAAAAATAGATACTGTTACACTAATACTTTTGATTATGATATGTTAAATACTTGTAAAAGTCTTAATATGTATACTATAAAAAGTACTAATATAAGTAATGACCCTTATATATTTGTAAAAGAAAACTTAAAAAGTGGCAGTATATTTGACATGAAAAATAATAAAAAAAATGTAGAAAGCTTAAATATAATTTTAAAATATATAAAACAAAAAGGATTAAATATTGTAACCCTTGATGATTTATTAAATGAAGATATAACATATTAGTATGAATACAGAAATTATAAAGATTTCCTGTATTTTTTGTTGTATAAAAATATAGACAGAAATAGTAAAGGTGTGTTACAATAAATATGTAAAAATAAGAAAGAAGGACGTTTTATGAAACAAATATTTAGACTTGGGGGGGGGTATTACAAACTAAAAGGTATATAATACCAGTAATATTTGTAATACTTCTTTTAATAATAACGGTTGGACTTTCATATGCTATGTATACATTTACTGGCAGTGGAACAAAAGAAAATGTAATACAAACAGGACATATAGTAATTACATTTAATGATGTGAATAATATTAGTATTCAAAATAGGTATCCTGAAACAGATAGTGAGGGCTTAGCAAATACTGATACTAATTCACAAATGACATTTACTGTAACAAGTGATATAACAGGAGATACTAAGGTAAATTATGCTTTAGGCATAACAGATATACAAGAAGGAAACACATTAACACAAGATTATATAAAAATATATTTAAAAAAAGGCAATAATGTAGTGGCAGGATTTACAGAAAATAAAGGAGAACTAATATCTAGTTTTAAACCTCTTTATATAGAAAATGTAATGACAAGCCATGTCTTATTAACAGATGTAATAAGTGGAAGTGAAGTACATACCTATACCTTAAAGGCATGGATAGATGAGAATTATAAGCTTCCATCAACTGAAAGTAATAGTAATGGAACACATACAAGTAATACAACTAGTGAAACATTTACATTTAAGATAAAAGGATATGGCACAACAGAAAGTATAGAAGTGAAAAGACCAACATTAAATCAATTAATATTAGGTACTAACAATAGTAATGTATTAAATGCTACTGCAACCCTTACTGATACATATTCAAGTGCTGGAGATGCAAGTGGATTATATAAATCAGTAGATGGAGAAACAAATAGTGGAACAACATACTTTTATAGGGGAGCAGTAACTAACAATTATGTTAAATTCGCTGGAAAAATGTGGAAAATAATAAGAATAAATGAAAATGGAACAATAAGATTATTACTAGATGAGATGGCAGGTGTAAATAAAAAATTTAATCCAACTTGGAACAATTATATTTATATGTATTACAGTAATAGTGATGTAGATAATGGTATAAAAAGAACGGTTGATACTTGGTATGATAATAATATTAAGGGTTATGAAAATTATATAGCAGATACAGAGTTTTGCGAGCAGTTTAAGGTTGCTTCTTTTAGTTCTTATGCGACAGCAGGAAGTGTAACAGTACCAACATATGATAACTATACATCGAATTTTAAATGTAGCACAGATGGTAATGGAAAAGGTATACTAACATCAAAGGTCGGGTTATTAACATATGATGAAGCAGTACATGCAGGAAATTATCCTGGTAAATCTAGTGCTTCATATATTACAAATAGTAACTACTATTATTGGTTAATGAGCCCCGCCGGCGCTACTAATTATGATGCTCTCGCTTGGCGCGTTGGCTCTGGTGGTCTTGTCGGCAACCGCGATGTCTCCAGCGACAACGTCGTGCGCCCAGTTATCTCATTGAAGGCTGGATTACTGGCAACAGGACAAGGTACTACTGATGACCCATATATCATACAAACTAAGTAACGGACACTTTTTCTAAAACCAAGTGTTTATAAGGGATTGCGAAGACAAAAACTTGCCCGTTAGTGCTTAAATTTTTGTAAAAAGTGTTAAAAAATGATAAAAAGTCAAAAAAATTACAATAAAAAATTGAAAAATTTAATTATTGTAATTTTTTTCACTTATATTTATATACTAATAATGGTATACTAATTGATATTTTCTATCATTTATAGTATACTTTATTTGTAAATGTTAACCGCTCTTGGATGGTGCGGTATATAAGTTATTCCAGACGAGAAATGTTAATCGCTCCCGGATGGTGCGTTCAATAAATTATTCCGGAGGAAAATGTTGGAAACCTTTTATCTTTTGATAAGGGTTTTCTTTTTTATCACAAAAGCCTAGGTGTGTCATACAATACTTTAGGTGGTATAGTGAAGTTAAAATATGTTTCAAATACACATTTTGTTATATATATAAATAAAGATATGATAGATGTTGATATAAATAAAAAAGAGGAGATAGAGTCCTTTATTAAAGATTTAGTTATTGATATAAAAAGAATTTTTGGTTATAAAATAAGGGGTATGCTTGATGTTAATGTATATCATAATATAAAATATGGTATGGTTATAGAGTTTATAAAGCTTGATTCTTTGGATTTTTTTCCTGATTTAATAGATTTAAAGTTACATATATATAAAAATGCTTTAATGTTTTTAGAGTTTGATGATTATTTTGTTATAAAAAAATATAAAAAAATTTATTATAAAGATAATAAGTTTTATATAGATATTAATGATTTTACTAAGTATGATTTAACTATGCTTAGTGAATTTTATAACATTATATACAATGTATCTTTTGATGATTATAAAATATTAGTAATTTAAAAACTAATATTTTTTTTCGACATAATATTTTATTTTTAATTTGTAAAATATTAGTTAAGGAGGGAGTCTTTATGAAGATAAAAGCATTAGTTCCAATATTTTTTTCGATACTTGTTGGTTTTTTATTTGGTAGGGTAATATTTGATAATTATCATAAGAAGTCTGTACTTGCTTTTAATGAGGGTGAGAAGGTTTATCTTGTAAAGCTTGCAAGTTATGATTCTTTAGATAAAATTGAAAATAGTAAGTCGCTTCTTGTTCTTTCAAATGATAGTTCTTACAACTTATACGCTGGTATTACAAAGCAAAAAGATAATGCTAATAAAATAATTAGTTATTACAAGGATTCATACAAGGATATTACAATAGATACTTTGTATGTTAATGATTTAAAGTTTTTAACAGAGCTTAAAGAGTATGATAAGTTAGTAAGTATTGTAACAAAAAAAGATGATTTAATATCTATTGAATCAATTATTCTTGCAAATTATAAGGAAGTTTTAAATGAAACTTAAAGAGATGGATATAGATGAAAGACCAAGGGAAAGATTATTAAAATATGGTGCTTCTTCTTTATCTAATACAGAACTTCTTGCTATTTTATTAAATGGTGGCACTAAAAATTATAATGCTTTGTCTATGTCCTCTACCATCATAAAAAATATAAATGGTTTTTATAACTTAAAAAATGTAACTAAAGAGATTCTTTTAAAAGAAAAAGGCATAGGTATTGTAAAAGCTGTAAATATACTTGCTATGCTTGAGATTGCTAAAAGGCTATATTTAGATAAATCTTATAAAAAAACTATTAAATATAATAATGCTTCAGTTATTTATAATGATAATAAATATTTATTTTATGATAAGATGCAGGAATATTTTTACTGTATTTATGTAAATAGTAAAAACGAAGTAATAGAAAGGAAACTTTTATTTATGGGAACAGTTAATAGATCACTTGTACATCCTAGAGAAATATTTAAAAATGCTTATCTTACAAGTGCAAGTGGAATTATATGTATACATAATCATCCATCAGGAGATGTAACACCAAGTATGGAAGATATAATGCTTACAAAGTCTTTAGAGGAAATAGGAAGATTACAAAACATACCAATAATAGATCATATAATAATAGGGTCTAATACATATTATAGTTTTTATGAAAATAATAAGTTAGGAGTTAATATATGAAATATAAAAAGTCTAAAACAAGTTACTTTTATTTAATTGTAATTATTATAATATTTATATTCTTTTTAAGTTTTTATCTTTTAAAAAATAATATATTTAATATTACTAAATATATATCATATCCTTGTATATATATAAAACAGATAATAAATAATAACAATTTATTAAAGTCTAAAAATAAACTTGAAATAGAAAATATGGTGTTAAAAGAAAAAATAAATGAATATAAAAGTTTAGATAGTGATATTACATATTTAAAAGATATGTTGTCTTTAAAGAATACTTATAATACATTTAATATATATAGTGCTACAATTATTTTATATGATAATAACTTTAATGATACTTTAGTTATTGATAAGGGTGTTAAAGATGGAATAGATAAAAATATGGCTGTTATATCAAATAATGGTTTAATAGGTCTTATAAAAGATACCTTTTATGATACATCTTATGTAAAACTTATAAAAGATATAAAATTTACTGTAAAAATAGAAAATGATAGGGGAGTATCATATGGAGTAATAGATGGGTTTTATAAAGATTATTTAATACTTAAAGATATTACAGATAAAAGTATTATAAAAGAAAATGATAAAGTTTTAACAACAGGATATGGTGTTATACCAAAAGATATATATGTTGGTAAAATAAAGGTATTTGATAATAAAATATATGTTACTTGTCAAAACTTAAAAGATATATATTATGTTAGTATAATAGGCAATAAATTTAATGATTAAGATATTAATACTTTTAACTATATTTTTATTAAATCATTTACAAAGTTATTTTATAAATGGTATAAGTATCTTTATTACTAGTTTTATAGTTTTTTATAAAGTATTTAATAGAAAAAATTTTATCATTTTATTTATTATTTTAGAATACTTATATGCTATTTTTTATTTAGATAATTACTATTTAATAATTATATTATTTATAATACCTATCTTTATAGATTACTATTTTAAGAAATATAAATTTGATATAAAAAATATTATTATTTTAACTATAATTATAACATTTATATATAGTTTTTCTATATTTATAATAAATGTTATAAGTTATAATAGTTATACTTTTATAGAGTTTATAAAGTTCTTTATAAAATACTTTTATATTAATATAATAGTTAATTTAATACTTTATAAATTATTATACTTTAAACATAAATATTATAAATAGTTCATATTATTTTATGGGTGATAATAATGAATTATAATAATAAAAGAATAAGAGATTTAATAAGTAAAAAAGAAAGTAATGGAGAATTTAAAGTATCAAAGTTTGTTAAATATTTATTTTCTAAGATACTTATATGTATTATTATATTAATTACTGGTTTAATAGTACTTAAATATGATAGTAATAATAGTAAAACTATTTATAAGTTTATTTATGAAACTAATTTTTCTTTTGCTAGTTTTAAAAGTTTTATAAATAAGTATTTTAAAGATATAATACCTTTTGATGGTAGCTTAAATAATTCTAAAGAGGTATTTAATGAGAGCTTAAAATATAATAGTTTAAGTATATATAAAGATGGAGTATCTTTAAGTGTTACAGATAATTATTTAATACCTATAATAAGTGAGGGAATAGTAACTTTTATTGGAAAGAAAGATGATTTTAATAATACTGTTATAATTCAAACATCTAATGGAGTTGATATATGGTATGGTAATGTAAGTTCTTCTAATGTTAAAATTTATGATTATGTAAAAAAGGGAGAGTTTTTAGGTATGACAGATGGTAATACCTTATATTTAGCTTTTTATAAAGATGGAAAGGCATTATCATATAAAGAATATATTTAAGTTTGATAGTACCTTTTTTATACTTATATTACTTGTTATATTAAGTGGTATGTTTAAACCATTTCTTATATTTTTATCACTTATTATTATACATGAAGTAGGACATTTAATATGTGCTAAAATATTTAAATGGAAAGTAGATGAAATACATATTTATCCAACTGGAGGAGTTGTAAAGTTTGATTGTGATATAAATAAACCAATAAAAGAAGAATTATTAATACTTATTATGGGACCAGTATTTCAAATTTCAGGATTTTTTTTATACTTTGTACTTTATAAATTAAATATTATAAATAATAACTTTTATGAAATGGTAAGAGGGTATAACTTAACTTTATTAGTATTTAATTTATTACCTATATATCCTTTAGATGGTGGTAAATTATTTAATCTTTTACTTTATAAAATATTTAATTTTAAAATAAGTAATAAAATAGTTATATTAATATCATATATATTTATAATTATATTATTTATTATAAATAGAAGTTATAATATGATTATTTTAGGTATGGTTTTATTATTTGAAGTGTCAAAGTATTTAAAGTATCAAGATGTAATTTATAATAGGTTTTTACTTGAAAGATATTTAAAAAGATATAATTTTAAAAGGGTAAAGGTTATAAATAATTTAAATAATATGTATAAGGATAGGTGTCATGTTATAAACTTTAGAAAAAGTTATATAACAGAAAGAAAGTATTTAGATATGGTTTATGGAGATAGAATATGAAAAAGATTATTTTAACTTTTTTTATTTTACTTATATTATCATCTTTTTTTTATTGTATTTTTGATAAAAAAGATAATGATAGTAATAGTATTATAGATAATAAAAATGAAGATGTAAGGGGTGTTTTTGTATCTTTTATTGAACTTAGTAAATTAAAGAATATGGATATAAATGGTAAGAAAAATTATATAAAGGAAATGATAGGGGTTGTTTATGACTTCAAATTAAATACTATTATATTACAAGTAAGACCTTTTTGTGATGCTATATATAAATCTAATATATTTTATAGAAGTAGTGTTGTTTATAATGATAAAATAGATCTTGATATTTTAGAGTATTTTATAAATGAAGCACATAAAAAAAATATAAAAATTTATGCTTGGATTAATCCATATAGAGTAAGAAGTAATAATGATTTATCAAGTATAAGTGGTGATGATAATATATCTAAATTTATTAATACTAATAAAATGGAAGTTAAAAATGGTATATATTTAAATCCTGCAGATAGTAGTGTGTTAGAACTTATAATAAATGGTGTTAAAGAAATAGTTTCAAATTACAGGGTTGATGGTATTTTATATGATGATTATTTTTATCCATCAAATACAATAGATATAGAAAATTATAATAAAGAGGGTAATGGTTTAACACTTTTTGAATATAGAATAAATAATATAAATAAACTTATAAAAAGTACTTATGACGCTATAAAAAGTATAAATAAAGATGTTCTATTTATTATATCTCCTCAAGGTAATATAAAAAATAATTTAAATAATGAGTATTTAGATATAGAATTTATTCTTAAGAATAATAATTATATAGATATAGTAATGCCTCAGTTATATTATGGTTTTTTAAATAGTACAATGCCCTTTATAGATACTTTAAATGTTTGGAATAATATTATACTTAATAATGATACAAAACTTGTTATAGCACTTGCTCTTTATAAATCAGGTAAGGAAGATAAGTATGCTAAAGATGGATATTACGAATGGATTAATAATAGTGATATTATAAGAAATGAGATAAAAGAGAGTATGAAAGTTTCTAAATATAATGGATTTAGTCTTTTTAGATATGACTTTTTAGTTAGTAATGATAATAAGTGTTTAGAGGAAGAGGTAAAAGGACTAAGGACTTTTTTGGAGGAAAATTAGATTTTTCTAATATATTTTTAAAAGTTAACTTTAGGGTATTGACAAATTTTAAAAACATGGCAAACTATTCTTAAATTTTATTTTGAAGAGATGGTTATTTATGAATTTTTTTGAAGTTTGTGGTAGTTATGTATGTTTTGATATGTTGTTTATTTTTGAGATGACACTAAAATAAATTTTGTTTTTTGGTGTCATTTTTTTACTCTTTAGTAATAATATAACGTCTCTTATTTGAATTTGTAAATAAAAAATAGAATCGAGGTTAAGTATGAATATAATATGTATAAGTTTAGTTTATGAAAAATTAAGTAGTAAGGATAAAGCAATGTTAAATGATGTTTTGAAAACAATCCAAATATCATATGATAAGTTATTTAAAACGTATGAAGAAAATAAAAATAAATATTTTGGAATAAGTGATCCTGTTATAATTAATAAGTGTAATGGTTCTTTGTTAGTAGCTATGGCACAGAATTTAGAAGAAAATTTAGCTATAGGATTATTAAAAAAACTTTGGATTGATTGTGTTGATAAAGATAAATTATCTTTTTTTCAATCTTTAATTTGTAAAATAAAAACCTATTATGGAAAAGAGGCTTTGATTTATTTGGCGGAAACATCTGTAGGAATGCATAGTCTTGTTTATGGTGATATTCAAGTATATGCTCAGGTTGTAAATGGTTTAAATATGAATAAACAATATGAGGGATTAGTTAAAGTTCTAAATGATTTGATGTTAGATGTTAGAAAAAATACTAGTATTAGTGATGGCAATGTGTCGTTAGAAAGAGTATTGGCGGATTGTGTAGAAAAGGATAACATAAATGAAATTGTTTTATTTGGATATGGCAAGTCAGGTAAATTAATTGCAAAAGCATTAAGTGAAAAAAATATAAAAGTTATTGTTTATACTAGACAAAGTAATTTGAAAAATGAAAAATTTATTCAATTTAAACAATACCAAGAAATTGATAATAATGAGATTTCAAATTGTATAATTGCTTTGGAAAATAATGATTTTACCACTTCTTTTATAAAAAAATATAATGCTTTATTTACAAATATTTATGATATTTCTAGTCCAAGTTTGTTGTGTGATGTGAAGTATGAAAAGAAAAATAATAAAATTATGGTTTTGGATGATTTTATTAACATAGGTAGAGAAAATGAAAACATAAGAAAAAAGGGAAATAATTCTGCTGAAAATATTATTTTGAATTATATAAATAGTTTTTTAAATGGTGTAACCAAAGTTACTACAATAAATTATAATATTAAAGATTTACAATATAAAAAAGTCATTGAAACTAGAAATTTAATTAATTCAAGAATTAGAAAAGCAATGGAAAAAAATAAATTTGTTGAGGTCGATATACCAGTATTGTTAACACTTGCTACAGAAAGTGAAAATACAGCATTTAGTATGTCTTTTAATAACGAAAAATATTATTTGAAACAATCTTCTCAATTACTGTTACAGATTTTAGTAAATAATGGATTCTCTAATGTATATGATATTTCTCATGTTTTTAGAAATGAAGATATTGGCATAAATAGTATGTATGAATTTCAAATGTTTTCGTGTGAATTTCAAAATAAAAATTATAAACAAGTTGAAAATTTCTTTTGTGAATTTATTCAATTTGTTTTATCCAATATTTGTTCTAACTTTAATAAAATAGTAACAATTTCATATGATACGGCCTTTAAAATAATTAATGATAGTTTGAATTATAATATAAAATACGGAGTAACATTTAATGACAATCAATTAATTATTTTGTCAAATTATATAAATAAAAAATATAAGACGAATTTTTATATGATTAACAAGTTTCCAATAAATTTTAGAAGATTTTATCATAGTTTAGATGCTGATGGTAGAGTTAATACTTTTAAGGCTTATTATAAAAATATTTGCTATGCTTCAGGGGGACAAAGATCAACTGATAAAAAAGAAATTGAAAAGAATTTATATTTATCAAACAATTATATTGATAAATATGCTGCATACATAAAAATATTAAACAATAAAATAAGACATGGAGGATTTTCAATTTCTATTGATGCTGTTGTCGCGTTGGTGTTAGAGTTATCTACAACAAATAGTTGTAAAGTATTTAAAGATGTTCAGTTATAAGTTTTATGGAGGTAATGAAATGAAAAATCAATTAATTTATGTTAAAAGTGTAGAAGAAATGGATCATATGGATGATAATGTTTTATTAATAACTTCTAATTATTTTAATAAAATAAACCGTAAATTTTTATCAATTATAGAAAAAAAAGCAAAAAAAATAATTATTTATGGTAAAGTTGGTCCAAATCCTACACTTGGTATGGTTATCGATTCAATACAATTATTAAAGAAAAATAATTGTAATAAAATTATAGCACTTGGAGGTGGCAGTGTAATAGATGTTGCAAAAGCCGTTTCAATTTTTTATGATACTCCAAAAAAAGATATTTGGAATTATTTTCTTAAGAAAAAAGATATTAACAATTTAAAAGTTGCTAAAACTATTATTGCGATTCCAACAACTTTTGGAACCGGTAGTGAGCATAATGGGTATTCTGTTATAACAAATAATGGAGAAAAAAGATCTATATTTTCTAATTTAATTGTACCTGATTTTGTATATAAGGATGAAATGTTTGTAAAATCTCTAAGTTTGTCTCAAAAAGTATTGGGTGCATTTGATTGTTTTATGCATGCCGTTGAATGTTATATATCAAATAAAAGCACTCTTGAAAGTAAAAAAATAAGTTTGTTGTGCGTTGATAATATAATTAGAATTATCAATGATTTTGATAATATTAAGGCTCAAGATATTATTAAAATAAGCGAATTATCAGGTAAAGTTGAAAGTTTATCTTCTTGTATTTCTTTACACACTCTAGCGCACTCAATTTCTTCACTAAATTCAAATATAATACATGGAGAGGCTGTGTTACTTATTGCCAAAAAATATTTTCAATGTTATTTAAAATTGAATGAAAATAATATAACTGAATTAAATCGTTATATTAAATCAAATTCAAAATTCGATTCATTAATTGATATAATAAATGTTTTTGAAAGTATTTATTATAACATTGATAAAGAAAAAAGTAATCAATTAATTTTTTCGTTTTTTGAATTGTCAAAGAAGAAAATAATAGCTCTTGCGAAAAAACTTTCTAATATAAATAATAATTATTTTGTAAATGATCCAATCAAATTAAATAAAAAACAATTATTTGACTGTCTTGATATTGATTTTATAGATATAAAGCATGAGGTTTTAAAATATGTAAAACGTGATGACATTTATTTTATAAATAGTAATTGTGGTATTAATAGTTATGATACAGATATATATTGTGTTGTAAAAGGTAGAGGCTCTTCAACGCATTGTTATTACGATAAAAACGGAAAATGGGTGGAAATTTTTATAAATTCATTAGAAAATCTTGATTATAAGATAAAAACAGTAGATGCATTGGGAATAAATTATGCAAGTATGCTAAATTTTTATTGTGGTAATAAAAAAATGTATAATGATAGGTATAAAAAATGTATGGATATTAAACAAAACTATACATTATATAAATTAGATGAATTATTATTAACGTATAGAGTACAGATTTCATTTGAAAAAATTAATAAAAACAATCATGAATACAGCAATAAAATGTTATGTTCTGCCTTAATATACCCATTTATATCATTGTTGATGGGAATATATCATGTTTTTCCTTCATCACCCAAAAACTGGTTATCACAGTTAGAAAAAGCAATGGGAGAAGATTTTGATGATTTATCATGTTTATTTGATGGAAAATATGATTATGAAAAAATACAAAAATTAATACAAAAATATACAAAAAAATTAGAACCTATAGATTTATATTTTGAAGGTTTTAATAGACGTTCTAGAGTGGAATAGAGTTTATTGAAAAATTATACTATTTGTGTTAGAATGTTGGTGTTTAATATGAATAAAAATATGTTAATTATAAATAATTGATTTTATAAGTAGGAGGAAATATGGAAAAATATAAAGTATATAATATTAATAATGTTATGGAAAATGTAAAAATAAATGGGTGGGTTAGTAGAGTAAGAAATTTAGGAGGACTTATTTTTATTGATCTTAGAAATAGAAGTGGGGTAATACAAGTTGTTGTAAGACCGGAAAATGATTATTATGCTTTAGCTAATACTTTGAAGGCAGAATATGTAATAGAAGTTTCAGGGATTATAGTTGAAAGAGAAAATAAAAATAAAAAACTTAAAACTGGTGATATAGAAATTAATGCTGATAAAATAGTTTTAATAAATACATCAAAGGATTTACCATTTCAAATAGATGATAATACGACTGCTTTAGATGAAACAAGACTTAAATATAGATATTTAGATTTAAGAAGAGAAACATTAAGAGAAAATTTTGTACTTAGAAGTAAAATTATGTTTTCGGCACGTAATTTTTTAAATAATTTAGATTTTTTAGAAGTTGAAACGCCAATTCTTTGTAAAAGCACACCAGAAGGAGCAAGAGATTATTTAGTGCCATCAAGAGTTAATAAAGGAAAATTTTATGCTTTGCCACAATCTCCACAAATATATAAACAATTACTTATGGTTAGTGGTTTTGAAAGATATTTTCAAATTGCTAAATGTTTTAGGGATGAAGATTTACGTGCTGATAGACAACCTGAGTTTACACAAATAGATGTTGAAGCGTCTTTTGTTGATGAAGAGAAAATAATGAGTCTTGGTGAAAAATTGGTTGCCAAAATTTTTAAAGATGTTAAGAACATAGATATTAAATTACCACTTATAAAAATGAAGTATAATGATGCAATAAGTATGTATGGTAGTGATAAACCTGATCTTAGATTTGATATGAAGATAAATGATATAACTGATATTTTAAAAGATACAAGTGTGACATTTTTAAAGAAAGATATAGATGATGGTGGTATTATAAATGCTATTGTTGTTAAAGATACTGCATCATTATATTCTAGGAAAGATTTAGATAATCTAAGTTTATTTGTTAAAAATTATAAAGCACAAGGAATATCATACTTAAAATACAATAATGAGTTAACAGGAAGCATTTCAAAGTTACTAAGTCAAGAAGAAATGAAAAATATAATTAAAAAATTAGATATAAAAGATAATGATTTAGTTCTTATAGTTTCTGGTAAATATAATATAGTAAAAACTTCTTTAGGTGCTTTAAGATGTAAATTGGCACGTGACTTAAATTTGATAAAAAAGGATGACTATAAGTTACTTTGGGTAGTAGATTTCCCATCTTTTGAATGGAGTGAAGAAGAAAATAGATATGTTTCTTGTCATCATCCATTTACAATGCCTAAAGATGAGGATGTTGATAAACTTTTAAATGATAAAGCTAATTGTTATAGTAAAGCTTATGATATTGTTATAAATGGATATGAAGCTGGTGGTGGTTCTATACGTATACATGATGAAAAGGTACAAGAAATTATGTTTAAGGCACTTTCTTTATCTAAAGAAGATGTAGAAGAAAAATTTGGATTTTTTGTTGAGGCATTAAAATATGGTTGTCCTCCACATGGTGGTTTTGCTCTTGGACTTGATAGACTTACAATGCTTTTAGCACAAACAGAAAATATACGTGATGTAATTGCTTTTCCAAAAACTACTTCTGCGACAGATTTAATGTGTGAAGCTCCAAATAGTGTATCAAAGAAGCAACTTGATGAACTAAAAATAACTATTAAAGAGTAATTTTTAATAAAAAAGTGGTTGTTTTAATTGTAAAATAATTTATTTCTCATATTTACTTTTTATTAATACTTTGATATAATTGTCTTATAAATATAGTTCGGGGGATTTGTCTTTGTAGTAAAGGAGAAAAGAATATGAAAAAAGGGTTTTATATACTACTATTACTAGGTTTAATGCCAGGGTTTGTTTTGGCAAAGGATGCAGAAGCTTCATTTAAATTAGAGTGTAATCCAACATCAAGAAGAGGAGGAGAGGTAAGTTGTTCTTTAAAAGCATCTCTTACCCAGCCTGATAATACTCAAGAAGGTACAACACCTGGTGAAGGCGAAGGGGGAGAGGTTGTAACACCTAAAGAAGTTAAATTAAATGAAGTTAGTGCAAGTGTTATTGTTGATGAGGCTAATGTTTTTGCAACTGGTAATACTATTAATAAAACAAATCTTTTATTAACTGGAGATAATAAAGAAGTTGCAAAATTTAATTTACAAGTTAAAGATAATGCTAAAGTAGGAGATACGAAGATAGAAGTTAAAATAATTTCTGCTAAAGATGAAGATGGTAATTTAATTACTGTTACTTCACAAGATTTAACAAATAATGTTAAAATATTAAATAATAATACTACTTTAAAGTCTTTACAAATAGATGATAAAACATCAAGTTGTAATTTATCACAAACAAGTTGTACTTTAGATAGTGTTAAAGGAAAAACTATTAAAATAGGGGCAACACCAGATGATAAAAATGCTAGTGTTTCAGGTACTGGTACTAAAAATTTGTCATGTGGTAATAATAAATTCACTGTAACTGTTACGGCAGAAGATAAAACTGCTAAAAAAGATTTTACAATTAATGTAAATAGAACTTGTAGTGATAACAATACACTTAAAGATATAAAAGTATCATCTGGAAGTTTAAATCCAACTTTCGCTGGAAATACTAAAACTTACACAGTAAAAGTTACTAAAGATATTGATAAAATAACAATAAATGCTGTAAAGGGTGAAGATACACAAGTTATATCAGGAGAAGTAAAAGATAAAGCTTTAAATTATGGTGATAATAAATTTACAATTACAGTTAAGGCAGAAAATGGTAACACTACAAATTATACAATTACTGTAAATAGGGAAGATGGTAGAGATACAAATAACTATTTAAGTTCTATTGAATTATCATCAGGTAAGATAAAATTCGATAAAGAAAAAGGCGAATATGTTGTAAAAGTATTACATGATATAACAAAGATGAGTGTTAAAGCTGTTGCTGAAAGTGATAAAGCAAAGGTTGAAATAACTAATAATGATTTAACACTAAAAGATGGAGAAAATACTCCAATAATTATAAAAGTAAAAAGTGAGCAGGGAACTGAAAAAATATATAAGATAACTGTTAATAGATTAAAAGAAGGAGAAACTTTAGGAGATAATCCTCGTCTTTCAAATATAACAGTTGAAGGTTATGATTTAGGATTTAACACAGCAAAATTAGAATATACATTAAAAATTAAAAATGAAAAACAACTTAATATAAAATATGATGTAGAAGAAGTTGGAACTGAAGTTGTAGTAAAAGGTAATACTAATTTAAAAAATGGGGATTTAATTACAATTTCTACTATAAGTGCAGATGGTACAGAACATTTAGATTATAAGATTGTTATTGAAAAATCAAATACACTTATCTATATTATAATCGCAGGTATTGTTGGTATTTCATCAATAGTTGGTATAGTTATTTTACTTATTAAAAATAAGAAAGATAAAGATAAAACAACTGATTTAAAAAATCAAATAAAAGAAGAAGATATGTTAAAGCATGCTTCACTTGAAAAACAGTTAACTGATGTAAAAGAAAAAGATACATTTGGACCAACAACACCAATATCACCAGTTGGTAATATTAATAATAATGCTTTTGCAAGACATGATGATATAAATTTAAATAATTATAAACTTAAGGAATCTCAAACATTTGAACCTGATTTAAATAGTAAAATTAATTTAAATAATTATAGACAAAACTTTACAAGTGCTAACAAAGATACTGAAATAGAAAGACCAGTTGTACTTGAAGATAAAGAAGCAACAAGAGTATGTTCTATATGCGGACATAGAGTATCAGCACAACTTAAAACATGTCCTTATTGTAAAAGAAGTTTCTAAAAACTTCTTTTTTTGTTATAATAAATTTAAAGGAGCAAAATTATGGAAATAGTAAAATATAAATATATGGGAAATGGAAAATATAGAGTTTATTTTCCAATAAATGATTATGTATTATATGAAGATGTTATTTTAAAATATAATATTCTAACTAAAAAAGATATAACAAAAGAAGAATTATTAAAACTTTTAGATGAAAATAATTACTATGAAGCATATAATAAAACATTAAAATATTTAGCACAAAGAACAAGAAGTAAAAAAGAGGTTAGGGATTATTTAACTAAAAATGAAGTAAAAAAAGAATATATAGAAAAAATAATAAATAATCTTACAAAAAATGGTTATTTAAATGATAAAATATTTTGTAATTTATATATAAAAGATGCTATTAATTTAAAAGACGTTGGACCTTTAAAGATAAAAAGGGAACTTAAAGGACATGATATAGAAGAAGAAATAATAGATGATGAATTAAAACAATTTACAAAAGATATACAGATAAAAAAGATAGATAAATATATAAATAATAAAGTTAAAATAAATAAAAATAAATCACTTGCTATATTGAAACAAAAACTACTTAATGATTTAATTAATAAAGGTTATTATAGGGAAGATATTATAAGTATTTTAAATAATATAAATATAGATGATGAAAAGATAAAATATTTAGAGTATAAAAAGTTATATAATAAATTATCTAAAAAATATAGTGGTAGTGAACTTTCATATAAAATAAAACAAAAATTATATCAAAAAGGATTTAGATAATAAAAAAATTGGTAATCATTTTACCAATTTTTTTATTCAAAGAAACCTTGATTTATTAAATTTATTAAGTCATCTGTATAACTATGTTGTTCGCTTGTTTTATTTGAGTTTTCTGCTTTACTAGTAATATTATTATCATTAACATTTAAGTTATTTTCTTGTTTTTCCTTATTTATATCTTCTTTAGGAGTTATATCATTATCATTATCATTATTATTATTATTATTATTATAGTTATAGTTAATGTTATTAGTACTAGTATTTAATATATCATTTAAAATATTATCTTCATCATGTTTTTCTTGCTTTACTTCTTCTTTTGTATCAGTAGTATTTATAAAGTCTGTTACTTTTTTAAATACTGGTTTATCATTATTATAATTATTAGTATTAGTATTTGTGTTTATATTTGTATCATCATTTATAATATTATTTATATTACTATCATTACTAATATTTGTATCTTTATTTTCATCTTTGTTATTATCGTGTAACTCTTTTACTTCGACTTCTTCTTCATTTGTATAAATATTATCAACATCATCTTCTGCTTCAACAAGTCTAAATACTTCTTCAATAGATGTTGTACCATTAATTACTTTTAATAATCCATCTTGAAATAGGGTTCTAACATTTTTTTTATAAATCATATCACGTAATTTTTCACGTCTTACACCATCATTTATGGCATCTCTTATTTCATCATTTAAAAGTAGTACTTCTTGAAGAGCAATTCTTCCTTTATAACCACCTCTACAATAAGGACAACCAACAGGTTCATATATTTTTTCAACTTCTTTACCTAAAACTTTTTTAAAAATCCTTTTTTCAGCTTTAGTTGTTTCTCTTTCATTTCTACATTTAGGACATAATCTTTTAGCAAGGGTTTGAGAGATAATTCCTTTTAAAGATGAAGATAGTAAATATCTTTCAACATCCATATCTAAAAGTCTTTCGATAGTTGTAAGAGAGTTATTAGTATGTAATGTTGATAAAACAAGATGTCCTGTAATAGATGAACGAATAGCTATTTTAGCAGTTTCACTATCTCTTATTTCTCCAATTAAAATAACATTTGGATCCTCTCTTAAAATGGACCTTAAAACATTTGCAAAGTCAAGTCCAATTTCACTATTTACTTGGACTTGATTTATACCCTCTATATTCATTTCAACGGGGTCCTCAACTGTTATAATATTAGTTCCTTCATTGTTTAATCTTTGAAGCATTGAGTAAACAGTTGTTGATTTACCAGAACCAGTTGCACCAGTTACTAGAATAATACCATTTGGAAGATTTAACATTTGTTCTATTTTCTCGTAATTTTCTTTGGTGAATCCTAAAGATTCAATACCTTCAAAACTCATACTGTAATCAAGTATACGGATAACAACTTTTTCACCAAAACTTGTTGGAAGGGCAGCAACACGAAGATCTAAATCTTTGCCATTAATATTACTTTTTATGGCACCATCTTGAGGTAATCTTGATTCCGTAATATTCATACCCGCTAAAAGTTTTATTCTGGTAATTAAATTTCTTTTGTATTTATTTTCTATAATGGCATAGTCCCTTAAATCACCATCAATACGCATTCTAATCTTTAGGTAATTTTCCATAGGGTCAAAGTGAATATCACTGGCATTTTTAGTTGCACCATCAACAATGATGTCATTTACAATGTCAACTATAGGTACAGTTGTAAAATCAAATTCCCTCATAAATAGATTTCCCCTTCTTAATATTTTATTCTTTTTATTTTTTTTTAAAATTGTTTTCTTTACTCTAGTATTTATCTAAATTTTATTATATAATAATTTTATAAGATAATCAAGGGAAGAAGGTTATTTTTTATGAAAAAAAGTAATAATAAAGGATTTATGATGGCTGAACTTTTAGCAGTCGTTGTTGTTGTACTTGTTGTGTTTACAGTTTTATACACTAATTTTTTACCTACTAAAGGGGAATATGAAAAAAGGATAGAATATAATGACTTAGATAGTATGTATTCTTTATATTATTTAAGATTTTATATTTTAAAAAATATTAGCAATAATCCTTCAACATTTACACTTAATAATGAATATGAAGATTTATTAGTGAAACATAGTGATGGTAATATAACTTGTAATACTAACTATTCTTTAGTTATAGATAATATTTCTTGTGATGATTTAGTTAAAAAATTAAATATAAAAAGTGCTATTATAACAAAATATAAGCCAGAACTAATTAATTATACTGGTGATCTAAAAGATTATTTAAACTTTTTAGATATTAAAGATAGTAGTAATGAATTATACCGTATAACTATTAAAACTAATACAGGTTATGCATCATCTAAACTTTTTTCAAAACTTTGTAGTGAGAAATCTTATGGTGCTTGGAAAGAGTGGAATAGAACAGGATGCACAGATGATGATAAAAATAACGGACTTTGTGAATCAAGAAGTGTTAAAATATTAAAAGATATTGGAAGTGATAGATATACAACTTTAGATGATTGTAATAATTCTAAATTTACTAATCAATTTTGTGTATATGGTATCCATACAGCTCAGGATTTTCAAATGAATAGAAAATCATATGCAAAATATACACTTTGTAATACTGAAAGTAATTGTAGTTCTGTTATGTTATATCATCAAAGAGAAAAATTAAATATTGATAATAGTAAAAACTGGTCTTGTATGGAGGTTTAAACGTATGAAAAAACTAAATAATAAAGGTCTTTCTATTGTAGAATTTATTGTTGTATTTGTTATGTTAATGATTTTAACAACTGGTATGATGAATATTATAATAAAATTAAAAGATAGTAATAATGAAAAAGAACTTACAAGAGAACTTTTAACATATAAAAATACTATAACAAAGCTTATAAATGATGATTTAATATATAATAACTTTAAAAAAATAATTTGTGAAACACAAACTAACGCTATGCAAGCCTGTAATTTATACTTTCAAAAAGAAGGAGAGAATGAAACTTCTAAAACCTTAATATACGATCCTAAAAACTATACTATTACTTATGATAGTATTAAATATAAAATGCCAAAACAAGATTTTATTGTACCATCATTATCTCCAGTTATAGAGATAGATAAAAACTACCTAATAATCAAATTACCAATACATGAGGTTGGTAAAACAGATGAAAATGATAAAGACTATGGTATAAATATAGTGTATCCAGTTGGTATATCAAGTTAATAAAAATATTAATTCATAACTAAAAACATAAATAAAGTAGCAAGAGATGCATGTATTATTCTAACTATAAAAAAAGGATAATATAATACTTTATATTCATTTAAAATATTAAATATTTGTGAGTGTATACTTAATGACCCAAAAGATAATATAAAGGTTATAAGATACACTTTTATATTGTAATTAATATTTAGTAAAGATAAATATTTTAAACCAGTTGTAGATTCTATTAAACCCTTTATAAAAGCACTTAAAGGGGTATTACTTACACTATATAAATTTATTAAAATAATAAAAAAAGTAATAGTTGCAAAAACATTAAGTAAAGTTAAAATACAGGGTGTTATATTACTTAAAAATTCTTTTATAATATTTGTATTATTTAAAGTATCATTTAAAGTCTTTAAAGACTTTTTTAAGTTAAATTTATTAAAATTTACTTTAGTGTCATATAAATTACGTACAAGTATACCAATTATAATATTCGATATAATTTGTGATAAAAGAATAAAAAAACCTATTTTTTTACTATTTAAAAACATAATGCCAACAGTATTTATAATAAATAAAGGATTAGGAAAAAATGTTTCTAAAAGTATTTTATTTGCTTCATTTATATTAATTAAACCTTTATCTAATAAATCTTTTATGTATTTAGAAGAAGATGGAAAACCACTTAAAAAAGATGATATAAATACAAAAGATGAAATACCATTAACTTTAAAAAGTCTTGCAAATATATTATTAAATAGATCTTTTAAAAATAAAGGTATTCCTATACTTATTAAAAGGGAATTAATTAAAAAACAAGGGAATAGGGATGGAAAAATATTTTTTATAAATAAGTTAATACTAAAAATAACAGAGGATTTTAAAGTATTACTTTTTATAAATAAACTAATAAATATAGTTATAATTAAAAAAATAGTTGTAAAGTTTTTTAAAAATTTTTTCATAATATATATATCCTTTGTTATAATTATATTAAGGAGATTTTATATGATACAAAAAATAAAACAAAATATTAAAGATTTTTTTAAAAGTCCTAAAGATGTTATATCTTTCTTCTTACCTATTTTAATAGCTTTAATACTTCTTATTCCAACTCCTTATACTGTAACTGTTGGGGGAGGTATTATAAATATGGATAAGAAAATAGAGGTTTTGGAGAGTAATAAAAGTAAGGGTAGTTTTAATTCTTGTTATGTTAAAGAGTTAAATGGTAATGTTTTAACTTATATACTTGGTAAAATTATTCCTTCATTTAAACTTAATAAAGTAGAAGATATATCTTATGATAATGAAACATTAGATGAGTATAACTTTAGGGAAAAGATGTATTTTAAAGATTCTTTAAATAGTGCAATATATCTATCTTTTAGTAAACTTAATAAGGAAATATCTGTAAAAAGTAATAAGATATATGTTATTTATAAAGATAGTAATAGCAGGGCAGATGTTTATATGAAAGATATTATACTTGGCATTGATGGTAAGAGAATGAGTACTACAGAAGAATTAAATAATTATTTAAAGGATATAGATACTTTAAGTGTTACTCTTAATGTTTTAAGAGATAATAAGGAAATAGATGTAAGGGTAGATCTTATTGATTTATATGGTAATAAAAAGATAGGTATTTATTTACTTGAGGATAAGGAATATGAAACAAATCCTAATATTTCTTTTAATTTTAGTGATAGAGAAGTTGGACCATCTGGAGGACTTATAATGACACTTAGTATTTATAATAAATTAACAGATAATGATATAACAAAAGGATATAAAATATCAGGAACAGGTACTATATCAAAAAATGGGGTTGTTGGTGAGATAGGAGGAGTTGAATATAAATTAAAAGGAGCAGTATTATCAAAAAGTGATGTGTTTTTATGTCCTTATGAAAACTTGGAAGAAGCATTAAAGTTAAAGGAAAAATATAATTATAATATAAAAATATATGGCGTTAAAACATTTGATGAAGCACTTGAAGTATTAAATGATTTATAATTTAAGTATATAAAAACTACTTGTAATAAGGTAGTTTTTTTGTTACAATAAATATGTAAAAGATAAGAAAGAAGGATGTTTTATGAAACAAATGTTTAGTACTGGGGGGGGGGGTATCACAAACTAAAAGGTATATAATACCAGTAATATTTGTAATACTTCTTTTAATAATAACGGTTGGACTTTCATATGCTATGTATACATTTACTGGCAGTGGAACAAAAGAAAATGTAATACAAACAGGACATATAGTAATTACATTTAATGATGTAAATAATATTAGTATTCAAAATAGGTATCCAGAAACAGATAGTGAAGGCTTAGCAAATACTGATACTAATTCACAAATGACATTTACTGTTACAAGCGATATAACAGGAAATACTAAGGTAAATTATGCCTTAGGTATAACAGATATACAAGAAGGAAACACTTTAACACAAAACTACATAAAAATATATTTAAAAAAAGGCAATAATGTAGCGGCAGGATTTACAGAAAATAAGGGAGAGTTAATATCAAGTTTTAAACCACTTTATATAGAAAACATTATGGATAGTCATGTCTTATTAACAGATGTAATAAGCGGAAGTGAAGTACATACATATACATTAAAGGCATGGATAGATGAAAATTATAAACTTCCAATAATTGCAAGGAGTGAAAAGTATGAAGTTGTAAGTGTTTCAGCATGTGCTGCATTTTTTGTAAATGCTGCATCAGTTAGTACTGATGTTGCAACAGCATTTTGTAATGGTACTGGTTATTTAGATGGAGAAACGCTAGAAATTTTAGATATGGTTGAAGATAGTAATGAGATGCTTCAATATATGCTTACAAATAATATAATAAAAAAAAGAACAGGTACAAATGTGGAACATGTTGCAGATACAAATAGTGAAACATTTGCGTTTAAAATAAAGGGCTATGGCACAACAGAGAGTATAGAAGTAATAGATAAATCTTTAAAAGGACTTATATTAGGAAAAAACAATAGTAATGTAATAGGAGTATTACCAGAAGCATCACTTAAAACAACATATAAAGAAGCTGGAGACAAATTCGGTTTATATGTATCAACAGATACAAATGATGGAAGACCTACATATTACTTTAGAGGTAATAATGGTTGCCAAGGAGTTACAATGACACAAGAAATATGTACTTTACTTGGAGGTACGACATTTGTTTCATATAATTCATCATGTAAAAATGGTACTACCTATTATTTTACGAATCAATTAACAAAAGAACAATGTCTTGCAAATGGAGGAACATATGATGAAAATGCAGTAAATAACTATGTTTCATTTGCAGGATTAATGTGGAGAATAGTAAGAATAAATGAAAATGGTAGTATTAGATTACTGTTAAATGATGGAATAAATAACAATAAAAAATATCAGTTTAATCCAAGCTCTAATAATTATACCTATATGTATTATAGTAATAGTGATGTAGAAGGTGGAATAAAAAGAACTTTGGATACTTGGTATAATGATAATTTAAAAACTTATGAAGACTATATAGTAGATACAGAATTTTGCGAACAGTTTAAAGTTGCTAGTGGCAGTGAAAATGTAACAGCAGGAAGTGTAACAGCACCAACATATGATAACTATACATCAAATTTTAAATGTAGTACAGATGGTAATGGCAAAGGTATAATAACATCAAAAGTAGGTTTGCTAACATATGATGAAGCAGTACATGCAGGAAATTATCCAGTTAAATCTAGTGCTTCATATATTACAAATGGCTATGGTTATTGGTTAATGAACCCCTCCGGCTTTTATTATTCTTATGCTGTCGCTTGGGATGTTGACGTTGCTGGTGGTATCTACAACGACTCTGTCAACACCAGCAGAGTCGTGTTCCCGGTTATCTCACTGAAGGCTGGATTACTGGCAACAGGAACAGGAACTACTGATGACCCATACGTTGTTGAAACACGTTAGAAATAAATATAAAAAACAATCTATAAATCACTAAAGTCTAGTTGTTGTGTTAATATATACAATGTACTAGATTTTTTTATATTTTTGTTTTATAATTATTTTGAGGTTTTTTATGAGAAATATTTATGATTTAACACTTAATGAATTAGAGGATTATTTAATTAATAAGGGGTATAAAAAGTATCGTGCTTTGCAGATATATGATTTTTTATATGTTAAGAGAGTCTTAAGTTTTGATGAGATGACAAATCTTAGTTTAGATTTAAGGGATACTTTAAAGCATGATTTTTCTATTTCTTTTCTTTCTCTTGTAAAGGAAGAGTGTGATAAGGATGTAAATAAATATTTATTTAAACTTTGTGATGGTGAACTTATTGAAACTGTTCTTATGAGGCATAATTATGGTCTTTCTTTATGTGTTTCAAGTCAAGTTGGTTGTAATATGGGGTGCATTTTTTGTGAAAGTGGTAGAAGAAAAAAGGTTAGAAATTTATCATCTTATGAACTTGTACTTCAAATATTACAAATAGAAAAGCTTACGGGTGAGAGAATTAGTCATGTTGTTATAATGGGTATTGGAGAACCTTTTGATAATTATGATAATATTATAAGATTTATAAACATTATTAATAATCCAAAGGGTCTTGCTTTAGGAAGTCGTCATATTACCGTTTCAACTTGTGGTATTATACCTAAAATAAGGGAATTTAGTAAACTTCCATATCAGGTTAATCTTGCCATTAGTTTACATGGTTCAAATGATGCTTTAAGAAGTAAGATAATGCCTATTAATAAAGTTTATCCTTTAAATGATTTAATTTTTTGTATAAAAGATTATATAAAAAATACTAATAGAAGGGTTACTTTTGAATATATTTTAATTGATGGTGTAAATGACTTGGATAGTAATGCTTTAGAACTTGCTAATCTTTTAAAGGGTATTTTGTGTTATGTTAATCTTATACCTTATAATGAGAGTAGTAATTTTACATTAAGAAGAAGTAAAAAGTCGCAAATTATGAAATTTTATGATATACTAAAGAAGAATAATATAAATGTTACAATAAGACGTGAATTTGGGGGAAATATATCCGCAGCTTGTGGACAGTTAAGATCCAGTAAGGAGGAATAAATGGAATCATTTTATTTGACAGATAAAGGGCTTGTAAGAGAACATAATGAAGATAGTGTTATAATTATCAAAAATCAAGGTGATAGTTATCTTATGGCAGTTGCAGATGGTATGGGCGGACATCAGGCAGGAGAAGTTGCATCATCTATTGCTATTAGTTATTTAGGTAAGAGGTTTAGCGAAACTTTTGGTAACTTTAGTAAACTTGATGCAGTTGAGTGGATTAAATTAAGCGTTCATGAAATAAATAGTTTAATATTTAAGTATACTGAAGAGCATGAAGAGGCAAAGGGTATGGGTACTACTTTGGTTTTAGCTATAGTAAATCCATCTTACATACTTTTTGGTAATATTGGAGATAGTAGTGGGTTTGTTATAAAGGATAGAAATTTACATAAAGTAACTCATGATCATACTTTGGTAAATCTTCTTATAACAGCAGGAGAACTTACTGAAGATGAGGCTAGAAATCATCCAAGAAAAAATATTTTAATGAATGCACTTGGTATAAATGACCCGATTGATATTGATATTTTTGATTGTAATAAAGAGATAGAAGGTATTATGTTATGCTCTGATGGACTAACAAATATGCTTAGTTTTGAAAGTATAGAAAAGGTTTTAACAGATGATGAACTCTCTTGTGAAGGAAGAGTTAGTAAACTTATTAGAAAGGCAAATAATCGTGGTGGAAATGATAATATTTCAGTTGCCTATTTAGATATGAAGGGTGTTGATAAGTATGATAGTAAAGGGTCAAAAGATTAATGACCGTTATGAGATTATAAAAACTATTGGGGAAGGTGGTATGGCAAATGTCTATCTTGCTAAGGATACAATACTTGATAGAAATGTTGCCATAAAGGTATTAAGAGGTGATCTTGCAACTGATGAGAAGTTTGTAAGAAGATTCCAAAGGGAAGCTTTAAGTGCTTCAAGTCTTTCTCATCCTAATATTGTTGAAATTTATGATGTTGGGGAAGATGATGGCAACTATTATATAGTTATGGAATATATTGATGGCAAGAACTTAAAGCAGTTACTTAAAAAACGAGGTAATTTAACGGTTAGTGAAGTTGTTGATATAATGCTTCAAATAACTAGTGCAATGAGTGTTGCTCATGATAGTTTAATAATACATAGGGATTTAAAGCCACAAAATATTTTAATAAAGGAAGATGGCGAAATAAAAATAACTGATTTTGGTATTGCTATGGCTCTTAATGCTACGCATCTTACACAGACTAATTCTGCTATGGGATCAGTTCATTATTTCCCACCAGAACAAGCAAGTGGTAAGGGGGCAACATTAAAAAGTGATGTTTATTCTCTTGGTATTATGATGTTTGAACTTTTAACTGGGGAACTTCCATTTAAGGGTGATAATGCTGTTGAGATTGCTTTAAAACATTTAAAGGAGCCTATTACTCCAATTAGGACTATTAATCCTGATATACCACAAAGTATTGAAAATATTATTACAACGGCAACAGCTAAAAATAGTAAAAATAGATATAATAATGCAAGAGAGATGCATGATGATCTTTTAACTTGTTTAAATAAAGAAAGGTTAAATGAACCTAAAAGAAAATTAAAATATGATGAGGGAATAGAGGCTGATGTTGCTGTTTCTAAAACTAATGCTAATATGGATAATAGTATTGTAAGTCAAATAAAAGATACTGATGATGATAGTAATAAAAAATTGATAATTTTTGGGGGTATACTTGTTGCTTTAGTTGCTATTTTAGCAATAGTTTTCTTCCTTGTCCCTTTATTTACTGAGGTTCCTGATGTAAAAATACCTGATGTTAGTAAATGGAGTGTTGTTGAAGCTGAAAATGAACTTAAAAAACTTGGATTTACAGTAAATGCAAATGTTATTGAAGAAGCTAATAAAGATATAGAAAAGGGTAAGGTTGTAAGAACTAATCCTATTTCTGGTAGAACAGTTAAAAAGGGTACTGAAATTACACTTATTGTGTCAACTGGAGAACTTGTCTATAAGGTTCCAGATTTAACTGGTAAAAATTATATAGAAGTTAAAACAGAGCTTGAAAAGGTTTATAATCTTGTTGTAAATATCGAGGAAAAAGAGGTTGAAAATACCAAAGATAAAACATATAACGAACAAGAAATAGTAGGACAGTCAGTTGCTAAAGATAGTGAACTTACTGAAGGTGATGAAATAACTTTATATATACCAAAAATACTTGAAAAATATCCAGATTTAAAAAGCAAGGGCTGGAGTGTTGATGAGATAAAAGAATGGGCTTCTAAAAAAGAAATTGTTTTGGAGGTTGAATATCAAGAAACAGATGAAGTAGAAGAGGGTACTGTAATATCACAAAGTAGGGGTACATCATCATATATTACTAAAGGTGCTACTTTAAAAGTTGTTATTGCTAAGAAAAAGGAAGTTATTCCAATACCAGATAATGGTGGCAGTAATAATAATACTCCTCCAACAGATGAAGGTAACTAATGGATGGTAGAATTGTAAAACTTGTAAGTGGTGATTACTTTGTTTGTTGTTGGAAAAAAATATATGTTTGTAAGGCTTTAGGAGTTTTTAGATATAAAAATATAGAACCTAAGGTTGGAGATTATGTTAAAATAAATGAAAAGGATAAAGTAATAACAGAAGTTAAAGATAGATTTAATAATTTAGATAGACCTTGTGTTTCTAATGTTACTAATGCTTTTATTGTAACAAGTCTTAAAACTCCTGATTTTAGCCTTAATTTACTTGATAAACAGTTATTAATATGTGAACTTAATAATATAAAACCAGTAATAATAATAACTAAGAAGGATTTAGTTAGTAAAGATACTTTAAAAAGTGTAAAACAAATATTAAAATATTATAAACGTATTGGTTATAAAGTACTTTATAATACTAATATTTTAAGAATTAAACTTTTATTAAGGGGAAAAACAACAGTATTTACAGGACAAACTGGGGCTGGTAAGTCAACTCTTTTAAATAAACTTGATAAGAATTTAAACTTTGAAGTTGGGGATGTATCAAAGGCTTTAGGAAGAGGCAAACATACAACAAGATATACATCCCTTGTTAATATTTGTCATGGTTATGTTATAGATACTCCAGGATTTAGTGATATCTCCTTAGCTAAATATAGTAAATATGATATAAGAAATGCTATGAGAGAGTTTAGAAATTATAAATGTCCTTATAAAGACTGTTTACATGAAAAGGAAGATGAGTGTCTTTTAAAAAAGGATGTTGGAACTTTTATATTAAAGTCTAGATATGATAATTATATAAAATTTATAAGTGGCTTAAAATAAGCTACTTTTTTTGTAATAATAGTTTTTTTATTTAATATAATTTAATGTATTAAGAAAGGAAAAAAATTATGGATACATTAAAAGTTTCATCAAAATCAAACCCAAATTCTGTAGCTGGGGCATTAACAAATGTTTTTAGAACAAATGGACATGTTGAAATACAGGCAATAGGTGCCGGAGCATTAAATCAAGCTATTAAAGGAATAGCTATTGCAAGAGGATTTGTTGCTCCAAGTGGTAAGAATTTAGTTTGTATACCAGCTTTTGTTGATATTTCTATTGATGGGGATGAACGTACGGCAATTAAGTTAATTGTAGAAGCTAAATAGCTTCTTTTATTTTTTTTGTTACTTTTGGTATAGTTGGACTACCTCTTTTTCGTTCAACTATATTATAAATAATTTTTTTATTCAATCATTTAATGTTCTAGTGATTAATAGTCTTATATCCAATGATATTAGTTAGAAAATAAATTAAAAAGTTAGAAGCTAATAGTTATATAGTAGGTTTTGATAGTTCTAATAATATATATAATATTTCTAATGAATTAATGTAAACTTATGATAAGTAGTGATTTTTATTCACTAACACTATTTACAATACAAACTAAAAAACGAGTAAACTAGCTTTTATTTGTAGTGTACATTTAAAAAAATTATAAATATATTTGGATTTTTATAATTATTATAGTATAATATACTAAAGGAGGAATAATATATGTCTAAAATAGACAAAAATAAGAAAAAAATTATTGCTATTATATTTGCTGTTATATTAATTGCTATAATTGTTTTCTTACTATGGTTTTTCAATCGAAAGTTTGATGTCACTTTTGATTTGAATAATGGTACCAAAGAAGAAATTATTAAAGTTAAATATCATCAAACCATTAACAAAAAAGATATCAAAGATCAAGAAAATCTAGGAGAATCATTTATTGCTTGGTATGAAGTAGTTGGTGTTAAAGAAAAAGAAGATGTCTTAGCAGATAAACCATTTGATTTTAATACTAAAATTAATAAGCCAATCAAACTAAAAGCTCTTTATGAAGGAAAAGTTGAAACAATTACTATTACTTTTGACTCTAAAGGTGGTAGTGCTGTTGACCCTATTACTATTAATAAAGGTGCTGAACTTATCCTTCCAAAAGATCCTACATATGCTGGTTATACTTTTAAAGGATGGTATGATATAAATGAAAATTCAATACATAATAATGTTATTCTAGAAAAAGACACTACTTTATATGCTAAGTGGGAAAAAATACCTGAGGTTAAACCTGAACCTAAAAAAGAAGAAAAAATATCTTTATCCTTAAGTAGAGATACTCTTCATGTTAATGGTATTAAAACAGCAACAGCTACTGCAACAGTTGAAAATTCTAGTGGGAAAGTTACTTTTTCGTTAAGTGATACTAACTGTATGACTATTAATGAAAATACCGGTGCTATTAGCGTTGTTTCTAATCCTAAAAATTGTTCTAATGGAGCTACTATTACGGTAACTGCAAAAACACCTGGTGGAAAAAGTGCGACAGCTATCATTTATTATGAAAAAGATTTAGCCTTAACTTACGATGGCCAAACTTATACTCAAGATGATGAAGCAACAGGTAGACAGTCAACCTTCACTGTTAATGCAAATCAAAATGTTAGTTGGGATATAGATGCTGCTGTAAAGCCATCATATAATTACACTTATAATGATTACAAAAATAAAACAGCTACATCCGTAACTGGTGGATATAACATTTACAGTATCGTAGAATCAACTGGTGATACTAGCAAAATATCAACTGATGTCAAAGTAACTGCTACTACTAAAGCTGAACAACAAATATCTTTAATAATAAAACCGTATATAGCATAAAAATTAAAGAATGATACAGTTGAAGAAATAATTATCTATAATATTAGTGATTATCTTTATGTTTATATTCTTCATCATGACATCCTTTAATGTTGGGAAATCAGCTAATAATCTAACTTTATAGTTAATATAATAGTTAGTGTCTTAATATAAATATATAATTTTAATTAGAAAACTAGCCACTTTACTGTGTTTCTAATCTTATGAAAGTTGTGGAAGACAAAAGGTATTATTTATCTTTGAAAGAGTTATCTCTTCTTTTTAAGAATAACAAGAGGATTTGTTGCTCCAAGTGGTAAAAATTTAGTTTGTATACCAGTTTTTGTTGATATTTCTATTGATGGGAAAGAAAGAACTGCTATCAAACTTATTGTGGAAGCCTTATAAAGCTTCTTTTTTTTCTTTACTTTGCTATATAAATAATGATATACTTAACTTATATTAATAAAAAGAGAGGAAGTTTTTTATGGAAAATGTAATTAATAAAATAGCAAATGTTAATGATTTTATTAACAATATTGTTTGGGGAGTTCCTATAATTGTATTACTTTTAGGTGTTGGTGTTTATTTTTCAGTAAGACTTGGGTTTATTCAGTTTACTAAATTTAAATATATCTTTAAGCATACAATAGGACAAGTATTTAAAAAAAGTGGTGGAAAGGGTGTTATATCAAGAGGTCAGGCTGCTTTAATATCTCTTGGAGCTATTGTTGGCTCTGGTAATATTGCTGGTGTTGCAACAGCTATTGCAAGTGGTGGACCTGGTGCTTTATTTTGGATGTGGGTTGCTGCCTTTTTAGGTATGGCAACAAAGTTTGCTGAGATTGCTCTTGGTATGTTTTATAGAAAAGTTTATAAGAATAAAAATGGTGAAGATGTCATAAAGGGCGGACCTATGTATTATTTAAAAGATGGGTTAAACTCTAAATTTTTAGCAGGTTTTTATGCTTTAATGGCAATTTTTTCTTATATTATAATTGCTGCGGTTGTTGATACTAATACAATAGTTGAAGTTATTGGTAGTAAGTTTAATGTATCTAGTGTTTTAATTGCTTCAATTTTAGTTATTATAGTTGGTATTATAATTTTTGGTGGTGTAAAACGTCTTGGTAAGTTTAGTTCTTATTTTGTACCAATAATGGGTATTTTATATGTTTTAGGTGGTCTTGTATTAATTCTTTCACATGCTGATAAAGTAGCTGATGTATTTGTACTTGTATTTAAAAGTGCCTTTAAACCTGCTGCTGCAATGGGAGGATTTTTAGGAGCATCTGTAGGACAAATTATTAAATATGGATTAGCAAGAGGTATGTATTCTAATGAAGCAGGTCTTGGTACTGCTGCTATTACTGAAAATGCTGCTAAAACTCATCATCCTGTAGAACAAGCAATTTGGGGATGTACTGAAGTATTTTTGGATACAATCATTGTTAATACAATAACTGGTTTAATTGTTATAATGTCTGGTTTATGGACAAGTGGTGATAGTGGTTCGGTACTTGTTATGAAAGCTTCGGATTATTTAATGCCAGGAGGATTTGGTAGTTACTTTATACTTATATCATCAATTCTTTTCTCATTTACATGTCTTACATCATCAAGTTATGTTTGTGAAGAATCTGCAGAATATCTTTTTGGACCAAAAAGTGTTTATGTTATAAGAGTACTTTGGCTTGTCTTTATATTTATAGGTTCATTTACAACTCTTGATTTAGCTTGGAATCTTGCAGATACTGCTAATGGACTTATGGCAATACCAAACCTTATTGGACTTATCTTCTTGGCAGGTAAGGTTTCTAGTTTAAAGAAAGAATACTTTAAAAAGTATAAAAACTGGGAAGATTTTGAAAAAGAAAAAGAAGTTATAGAAAAACAAGTTAAAAAATATAAAGAACTTGGTATGGATGATGTAATGGTTACAAGACTTTTAGAAAATGAAAAAGTTCTTGATGAAAAAATAGCAGTTTTAAAAGCTGAAATGAAACCAGAAACTAAAAAAGAATTAAATGAAAATTTAAAACAGGATGAAATAGAAAGAAAAGAAGAAATAAAACAATTAGAAAATAATAAAAATAAAGGTAATAATAAAAAACGTAAGAAAAAGAATAAAAATAGAAGATAAGATAAATCTAAGGAGAATTTTATATGATTGATATTAATTTAATTAGAAATAATAGAGAAATTGTAAAAGAAAATATTAAAAAGAAATTTCAAGATGAAAAGTTACCACTTGTTGATGAGGTTTATGAGCTTGATATTAAGTATCGTGATGTTAAGAAGACTTGTGATGATTTAAGATATGAAAAAAATGAAATTTCAAAAGAACTTGGAACTTTAATGCGTGATAAAAAATTTGATGAAGCAGAAAATAAAAAGGCAAGAGTAAAAGAGATAAATAATCTTTTAGATTCTTTAGAGAAAGATGAAATCACTTTGCAAGATAAAATTAAAAATATTATGATGAAGATTCCTCAAATAATAGATGATTCAGTGCCTATTGGGGAAGATGATAGTAAAAATGTTGAAATTGAAAGATTTGGAGAACCAAAAGTATTTGATTATGAAATTCCATATCATGCTGATATAATAGAAAAACTTCATGGTCTTGATAAAGAATCTGCTGGAAGAACAAGTGGTAATGGTTTTTACTATTTAATGGGTGATATTGCAAGACTTCATTCTGCTATGTTATCTTATGCTAGAGATTTTATGATAGATAAGGGCTTTACATACTGTGTACCACCTTTTATGATAAGGGGAGATGTTACAAGTGGTGTTATGAGTTTTGATGAAATGGATGCCATGATGTATAAAATTGAAAATGAAGACTTATATTTAATTGGTACAAGTGAACACTCTATGATAGGTAAATTTAAAAATTGTTTAATAAAAGAAGAAGAGTTACCAATTACTTTAACTTCTTATTCTCCTTGTTTTAGAAAAGAAGTAGGGGCACATGGTATTGAAGAGAGAGGTCTTTATAGAGTTCATCAATTTGAAAAAGAAGAGATGATAGTTTTATGTAAAAGTAGTGAGGGCTTTACTTGGTATAATAAGATGTGGAAGTACACAGTTGACTTCTTTAGAAGTTTAAATGTTCCTGTTAGAACTTTAGAGTGCTGTAGTGGTGATTTAGCTGATTTAAAAGTTAAGTCATGTGATGTTGAGGCTTTTAGTCCAAGACAAAATAAGTATTTTGAGGTTGGTTCTTGTTCTATTTTAGGAGAAGCACAAGCAAGAAGACTTGGTATTAGAGCTAAGGGTAAGGATGGTAATTATTATGTTACAACTCTTAATAATACTGTTGTTGCTTCTCCAAGAGGATTAATTGCTGTTGTTGAAAACAATTATCAAGAAGATGGTAGTATTAAAATACCTGAAGTGTTAAAACCATATATGGGATTTAAAGATTATATAAAATAGGAGGATATTTTATGAAATATTTTATGGCTGGTATAAAAGGTTCTGGAATGTCAGGACTTGCATGTATGCTTCATGATTTAGGAAATGAAATAATTGGATATGATGACCTTACTTATTATGCAGTTACGGAACCACCTTTAAGAGAAAGAAACATACCAATATATAATGATGTTTCTCATCTTGATAAAGATATGATAGTTATTAATACAGCTGCTATACATGAGGACCATAAGGTAATTAAACGTGCTAGGGAACTTCATCTTACTGTTAAAGGATACTTTGAAATAATTGGAGATTTAACAAGAAAATATAACTCTATATGTATAGCAGGTACACATGGTAAAACAACAACAACAGCTCTTTTATCAAGAATACTTGTAAATACTATTGGTACTAATTACCTAATAGGAGATGGTACTGGTTTTATTGATAAAAAAAGTAATAATTTTGTTATTGAATCATGTGAGTTTGAAAGACATTTTTTAAACTATACACCATCATACGCTATAGTTACTAATATTGAACTAGATCATGTTGACTGTTATAAAAATGTTGATGAGATAATAGAGGTATTTAATGAGTTTATAAATAAGGCAAAAAATGGTGTTATCGCATGTGGTGATGATTTAAATGTTAGAAAATTAAAAGCTCCTAATATTACTTATTATGGCTTTAATGATGATAATGATGTTATAGCTAAAAACTTAGTTCAAAGAAGTGATGGTACTAGTTTTGATTGTTATATAAAGGGAGAATTTTACGGACATTTTGATATAAAACTTTATGGTAAACATATGATACTTGATAGTTTAGCATGTATTTATATGTCGTATTTACTTGGCGTTTCAAAAGAAGATATTTTATATTATCTTGATACATTTAAAGGTGCAAAAAGAAGGTTTGATGAAGAGGTAGTTTTAGATTCTATTTTAGTAGATGATTATGCTCATCATCCAACAGAGATAAAAACTGTAATTGAAACTGCAAGACAAAAGTATCCAGAAAAAACAGTTGTAGCAGTACTTATTCCGTATACTTTATCAAGAGCTAAAGCTTTTTATAAAGAATTTGCAGATGTTATAAAACTTGCTGATAAGGCTTTTGTAACAGAGATAGAACCAGCTCGTGAAAGGTTAGAAGATTATCCTGGTATTACATCTAAAATGATACTTGATCTTACACCAGGTGCTGAAATGATATCAGCTGAAACTATAGATAAACTTTATGACTATAAAAACTCTGTTATATTGTTTATGGGCTGTAAAGATTCATCTTATTTAAGAGATGCTTATAAGAAGGGGAAAATAAAGTGAATATAGATACATTAGTTTTAGGTAGTTTAAAGGCTAACTGTTATATATTATCTATTGATGGTAAATGTTTAATAATTGATCCTGGGGAAGAAGAAAATAAAATAATTAATCATATAAGGAAAGAAGGATTTACTCCAGTTGGTATACTTGTAACTCATAATCATAGCGATCATAATAAAAGTGTTTCAATACTTTGTGAAATGTATGATATAAAGTGTTATGATTATAATACTTTATTTGAGCAAACTCACTTTTTAGAACCATTTAAATTTAAAGTTATTTATACAAAAGGTCATAGTGATGATTCTATAAGTTTTTACTTTTATGAATATGGTTGTATTTTTACGGGAGATTTCTTATTTAAAGAAAATATTGGCAGGGTAGACCTTAAAGGTGGTAACATTAATGATATGTTGCTATCTATAGAAAAAATAAAAAAAATGGATGAAGATTTAATTATTTATCCAGGACATGGTGATAAAACAACTTTAAAACATGAATTAAAATATAATAAATATTTAATGTAATAAAAATAGAAAGGTTAATTTTAAAATTAATCTTTCTATTTTTTATTTTTACTTTTACTTTTATCTTTTTTCTTCTTTTATAAGCTTTGCTTGTACGACAACTCTTATACCATCTGTTGTGTAACAAGATGAAAGAGTAAGAACTTTATCATTTTCACTTACACTTGTATTAAAGTTATGGATACTTCTATCTAACATTTTATTAATCCAAGTTTTATAATCATTTGTATCACTAAAGTTTGTTTTTATATAATAGTCTTCAGCTTTTATAGTGTAAACACTAAATACTTGCCAAAGAGTATTTTCATATTTAGTTGATAATCTTATAACATGATTATTTTTATTATTATACCAAGATTTATTAGTGGCATTTCTAAGGGTACCAAACATTGATTTATCAAGTCTTGAATGTCCGTATATGATAGTATTTTTATCAAAACTACTATTACTATTTCTATAATCCATAAATATCCAGCCAGCATCATTATAACTTTCACTATAATCATGAGTTAAATAATAACTATTATTTGTTCCTTGAACTACGGGATAGTTTATATTGGTATTTGGAACATTTATAAACCCAACAGTATCGGGGTTTTCTTTTTCTAGCTTTTCAAAATCAACTTCTAATAAATTCATTTTTATATAATCCCAGTAAGGGTCGAATTTATCTTCAGGAGGATTTACATTATTTGTTTTTTCACTATCTTTAACTTCTTTAGTTATATTAAGATCTGTTATTTTATCTTCAATTTTTTTAACCTTTATATTATCACTTTGCCAGTTTATTATTTTATATACACAGTATGCAAGTGTTATTAGTGCAATAACAAAAAGAATAAATACAAGGATATTTGTTTTTTTTATTTTCTTTTTTCTTTTCATAAAATCTCCTTTTAAATTAATTTAGCATGCACAACTAATCTATATGAAGATGTATTATAACAAGTTGAAAGTGTTAAGATATTATCATTAAAATCAACTTCTTCTTCGAAGTCTTTTACACTTTTTTCTTTGGCATCTTTTATAAATTCATCAAAGGTTTCTCTATCCATATAAGTATTTAGATAGTTATTAGTTTTCTTAGTTGTGTAAATACTAAAAATTTTAAATTTTAATTCTTTATTTTCTGTTGTAAAGGTTATTATATAATTATCACTATTAGATAGCCAGTTATCTTCTAATATGTATTTTAAGGTTGAAAAAGCAAGAGATGAATTTCTATAAGTGTGTCCATATATAATAGTATTTTTGGAAAGGTTAGGGAAACTATTTCTATAGTCTGCGAAAGCCCAGCCAACTTCATTATACTTTTTATTAAAATCATGACTTAAATAAAATTCATTATCTATAGCTTTTACAATAGGAGTATCAATATCAGTGTTATTAACTTTTAACCACCCAACAGTATCAGGATTTTCTTCCTTAAGACTTTTAAATAATTCTACTATTTTAGGGTCAATAATGTTTTCTTCTTCTTTTAAATCATTACTTGCTGTTATCTTTTCTTCAAGGTCTTTTTTCCTTTTATTTAACTCTTCAAGTAAAAGTTTACTTTCTTTTTTATCTTCTTGATAATCTAAAATACTTTTTATACCAAAGCCACCAAAAATTAAAAAAGAAATAGTAAAAATATTGGTTAATATAATAATAGTTTTTTTTCTTTTCTTTTTCTCTATTTTATTATTGTCACTACTATTTTTAATAAAATCTCTTAATTTACTAAAATCAACAGTGTTATTATTCATATATCTACCTTCTTATCTTTATGTAATAAGTATACAATAATAATAAATATTTGTAAAATGAAAAATATAAAAAAATCTTGTAAAATTTGTGTAATTTTATATTTTTTTAACCAATTTTTTGGTACAATAAATATAGTTTAATAAAATAGTAAAAGAGGTAATATTTATGAAGTTATATTTTAAATATGGTGCTATGAATTCTGGAAAAACAATGGAACTTTTAAGAACAGCATATAATTATGAAGAAAATGGGTTTAAAACATTTGTTATAAAACCAATTTGTGATACTAAGGGTGATGATTTTGTAATATCAAGAGTTGGTTATAAAAGAAAGGTTGATTATTCTTTAAAAGAAGACGAACTATTAAGTAATATAATAAAAGATGATATAGATGTTGTATTAGTAGATGAGGCTGAATTTTTAACTAGAGAACAAGTAGATGATCTTTTATATATTGCAAAATTTAAAAATATAGATGTATTTTGTTATGGTTTAAAATCTGATTTTAAAACAAATGCTTTTCCTGGCTCTGTTAGGTTATTTGAACTTGCAGATAAGATAGAAGAAGTATCAACTCTTTGTAAATGTGGGGATAAAGCTATGTTTAATTTAAGAATGGTAAATGGAGTTCCTATATTTACTGGAGATCAAGTTTTAATAGATGGTTTTTATAATACAACTTATATGCCAGTTTGTGCTAGATGTTATTTAAAGGCAAAAGAACATTATGAAGATTATAATGATAATAAGGATAATAGTAATAAAAATGTAAGAGTAAGAAAGGGATAAAATTATGAAATACGTATATAGTTTTAATGAAGGAAATAAAGATATGAAAGACATTTTGGGAGGTAAGGGTGCTAATCTTGCAGAGATGACAAATTTAAAATTACCTGTTCCCCAAGGTTTTACAGTAACAACAACAGCTTGTTTAAAATATTATGAAGATGGAATGATTTTAGATGAATCAATAAAAGAAGAAATAAAAAGCTATATAAAAAATCTTGAACTTTTAACAGGATGTATATTTGGCTCTTTAGATAATCCTTTACTTGTATCTGTAAGAAGTGGTGCTAAAGTTTCTATGCCAGGTATGATGGATACAATACTTAATCTTGGCTTAAATGAGGAAATAGTATCTGGTCTTATTAAAAAAGGTTTTAATGAAAGATTTGTTTATGATTGCTACAGAAGATTTATTCAAATGTATAGTGATGTTGTAATGAATCTTCCAAAGGAATCTTTTGAAGGTTTGTTTGATAAAATAAAGGAAGATAAAAATGTTTTATATGATACTGATTTAACAAGTGATGATTTAAAATATGTAATTCAAAGATATAAAGAAGAATATAAAAGATTAACAAATAGTGATTTTCCAAGTGATTGTTACGAACAGTTATTTAAAAGTGTTGAAGCAGTATTTAAAAGTTTTAATAATGAACGTGCTATAACATATAGAAGATTAAATGATATACCTCAAAATATTGGAACAGCAGTTAATATACAGCAAATGGTTTACGGTAATAAAAATGATAATTCTGGAACGGGAGTTGCTTTTACAAGAAATCCAAGTAATGGAGATAAAAATCTTGTTGGAGAATATTTAATAAATGCACAAGGAGAAGATGTTGTAGCAGGTATTAGAACACCAAAAGATATAAGTACTTTAAAGGATATTATGCCCTCTATTTATGAAGAGTTTTCAAAAATTAGTAATATTTTAGAAAATCATTATAGGGACATGCAAGATATGGAGTTTACAATAGATGATGGTAAACTTTATATAATTCAAACAAGAAATGGTAAAAGAACTGCAAGCAGTGCTATAAAAATTACAGTTGATATGGTTCATGAGGGATTAATTAGCAAGAAAGAGGCAGTTTTAAGAGTTGATGCAAATAGTGTTTCACAGCTTTTACATGATACATTTGATGAAGAAGAATTAAAAAATAAAGAATCTATTGCCAAAGGTCTTGCAGCCTCACCTGGAGCAGGGGCAGGATGTATTTATTTTAATGCACATGATTTAATAAAAGCTAAAAATGATGGTGTTAAGGATTTAATTTTAGTTAGAAATGAAACTTCTCCAGAAGATATTTTAGGTATGAATAGTGCAAATGGTGTCCTTACATTAAGGGGAGGTTATACATCACACGCAGCAGTTGTTGCAAGAGGTATGGGTAAATGCTGTGTAAGTGGTTGCGATACATTAACTATAGATGAAAATTTGAAAATAATGAAAGATTCATTTGGCAATATTTATCATGAGGGAGATAGTATATCACTTGATGGTACAACAGGATTAGTTTATAAAGGTATTATAAAAACAAAAGGTGCAAAGCTTTCTACTTATTTTAAAGAATTTATATCTTATGCTGATAGTTTTAGGGATATGGAAGTTAGATGTAATGCGGATACTGTAAATGATGCTTCTTTTGCTAATATGTTTAACATAACAGGAATTGGCTTATGTAGAACAGAGCATATGTTCTTTAAAGAAGATAGAATTTTAAAATTTAGAAAGATGATTTTAAGTGTTAATGATAAAGAAAGAGAAGAAGCTTTAAATGAAATACTTCCATATCAAGAAAATGATTTTTATGATTTGTTTAAGGAAATGAATAACAAAGTTGTTACAATAAGACTACTTGACCCACCACTTCATGAATTTTTACCTAAAAAAGAAGAGGAACTTGAGGTATTAGCTAATGATTTAAACATTTCTATTACTGATGTTAAAGATAGGGTTTCTAAATTAAAAGAATTTAATCCAATGATGGGACACAGAGGTTGCAGGTTAGATGTTACTTTCCCAAGTATTGCTAAAATGCAAACAAGAGCTATTATTACATCTTTTATAAAGGCATATAAGGAAGGTATAAAAGTAAAACTTGAAATTATGGTACCTTTAATATTTTCATCTAATGAATTAAAATATGTAAGAAATATAATAGATAATGAAGCAAAAAGTATTATGAAGGAAGAAAATGTTAATTTACCTTATTTTGTTGGGTGTATGATTGAACTTCCTCGTGCTGTTTTAACAAGTGATGAAATAGCAAAATATGCAGACTTTTTCTCATTTGGAACTAATGATTTAACACAGATGACTTATGGCTTTTCAAGAGATGATGCTTCTAAATTTTTGGATGCTTATTATGAAAAACATATTCTTGATTTTGATCCTTTTAAAACAATAGATGAAGAAGGAGTAGGACAACTTATTTATCTTTCTAAATGTAAAGGATTAAAAACTAATAGTAATCTTGAGTTTGGTGTATGTGGTGAACATGCAGGTAATCCAAAAAGTGCTAAGTTCTTCCGTAAACTTGGACTTAACTATGTATCAGTAAGTCCATATCGTATACCTTGTGCTATAATTGCTTTGGCACAAGCTTCCATAAGTATTAAAAATGAAGTTGAAAAATAATTTACTATTACATAAAAAACTAAAAAGCTAATGTTTAAACGTTATTGCTTCTAGTTTTAAATTGAAATAAAAATATTATTTTAAAGATTGAAATGAATACTTTTGTCATTTCAATCTTTTTAGGTTAAAATAGATAATATATATTAAAAATAAAACGAATACAATAAAATCAAAATAAAAAAGATTACAAGGAATTATTTGTAATCAATAAAAATATTTATTTGTATCTAAAATAGGTGTAATTTTTTAGATTTGACAGACACATTCATTTCAATAATATGATTATTTAAACTATTAATAATCTTTCTTTTTTTGGTACATGCAATACCATCATATATAAACATAGAAATTGATTTAATATATTTTTCTAATTCATTATTAGTTTTAATGTCTCTTAAGAATTTGATTATATAATTATAATTATGTTTGTTTTTTGTATCTGTATTAAATATTATACCTTCATATTCTTGGTATCCAATACTATCTTCCTCTACAACTTTTATTAGATTTGAATTTCCTTTTATATCAGGTTTTAAAAAGTTTTTAAAAGAATCAATATTGCTAAGAAAAGCAGTGTCAAACTCTAAGTCTGTAATAAATTCAATAGTTTTGTTTTTTAAAGGAATAATTTGAAAAAGTGCTTTTCTCTATTTTTTGTTTACATTATTTTTATCGAAATAAGAATCGAGATATACAAAATTATTATCATCATTAATAAAATATACTTTATTTGCATCAACTATATAATACTTTCTTTTTTCATTTTGAATTTCCTTTTTATCTTTTGATAAATTTATTTGCATTTTCATAAACATCCCTTCTTATTTAACTATTATATCATTCATTGATTAAAAAGTAAAATAAAAGCAATTTTATTGTGATTAATGATTTATGACTGTAATAAATATTAAAAATGAGTGGATTAGGTGTTGCTACCGTATTAAACATATTTATTAGTGCAGAATATTTTTGTTTTCAGGTGGTGTAATAATAAATAGAAACTATTAGGTAATTATGCTATAATTATTTATGAGGAGATTATTAAAATGAGAGTAGTAAGTATTGGTGATCTTGTTTTAGATTATTATTATAAAAATGATAAGTTAATAGGGGTAAATGGTGGCATGACATCACATAATATTATTGCTAATTTAGCAAAATTTAAAATTCCAACAGCAGTTTTTGGAGTATGTGGTAATGATATACAGGGGATGTTAGCCATTAAAAGTTTGGAAGATTTAAAAGTAGATGTTAGTCATATTAAAGTTTTAGATAATGTAGAAACTCGTACTTTTCATGTGTCTTGTAAAGAAAACGATGGAAAACTTTTATTTACCTCTAAGAAAAGATGTCCTTTTTGTGATAATAAAAGATGGTATTTAGATAGTAATATTGATACTTATGAAATACTAAAAAATATAAATAATGATGATATATTAATATTTGATAATTTAAATAGTAAGAATTGTTTAATTATTGATAATACTACTAATATAAAAATAATTGATTTAGGGCAATATTTAGAATTTGAAGAGTTAACAAGTGAGAAAATAATATCAAAACTTTTTAATAAGTTTGAAATTATAAATTTAAATGAAAGAGTTTTTAAATATTTATTAGATAGATTTAATTTAAAAGAAAGTGTAGATTTATTTAAAGTATTAAAACCAAAATTTATGACTATTACAAAAGGTATTAATGGTGCAACTTTTATATATAATAATATTTCATATGATTTTGATTTAACAAAAACAGCCGATACTTTAGATGAAACAGGAGCAGGTGATGCTTTTTTAGCTAGTATAATAAAAGAGTGTATTAATACCAATTTTAAATATGATGAAAAATTATTTAAGAAGTGGTTTGAAAATTCTAATAAATTAACTGCTAAAGTTGTTTCTAAAATAGGTGCAAGAGGACATATTAATACATTATTTAAAGTGAAAAAAATAAATAATAATTGTACTTGCACTATTTTCTCATATAAAGAAAGAAAAAAAATTAAACGTTGCAATATAAATATAAATAATTTAGAAACTAGAATTATAAATGCTATTAATTCGTCTGTTTATGAAAAAATGAAAAATATTAATTTTAATGGAGATAATAACTATTTATTTATTGGTACAGGAGGTTCATATGCTGGGGCATATTTTGCTTCAAAAGTTATTAATTTAATGTATGGTTCTAATACATATGCAATGTATCCAAGAGATGTTTTATATAGAAACAATAAGTTTATAAATAAGGTGTTATTATTTTCATACTCTGGTACAACAAATGATATTATTAATAGTGTAAAAGATATGAATAAAAATGATATTTATGTTATTACTAAAGGAGAAATACAAAAAATTGTATTAAAAACTGGTATTATGAAAAATAATATACTTAGTTATAGAACTTCATCAAATAAAGGAAAAGAAAGAGGATTTTTATCGTTTGAAGGAAGTGTATCTCCAGCAGCAATCTTTTTGAAGTATTATTGTAATGAATTTATTGCGGATTTTGATGTTGAAAAATTTATAAGAAATTGTTGTTTAAACTGGAATAATTATTTAAATGAAATATTTTTAAAATTTGATTTTGCAAAAAAAATAAAAGATAAGGGACTAATTAATATTTTTAGGGGAGATTTTACTGATAGTGCATGTTATGATTTAGAAAGTAATTTTATTGAATCAGGTATTATTAATTGTATTATTCATGAAAAGAAAAATTTTTCACATGGAAGATTTGTAAATTATGAAAATTTAATGAATAATTACTCTATATATTTTAAACAGAATAAAACAAGTAAATATGAAGAAGAGCTTTTGGATTATTTAGGGAATAATAATATTGTTATTGAAAGTGCTTATAATGGTATTTTAGCGGAGTTTGATTTATTAATTGCTTCTCAATATATAATATATTATTTTGGAAAATATCTTGATATTGATGTTTCTAAACCAAAATATTCAAATGATGCTATGAAAATATATTTTTATAAGGGGGATTTGTAAAAATTGAATTTTTATGCTATAATAAGCTTAGAAACAGGTGGTTATTATGAAAAAAAATATAAAAGCTTTAAAATTTGAAAAAATAAAAGAAATTATTCATCCAAATCTTATAAAAATGATGAAGCAAAAAACAACAGGAGAATTAGTGGTTGATGGTACTTTTCCTGCTGATGGAAATTATCTAATTGTAGCAAATCATGCTTGTATAGAAGACATACCAACTCTTGGACAAGCCGTTGATAAGCATTTTTATTTACTTGTTAGTGATGAAGATAAATACACTATTGATGGACTTGGGTTAGAGTTAAATGGAGTACAATGGGTAAAAAGGACAGATAAAATTAGTAGGGAACATGCATATAATAATATAATTGAAATTTTAAAAAGAGGAAAGAATTTTGCTGTGTATCCAGAAGCAACTTGGAATTTATCTCCAAATCAATTAATGATGCCTATGAATTATGGATGTATTAAAATGTCTTTAGAATCTGGTAAAAGTATAGTGCCTGTTGTAACTTATTTTACAAAGGATAAAAGGTATACAAAAATAGGTGTTCCATTTAAACCTACAAATGACTTAGTTAAATCTATTGATGAATTAAGAAATATTATGGCATCTATGATGTATGAACTTATGGAAAAGTTCTATGAAGAGGAGTATAAAAAAGGTAAAAATGTTTGCTGTACTATGGTGGATAATGTACCATATTATTATGAAAAAAGAGCTCTTTTACAGGAAGGGGTTTGGGATAATGATATAAAAAATAGATATTCAGTGTATAAAAGAGCAAGAGATGACATGAAAAATGTAAGAACGTTTGAATCACAGTTTATTTTTACTCCAAAAGAAGATAAATATCAGTTTTTTCAAGAATTTAATTGTAAGATGTATAAAGATGCAAATAGTAATACAGTAGTTGAAAGAATTACTGCAGAACATGATGGATATCAAGGAATTACATTTGGAGAAGAGGAACTTAAAGATAGCTTTGGTTTTGGCTATAATGAAAGAGTTTTAAAAAAATAAGATATAAGGGGTTGTATATATGAATCTAATTTTACCTATTTTTTCATTTTTTTTACTTGCGTTATTACAAATTGTTTTTTATAGTAAAAAAAGGATTGATAGTGCTGAAACTAATATTTATAAATATTTAATGATAATTAGCAGTTTAAATATTATTTTTAATATTATTGGGATTTACACAGGTTATAATTTAGAAAAAGGAGATTTATCATTTTTAAAATTTTTAAATCATATTGATTTACCACTATATTTTTGGTGGTCATCATTATTTTTTTTATATTTTGTTTTTATAAATTTAAAAGGAAATAAAAAGCTAAATTATATAAATAATATTGTTATTGGTTTAAATATTGTTTTCACTATATTAACATTTTTTTTACCGTTTGATGTTATTATATCTCCAACAGAAGGATATGCAGTTGGGTTATGTGTTAATTTTGTGTATACTATTTGTGGAATTTACATTAGTTTAAGTTTAATTGAATCTGTTCGCACAATAAAAAATGGGTATTCAAAAAAAGCTGTTCCTTTGTTTGTTTTGATTTTTATGGGTATTGTTGCAGCCTTTATTCAAAAAAATATTCCCAATCTTATAATTATTCCTGGCGTTATTGTTTATATAGAATTAATTATGTTTTTTACAATAGAAAACCCAGATTTAAAAATTTTAGAGGAATATAATAAAAATAGAGAACTTGTTGAATTTGGATTTGAAGAAAGAGCTAACATGCTTTTTAAAATTACTGCGGATGTTAGAAATCCTATAAAAAAGATAAAATCATATAGTGATATTATTTTAAAAACTGATGATAAAAAAATCATTAATGAGAAAATTGCTGATATTTATGAAATATCTAAAGATTTGGTTAACACTGTTGATGATGTCTTAAGCATTTCTGCTTTAGATAAGAAAAATCTAAAGTTGTATGATGCTTCTTATGATGTTTACAATATATTTAATCAAATTATATATATTGTAAAAAGTAAATTAGATGAAACAGTAGACTTTAAATATAGTATTGATAATACACTTCCTTCTAGATTATATGGTGATTCAGCAAAATTAAAACAAATAATATGTTCTTTATTATTAAATAATAAAAAAATTAATAGTGTTGTCGATTTGGACATTTCATATTTAGTTAAAAATGATATATGTAGATTAATAATTACTATTAATGATTCTTCTATTAAATTGTCTTTGACTGATATAAATAAAATATTAAGTAGTAAGTTGCAAATAACTGAAGATAATTTAAGTGATTTTGATAATATAAATGTTAGCTATGATATTGTCAAAAAAATCATTGATTTGTTAGATGGTACATTTTTAATAAAAACATATGAAAATGGAACTATATTTAAAGTAATTATAAATCAGGTAATAGAACAAGAATCTGCTGAGGGAATTATATCTTCACTTGCTAAAAAAATCTCAAATAAAAAGAAGATTTTATTATTAGATGATGACTATAAAGAATTATCAATTATATCCAGTGAATTAAAAAAATATAATTATGAAGTGACATCTGTTATGTACGGAGATGATGCAATAAAAAAATTATCTGGTGAAGAAAAATTTGATATTTTATTAATTGATGATGAAATGATAGGTAGTAGTGCTGTTACTTTAATAAAAAAAATTGATGAATTGAAATTGAACAACTTAGTAAAAATTATTATGCTTAATAAAGATAAAGAATTCATTAAACAAAATTATATTGATAATTATTCTTTTGCTGATTTTTTATTGAAAAATGATTATAAAAAAGAAATAAAAAGGATAAAAGAAACATATAAATAAAATATTAGAACTTCATTTTTTGATGGAGTTTTCTTTTGCTTTATGATAAAATTAATTTGTTTGTTAGTATGGAGGTTTCAAATGATAGAGTATTATTATTTGTATAGAAATATACCAAAATTAGATTTACATGGTAAAACATCATTTGAAATGATTGTTTTAGTAGATGGTTTTATAAAGGAAAATAAAGCTATGAAAAATTATTTAATAGGGATAATTCATGGTAAAGGTAGTGGAATATTAAAAAGAGAATTACATAAGTATTTAAAAAATAATAGAAGTGTTGTAGATTTTAAACTTAATATATATAATGATGGAGAAACTATTGTTGAAATAAAGTAGAGAAAGGAATATTTTATGGAAGAATTATGGGATGTATATGATAAAAACAGAAATAAGATTGGTACTATAAAAAGGGGAGAAAAGTTAAATGATGATGAGTTTCATCTTGTTGTTAATGTTTGGATAAAGACAGCTGATGATAAGTTTTTAGTTACAAAAAGGTGTAAAAATAAGTCATTTGCTCACCTTTTTGAATGTACTGGAGGATCTGCTTTAGCAACAGAAAATTCTTTAGATGCAGCAATAAGGGAAGCCAAAGAAGAAACAGGTGTTGATATCACATCATTTAAACATGAACTTGTTGGTAGTACTTTAAGATATTATAAAGGATGTCCTGATATACTTGATGTTTTAATTTTTTATGCTCCGTTATCAAAAGATATTAAAGTATCTATTCAAGAGGAAGAGGTAGAAGGTTTTGCATTTTTAAGTGCTAAAGAAATACTTGATTTATATAAAAATAACAAGTTCGAAGCTAATGCTTTTTTCTATGATGCTTTAAATAAATAATAATTTTTATTAGCCATTATTTGACATAATTTTTTGTTTTTAATTGCTATAATTATTTTGGTGATTAGGATGAAAGAATATTATGTATTTTTAATTAGAGATGAATTTGTAAAGTTATATTCTAGTAAAAGTAGTGATTTATTTTATATTTTTAATCGTATATATTATATGAAAGAAATGGATAAGATGTATGGTTATAATTTGTTTTCACAGATAAGCAATTTCTTTAATAAAGATGATGTTAATGAGTTTTTATATAATAAATATAAAGATAAGATAATGTATAGTTATACAAATGATGAACATATAATTAATAATCTATTTTTAAATGAAATAAGTATTTTAAAGGTAAAACCATCAAGTATTAGAATACAGACAAATACAAGTTCTTCTTCTTTTTTAGAAGATCTTAAAAATTATAATAAAAATTTATTTGTATGTAATTTTAAAGAACAAGAATTTTTCTTTATTAGTGATGTTAAAATTTGTAATAAAACGTTGTAATTACGCATAATTTAATATATAATAATCTTGTATGGAGGTAATAAAATGAGTTTAGGTCATGATATATTAATGATTGTTGTTGGACTTATTCCAGGACTTGTTATTGGTTTTTTTGTAGCACGTTTTGTTATGAAGAAATATTTAAAGAAGAATCCCCCTATAAATGAGGAAATGATAAAAGTTATGATGTCAGGAATGGGTAGAACACCAACACAAAAGCAAGTAAATCAAATGATGAAACAGATGAATAAATATATGTAAAAAAAAGAAACTTTATTTAGTTTCTTTTTTTGATACTGTTTTTTTAGTTGTTTTAGGTTTTTTTGTTTCATTATCTTTTTTAATAACTTTAGTTTTTTTAGGTTCACTAGCCTTTAGATTTTCTTGTTTTTTAATTTCTTCTTCTATTTCTTCACTTAATTCTTTATTCTTTTTAGCAACAACGCTATCAATAATATAAGTAAATAGAATTGTGTATATAATAACCATAAATACATTTACTACATATTGACTTGTAAATCTTTGAATTACTAGTTTAAAAGGAATAGAGCCTAAATAAGCTAAGTTTACAAATAATAAACCATCAATAGTTGCAGCAATTACACTAGCAATTAAAAATCTAAATCCTCTAAAACCACTTATAAAGTGATATATTTCAAGATTTAAATATTGTGATACATAAAATGCTGTGATAGATGAGAATACTATTCTGTAATCTAAATTAAATATAGGATATAATCCATCATTTGCAAGAGCAGGTAACATACTTGTTATAGTGATTAATAAAACCATTATAATAAGTGCAAACACTGAATAGTTAAATAACATCTTTGTTTCACGTTTTCCATATCTTTCACAAAATAGAATTGCTAAGAAGTAAGTCATTGGATAAATTAAGAAAGATGCAGTTGGTGTTAAATTACCAATTTGTACTGTTCTTGTTGCTACAATAAATGATGTTACAAAGCAAATAATGTAAATTATCATAATTAAAAAATAATAAAAATTCTTTTCCCTTTTCATATCTTCCTCCTATAATATAAATTATAGAGTAAAAATTTAATAAAAACAAGTACAAATCATAATTTTTATGATAAAATATTTTGTAGGTGGGATGATGTATGGATTTAAAACATATTAGAAATTTTTCAATTATAGCACATATAGATCATGGTAAATCAACTATTGCTGATCGTATTTTAGAAGAGTGTAATGCAGTAAGTAAAAGGGATATGAAAAACCAATTACTTGACAATATGGAACTTGAAAGAGAAAGGGGTATTACAATTAAGCTTAATGCTGTTTCTTTAAATTATAAATATAATAATGAGGATTATTTACTTAATTTAATAGATACTCCAGGTCATGTTGATTTTACATATGAGGTATCACGTTCTTTAAAGGCTTGTGAAGGTGCTATTTTAGTTATAGATGCAACTCAAGGTATTGAAGCTCAAACTTTTGCTAATTTGTTTTTGGCACTTGATAATGATCTTACAATTATTCCTGTTATAAATAAAATAGATTTACCAAATGCTGAGGTTGATAGAGTAAAACAAGAAATAATGGATACTTTAGGTTTCAAAGAAGATGAAATACTTTTATGTAGTGGTAAACTTGGAACTGGTATTAAAGAACTTATAGAGGAAGTTATAAAAAAGGTACCATGTCCTAAAACAGATAGTAATAAACTTAAGGCTTTAATATTTGATTCTCATTTTGATCCTTATAAGGGTGTTGTTTTATCAGTTAGAGTATTTGATGGTATGCTAAAGGCTAAAGATAAGATTTATATGATGAAGACAAATGCAAGTTATGAACTTGTTGATGTTGGGGTTCATACTCCTTATGAAAAAATAACTAATGTTTTAAAAGCTGGAGAAGTTGGTTTTATAACAGGTTCTATTAAAAGTATTAGTGATGTTAGGGTTGGAGATACAATAACTTTAGAAAATGATCCTTGTAGTATGGCACTTCCTGGTTATAAAGAAATAAAACCAATGGTTTATTCTGGTATTTACCCTATAGATTCTAAAAAGTATGAAGATTTAAAAGAAGCTTTAGAAAAGTTAAAATTAAGTGATGCATCTCTTTCATTTACTCCAGAAGTATCAAAAGCTTTAGGCTTTGGATTTAGATGTGGTTTTTTAGGACTTTTACATCTTGATATTTTAAAAGAGAGAATAGAGAGAGAATTTAATATTGATATTATTGCAACAATTCCAAGTGTTATATATGAAGTTATTTTAACAAATGGTGATACTATTTATGTTGATAGTCCAAGTAAACTTCCAAGTAAGGAACAAATAAAAGAAGTAAAGGAACCATATATAAAGGCTTCAATATTTATGCCAAGTACATATGTTGGTAGTGTTATGGAATTATGTCAAAATAAACGTGGTAATTATATTGAAATAGAATATTTGGATAAATTTAGAGTTAACTTAAGATATTATTTACCACTTGCTGAGGTTGTTTATGATTTCTTTAATAAATTAAAAAGTGCCACTAAAGGATATGCTTCATTTGATTATGAATTTGTTGATAGTAGAAAAAGTGATTTAGTAAAACTTGATATTTTATTAAATGGAGAAATTGTTGATGCTTTAAGTGTTATAGTACATAAAGATTTTGCTTATGAAAGGGGCAGAGTAATTTGTGCTAATTTAAAAAATATAATTCCAAGGCAGTTATTTGAAGTGCCAATACAGGCTGCGATAGGGTCTAAAGTTATTGCAAGAGAGACTGTTAAGGCTATGAGAAAAGATGTACTTGCTAAATGTTATGGCGGAGATGTTTCAAGAAAGAGAAAACTTTTAGAGAAACAAAAAGAAGGAAAAAAGAAAATGAAAATGATAGGAAGTGTTGAACTTCCAAGTGATGCTTTCTTAGAAGTATTAAAAGTAGATGAGAATTAATTTAGGAGTTGTTTTATGGATTTTAAAAGTAAAGAAGAATTATATGAAAGATTACAACCAGCACTTAGTATTAAAGTAAGAGAATACGGAATGCTAGTTAATGAAAAAGATATATGGAACTATTTGGTTAATGAGTGGAAAAATGATAAAGATTTAACACTTGCTAAAATGGTTAATGATATATTAAAATTAGATTTGAAAAAAATAAATATAGAAAGGTATGATAATAATGACAAATAGTATGTATGGAATTTTATTTACAGCACTTGTTGGAGTATTTTTTCTAATTACAGTTTTACTTAGTAAATTTGTTTCTAAAAAGAAGAATTTTTTGGTGTTTTTACTTGGATTTACTTTTTCAATAATGATAGGTATGGTTATATTTTCACTATATCCTGAAGCTAAAGAAATATTTATAAATAAAAAACATTATAACTTAATAATTTTGGTATTTACTTTAATTGGATTTTTATTTACATATTTTTTTGATAAGTTAGTACCAGATCATCATAAAGAGGGTAATATTACTTTTAATAATAATAACTTAATGCATATAAGTCTTATGACTTCTATTGCTTTAATTATTCATAATTTTGTCGAGGGTGCTGGACTTTATACTATAACACTTAGTAGTGTAAAATCAGGATTTATTATGTTTTTAGCAACTGTTATTCATAATGTTCCTTTTGCACTTACGATTGTTTTATCTTTAAATGGCAAGGTAAAGGGTAAAAATTTAATAGTTTTAATTTTACTTATTTTATCAACACTTATGGGAGGAATATTCGTTCATTTATTTACATTAACAAATATTTATCTTGGTATTTTAATATGTGTTACTATGGGTATGATTTTATACATTTCTTTAATAGAAATATTAGAGGAAATAGTACATGAAGGTAATAATAAATATAATTATATCGGTATAATAATTGGTATTTTACTTGTAATATTATTATTTTTGCTATAGGAGAATTTTATGGAAAAAGAAGAATTATATAAAAAGTTAGAGGGAGAAGTTTTAAAATATTTACCAAGTGAGATGCTTTGTGATATAAAAAGGGCATACATTTTCGCTGATAATAAACATAAAGGACAAAAAAGATTAACAAATGAAGAATATATAACTCATCCTTTAAATGTTGCTATTATTTTAACTAGTATTAAAGCTGATAAAGAAACTATAATTGCAGGACTTTTACATGATACTTTGGAAGATACTGAAACTACAAAAGAAGAAATAAAAGAAGAATTTGGGGAAGAAGTATTAAAACTTGTTGATGGTGTAACAAAAATTAATAGTTTAAATATATCAACTGAAAATGATTATTTAACATCATATTATAAAAAGATAATTGTTGGTATGAGTTGTGATGTTAGGGTTATAATAATAAAACTTGCCGATAGATTACATAATATGAGAACACTTTCTGTTAAACCTTTGTCAAAACAAAAGCAAAAAGCTAAAGAAACACTTGAAATACTTGCTCCTATTGCTCATAGACTTGGTATGAATAAAATAAAACAGGAATTAGAAGATTTATCACTAAAATATTTAAAACCTGATGCATATTCCTCTATTGAAGCTAAACTTTTATCTTTAAATAAAGAAAGAGATACTTTAGTAAATGATATGATGGCAGAAGTTTCTAATCTTTTAAATAAAAATGGTATTAAACATGAAATAAAAGGACGTGCTAAAAGTATTTATAGTATTTATAGAAAACTTGATAAAGGAAAAACATTTAATGAAATATATGATCTTTTAGCAATTAGAATACTTGTTTCTAAAGAACAAGAATGTTATCTTGCTTTAGGTATTATTCACTCAAAGTTTAAACCGGTTCCTAAAAGATTTAAAGATTATATTGCTAATCCTAAAACTAATCTTTATCAAACACTTCATACAACTGTTTTTGGTATTGAGGGTAATCTTTTTGAAATACAAATAAGAACATATAAAATGGATGATGTTGCAGAAAATGGTATAGCATCACACTGGGCTTATAAAGAAGGAAAAAATGCTGCAGTTGAGATGCAAAATATAACAGAACAAAAGTTACAATTTTATAAATCAATTATTGAACTTAATAAAGAAAAACTTACTACTAATGAATTTGTTGATAGTGTTAAAAATGAAGTTCTAAATAACAATATATATGTATATACTCCAAAAGGAGATGTAATAGAGCTTCCTAAAGGAGCAACACCTATTGATTTTGCTTATAGAATACATAGTGATGTTGGAGATAAAACAACGGGGGCTATTGTAAATGATTGTATTGTACCATTAAATCATAAATTAAATAATAGTGATATTGTAAGAATAACAACTAATAAAAATCAAGTAGGACCATCTTATGAATGGTTAAACTTTGTTAAAACAACGCAGGCTAAAAATAAAATAAAAAGTTTCTTTAATAAAAAGGCTACAATAAATTATATTGAAGATGGTAAAAACATGATTTTGGAAGAATTAAGAAGAGAAAAGATACCATTTAATACTTTTTTTGATAAAGATGCTTTAGATAAGAAGCTTACTTTATTTAATGTAAAAGATATAGATGAATTATACTTATATGTAGGACAGGGTAAATATTCTCCTAAAAGTGTTATAGGAAAAGAAGAGGTAAAACAAGAAGAAAATACAGATGGAAAGCTTTTAAAACCTATAAATTATAAAGATTCATCATATGATATAATTGTTGGTAATGAAGATAATATAAAGACTCATATTGCAAATTGTTGTCTTCCATTACCAGGTGATAAAATAATTGGTTACATTACTAAAACAAATGGTATAAGTATTCATAGAAGTGTTTGCCCATCAGTTAAGGATTCATCAAGAGTTATAAAGGCATACTTTAATACTATATGTACTAATAAATATTATTCAAAATTACTTGTTACAACAACAACTACTAATAATTTAATAAACGATATTATAGGGTGTGTTACTTTAAATAATATAACGGCAGAAAGTATCAATATAATATCAAAAGTACCATCATATATATATCAAGTTTTAGTACTTGTAAAAGATAGGGATGAACTTGAAAAACTAATTATTTCATTATCCCATATAAAATATGTAAAAGATGTAGAAAGAAACCTTGATTTATGAGAGCATTAGTACAAAGAGTTATAAAAGCAAGTGTTGTTGTTAATGAAAAATTAGTTAGCAAAATAGATAATGGACTTTTAGTGTTTATAGGGTTTACTCATAATGATACTATAGATGACATAGAATATATTGTAAATAAAATAATTAATTTACGTATATTTGATGATAGTAATGGTGTTATGAATTTGTCAGTTATAGATAAAAATTATGAAGTGCTTTCAGTTTCTCAGTTTACTTTATATGGAGATACTAAAAAAGGTAATAGACCAAGTTATGTTAATGCCTTAAATCATGAAGAAGCTTCTAATTTATATGATATATTTAATCAAAAACTAAAAGAAAAATTACATGATAAAGTAAGTGTAGGAATTTTTAGAAGTGATATGAAAGTATCCTTAATAAATGACGGACCAATTACTATAATGATAGAAAGGTGATGGTTGTTATAAATAAAATTAATTATAAATTAGTTAATTTTACTTTAATAACTATAATCATCTTTTTTATTATGATAACAAAAGATGTATGGATTAATTTATATAACATTTTAAAACAAGCATTATCTCCCGTTATAATAGCCTTTGTTTTAGCATATGTATTTAATTCACTTATACCACTTATTAATTTTAAAGGAGGGCATACATTAAAAAAAGTAATTGTTTTAGTAATATTTTTTCTTATTTTAATATCTATTATAATATTATCATTTCCTCTTTTAATAAAAAATGGTATAGAATTAATAAACTATTTAATACCTTTATTAAAAGATATTATAAAAATAGAAAGTATTAATAGTTATCTTGTTGGTATTTTAAATAAAATACTTAGTATATTAACTAATAATGGTATTACATTAATTAAATCTTCTTTAAATACTTTTAGTAATATAATACTTATTATTATATTATCTATATATTTTTTATTTAATATGGAGAGTATAAAAAAATTTATATTAAAGATAGTGTATAAAAAACAAACAGTTTATAATATTTTAAAAAATATTGATTATAAACTTACTAGTTATTTAAAATCAATATTTATAATTACTTTAATTGAAATGATAGAATATACATTAATATATTTTTTTATAGGACATCCTTATTATTTACTTATAGGTTATTTAGCAGGTATTACAACATTTATTCCTATGTTTGGGGCAATATTAACTAATATAATTGCTCTTATAACAGGTATTTATGTATCAAAAAAATTATTTATTTTATCAGCACTTGTTATAATATTATGTCCTATTATAGATAGTTATTTAATAGATCCTAAAATATATAATAAGAATATAAAAATAAGTCAAATTAAAATACTTATAGCAATTATTATATCGTCATCTTTATTTAATATTTTAGGTATTATAATAGCAGTACCATTATGTATTATATTTGATGAAATTATAAAAGAATTATGGCGTATTTATTTTACAAAAAAGTAATTTTATGTTATAATAGGGTCATAAATTTATTACTTTTGGGGGGTAATTTTATGTATTATTCATATGAAGATGAGGTGCAAGTTGTATTTCAAATAAGAATACAGGAATTAAAATTAAAGATAAGGGGACTTTTAAATAAGTATTTTACAAGGCTTGGTTATTATGGCATTTTAACAGAAGAAGATTTTATGGTTTATAATAAAGTTATTGGTAAACTTAATGAATCATTTTATGGTTATAATGTAAAGGATATGACAAATTATATTAAGTCATTAGGATATAAAGTTCCAAAAGGTTACTTAATTAGTACTTTAACAACAACTGAACTTCATTATTATAAATCAATGTTAAGTAAGCTTTATCAAGGACTTTTAAATATAGATGGTTATGACCTTTCTAAATTTATTGCTTTAGCAGAACATATTGGAGAAAGAGCTAAAACACATTTTATAAATAACTATAATATGGAACCTATTGAGTTTTTAAAAATAGATTTAGAAAAAAGACGTATTAAGGAACTTAAAAGTGATAAATCACTAGAAATAAAAGAATTAAAGGAAAAAAATAGAATACTTAGGGAAAAATTACAAGAAGTTAAATCCCAAAATAGAAAACTTGATTTAGATAATAAAAATTTAATAAGGGAAAGAAAAGGATATATTAATGGAAAATAGTAAAATAGTAAATGATATAAAAAAAGCAATGAATAAATTGTCATTTTCATTAAAAAGAGTAGAGGGAGTTTATAAATATCGTAATTTAGCAAGCTATCTTATATATAATCTTTATTTTAAAAATGTTTATGGCAAGTCAAGTTTTGATATAAAAAAAGAGATGGATATAGATGAAAAATCTAGTATTTTACCATTTATGCCATATCTTGACTGTGAAAGTATGCTTGTTGCTATAAGATATATAAATAATTTTGTAATGTCAAAGATGGGATGTTGTTATGAAACTATAAAAAAACCTTTATTTGATGTTGTAAATGATATTTCAATGGAATCTAAAGTATTTCTTAAAGAAAAGAAACAAACTAAAAAGAATAGAAAATCATTATATACATATCTAAAAGAAGCAATAGAGGAAAATAAAGATGAAATATATGATGAAGATTTAATAAGTAATGAAGAGTTTGAACTTTTAAAACAAGAAAAAGAAAGAGAAAAGTTTTATAAAGAGCAACAAGCCTTTATTGAATATGAAGAAAAAGTACATAAAAGAAGATAAATAAAAAATTAGTAACTTTAAATTATTAATTTTTTTTAAATTTTATGATATTATAAAAAGGGTGATAGATATTATATGTATAAACCATTAATGTATAAAAAAAATATTTTAGATATAAATTATGAAACCTTAAAAAAAATGGGTATTAAGGCTTTGTTTTTTGATTTTGATAATACTTTAATTAAAAATAATAGTAGTGATATAGACTATGAAACTAAAGAAATGCTTAATAAATTAAATAAAGATTTTAAAGTTTATGTTGTTTCTAATTCTATTAATTTTAAACGTTTAAATAAAATATTATCTCCCCTTAATATAGATTTTGTACTTGTTTCTTTAAAACCATTTGCTTTTGGTTTTAATAAAGCTTTAAAAAAATGTAAATGTAAAAGAAATGAAGTATGTGTTATAGGAGATCAAATATATACAGATATAAAGGGAGCATATAAAAATGGATTTTATAGTTGTTTAATAGATCCGTTAGGAAGTAAAGAGAATATATTTACTAAATTTAATAGATTAAAAGAGGATAAAGTATTTAAAAGAGGTAATTATTATGAATAAGAAATGTTTAGGATGTGGTAGTATACTTCAAGATAATAATCCTATGCTTATAGGGTATACAGATAATTTAACTAATACTTATTGTAAAAGATGTTTTAGAATGAGAAATTATGGAGAATATATGATAGTTCCTCAAAATAATAAAGAATATATAAATCTTTTACAAGATATTAATAATAGTAAGTCTTTAGTTTTATTTGTTATAGATATTTTAAGTTTTCAAAATGATTTTTATGGGATATTAGATTATTTAAAAAATAATCCTTGTATTCTTGTTATAAATAAAAGAGATGTATTACCTTTATCTATAAGAAATGAAAAAATACTAGATTATTTTAAAAATGAAGGTAAGTTTTTAGACTATGTTATTGTAAGTGCTAAAAAGAATTTTAATATTGATAATCTCATTAGTACTATAGAAAAATATAGAGTAGATGATAAAGTCTATTTTGTTGGGGCAACTAATGCTGGTAAATCAACTTTAATAAATAAAATAATTAGTGATTATAGTATTACTTTAGATGATAATGTAATAACAACATCACCACTTCCCCAGACAACATTAAAAGAAATAGTTATTAATTTTAGAGATTATAAAATAATAGATACTCCAGGTGTTGTATCAAAAAATAACATTTTAAATGATTTAGATAGTAATATGATAAAAATGGTATCTTGTAAAGAGGAAATAAAACCTATAACTTTTAGAATATTTAAAGGACAAACAATTTTAATTGGGGATTTTATAAGAATAGATTATAACGAAGATTATAAAAATAGTTTTACTTTATTTATGTCAAATAAAATAAAGATTAGAAAGGTTAAAACAACATCTTTAGAAGAAGTACCTTTAAAAGATATAAAAGTTTTACATTATCATGATTTAGTTATAGAGGGACTTGGCTTTATAAAGATAATAGATGATTGTAATTTAAAATATTATTCTTTATATAAAACTGATTTTAAAACTAGAAAATCACTTATTTAACTTTATATATACCATAAGTATTATTTAAAGGGTCCATAAAGAAAGATACTTTAATAGGGAAATAGGTTAAAATTCCAAATATTATATATATAAATACTATGATTATTATAGATAGTAGATTTAATTTTCTATTATCTTTTTTATTTTCTATTTTTTCTTTTATAAAACTTGTTATAAAAATACTTATAAAATAAAGAATTAGAGTTATTATAAGATTTTCACCAAAGAGTTTATATACTGGTAAATATAAAATTAGAAATATTATTATATTTATTATAGAGGATAAAGTATTACTTAAAATATAGTTATTTGGTTTTTTCTTATAAAATAAATAGATAAATAGTATAAAGAAGATGTATGATGTGTAAATCATTTTCATATGTTCAAATATTGATTCATTAACTGGAGATATAATACTTACAGGAAAGATGGGTAAATATTTAAATAGATTATGGAATATAAAACCAAATAAAAAGATGATAACTGTATTAATAATAATTTTTTTAAGTTTCATAAAAAATATTCCTTTCTTTATATATTATGTGATTTAAAAGATGTTTTATGCTTTTTTAATTTTTTTTCACTTTTTATTTTAAAAAGACACTTGAAATATATAACGCATTTTGTTACAATAAATATGTAAAATAAGAAAGAAGGATGTTTTATGAAACAAATGTTTACAGTTGGGGGGGGGGGTATCACAAACTAAAAGGTATATAATACCAGTAATATTTGTAATACTTCTTTTAATAATAACGGTTGGACTTTCATATGCTATGTATACATTTACTGGCAGTGGAACAAAGGAAAATGTAATACAAACAGGACATATAGTAATTACATTTAATGATGTGAATAATATTAGTATTCAAAATAGGTACCCAGAAACAGATAGTGAAGGCTTAGCAAATACTGATACTAATTCACAAATGACATTTACTGTTACAAGTGATATAACAGGAGATACTAAGGTAAATTATGCTTTAGGTATAACAGATATACAAGAAGGAAACACATTAACACAAGACTATATAAAAATATATTTAAAAAAAGGTAATAATGTAGCAACAGGCTTTACAGAAAATAAAGGGGAACTAATATCTAGTTTTAAGCCACTTTATATAGAAAATATTATGGATAGTCATGTTTTATTAACAGATATAATAAGTGGAAGTGAAGTACATACATATACATTAAAAGCATGGATAGATGAGAATTATAAGTTGCCAACAGATGATGATGGATATTGTTATGGTTTTAATCAACAGGGGTGTGTTGAAAAAAACATGAAATGGACTAATGATGGATGCTTAGATGAAAGAACGAATGAGGAAAATTGCATTCTTCATGGAGGCAAATATGTAAATGGTGGATGTTTAATAACAAAAGAAATGTGTGAAGGGCAGGCATATAATAGTAAATGGATAACAACAAATGTTTCTTCAACAAGTGAAACATTTAAATTTAAAATAAAAGGCTATGGAACTACAGAAAGTATAAAAGTAGAAAAACTATCTTTAAAACAACTAATATTAGGCACGAATAATAGTAATGTTCTTTCCTTGACTCCAAATCTAAGTAAGACATATAATGATGCAAATGATACATCTGGACTATATGTATCAACAGATACAAATGATGGAAGACCAACATATTATTATAGAGGGGAAGTAACCAATAATAATTTAATGTTTGCTGGATTTAGCTGGAAAATAGTAAGAATAAATGAAGATGGTAGTATCAGGGTGTTATTAAGTGGAGGAATAAATAATGATACAACATATGAATTTAATCCAAATGGAGATAATTATACCTATATGTATTATAGTAATAGTGATGTAGAAGGTGGCATAAAACATGTAGTTGATACATGGTATGATGAAAAACTAAAAAGTTATGAAAAATATATAGCAGATACAGAATTTTGCGAACAATTTAAAGTTGCATGGCAAAGTAATGAGGCGGTTGCTGGAAATGTAACAGTACCATTATATTCTAATTATACATCAAATTTTAAGTGTAGTATTGATGCAAATGGTTATGGAACATTAAAAGCAAAGATAGGATTACTAACATATGACGAGATAATTCATGCAGGAAATTATCCCAATCATATTGGTAGTAATTATAGCGCATATATCAAAAGCAATAAAGATTACTTATTATTAAGTACTGGTGGATTTAGTGATATTCCACGTGTTTGGATAAATGGTTCTATGATATATACAGTAAGTACATCAAATCCTTCTTTTATTGTTTCTCCGGTGATTTCTCTAAAACCAGACACCATAGTGGCAGGCATAGGTACAGCTGATGACCCATACATTGTTAAATAGCATAAATAATGGTAATAAGGATAATAAAGATAAGCATCTAAATTAGTATTTAGGTATTAATTTTAGATGTTTTTCTTTTACTTTTATATATTTTATTGTATAATTAGTTTATAGGTAGGAATTATTATGGAATATGTTTATGTTGGTAAAATAACAAGTACTCATGGGATAAAGGGTGAGTTAAAGATTAAGTCTTATTTTAAATATAAGGATTTAGTATTTAAAAAGAATAATATTATATATATAGATAAAGAGCCTTATAAAATAACATCTTATAGACCTCATAAGGGGTTTGATATGGTAACTATTAATAATTTTGATGATATAAATGTAGTACTTAAATATATTGGTAAGAGTGTATATATAGATAAAAATAGTACTTATTTAAGTGATAAATATTTAGATGAGGATTTAATAGGTATGGATGTTTATTATGATAAAAAATATATTGGTAAAGTTACTGATATTGTTGATGCTGGTTCAAATAATATATTAATTAAGTTAGAACATATATATATTCCGTATAATAGTCATTTTGTTAGTAGTATAGATAAAGATAAAAAAATTATATTTATTGTAAATGCAGGAGAACTTGGTTTATGAATATTAAAAAAGAATTAGTTTTAAAATTATTAGAAAATGATTTTTTTAGTAAATCAAGTGGTGATCAAATAGGTATGATATTTGATAATTTAAATAGTTATTATTATAATAAATTTAATTTGTTACTTGGAAATAATATGTGTCCTACTGGTGATAAAAATAGTTTTAATAAGAATATTGATGTATTAAATACTATGACTAATAGTTCATATCGTGATAAGATATTTTTTGAATCACTTTTATATTTAGTAAATAGTATAGGAGTAGTAGAGTGGAGTGTTATAAATATTATAACTAAAGATGTTTCTTCTTCTTATTTTGAATTTAATGATGGTAAGATTACAAATTTAGTTGTTCCTAATAATTATTCTTTAAATTATGGTAAGGTTATAAAAGATATATATAAAGATGTTAATGATAATTTTTTAAGTTATGTAAGATATAATCCAAGTAGAAATGTTATGGCAAGGTTTTTAAGTTATTGAGGTGTTATTTATGAAAATTGATATTTTAACTTTATTTCCTGATATGTTTGATGGTTTTTTAAATACTTCTATTATTAAAAGGGCAATAGATAAAAATATTGTTTCTATAAATATATATGATTTTAGGGAGTATTCAAAAGATCCTCATAAAAAGGTTGATGATACACCTTTTGGTGGTGGAGCTGGTATGGTTTTAAGTTGTCAACCTATATATGATTGTCTTTTAAGCATAAAAACAGATGATAGTCATATTATTATTTTAACTCCAGAAGGTGTAACTTATAATCAAAGTATTGCAAAAAGGTTTAAAACTTACAAACATTTAATTATTATTTGCGGTCATTATGAGGGCTTTGATGAAAGAGTAAAAAATTTTGCAGATGAACGTATTTCTATTGGAGATTATATTTTAACTGGAGGAGAGGTTCCTGCGATGGCTATTTGTGATTCTGTTGTAAGATTAATAGATGGTGCTATATCAAATGATTCACTTTTATATGAGTCGTTTGATGATGAATTTTTGGATTATCCGGTATATACAAAACCAAGATGTTTTAATGGCATGATGGTTCCAGATGTACTTTTAAGTGGAGACCATAAAAAAATAGAGGAATATAGACAAAGCGAAAGAGAGAGAATAACAAAAGAAAAGTATAATAAATAGTTATGGAGGTTTTATATGGGCACAGTAAAAAAATTTATTGTAACAAAAGAACAGATAAGTGGTGCGATTACGTATTTAGAGTATGAAAATATAAATGGGGTATCATTTAGTCCTAAAAATAAAAAGATAGATAGTGATATGATAAATGTGTCTAAGGTTGTTGTTATAAATCCATCTTTAATTGAAAAATTAATTGATAAAAAGTGTAATAAACAGCTTGAAAGAATAGTTAAATTATTAACTACTTTATATAATGATACAGATGGAGATGGGGATACTAATCTTGGGTTTGTATTAAATGAGATAGAAAAGTTTAGACAACTTATTGATAGTAAATATAAAGAATATATGAAAGCTGAAAAGTATAAAACTTTAAAAAAGAAACTTGATATTATAGAACAAGAGGTTAAACTTAGAAGAAATATTTTAAAAATGAAGGAGTTAAATAGCTTAAAAACCACAAAAAAGGGTAAGGGTAGATAAATATTTCTTGCATTATATAAAATGTTATGCTATAATTGGTGATGTCAATCCGCTGAGAGACTTTTACTATTCATGATTGATTAATATATATAGAGGTGAGTTTTATGAATAAGGTTGATAGAATATCAGCTAAACAATTAAGAAACGATATTCCTGATTTTAGAGTTGGTAATACAGTTCGTGTTGATTATAAGATAATTGAAGGTAAAAAAGAACGTATTCAAGCTTATGAAGGAGTAGTCGTAGGTCGCCGTGGTAGCGGTTTAAGTGAGACTTTTACAGTTAGAAAAGAATCTTATGGTGTTGGAATTGAAAGAATATTCCCAGTACATTCTCCAAAAATAGCAAATATAGTTGTTATAAGAAAAGGAAAAGCAAGACGTGCTAAGATGAATTTCTTAAAAGATTATAAAGGTCAATATAGAACAAAAGAAAGAGGACAAAATAAGACAGCTTAAGTTGTCCTTTTTAAATATTATTATGAATAAAGAAAATAAAAAAGAAGCTGTAACTTATTTATTAATTATATTATTTATAATTCTTATGAGAACTTATGTTGTAACACCAGTTAGAGTATCGGGAAGTAGTATGGCAAATACTTTGAAAAACGGAGAAATACTTTTACTTAATAAGTTTGAGTATAGATTTAGTGATATAAAAAGATTTGATATAGTTGTTGTTAAAGCACATGGAGAAAGAATTATAAAAAGAGTTATTGGATTACCTGGGGAAACATTAAAATATGAAAATGGCATTTTATATATTAATGATAAAATGATAGAAGAAGATTATTTAGATGAAGTAACTAAAGATTTTACTTATGAAGGTAAAATTCCTGATGAGTGCTATTTTGTTATGGGAGATAATAGAGGTGATTCGCTTGATAGTAGATATTTTGGTTGTTTTCCAAAGAAAGATATATTAGGACATGCAAGTTTTGTATTATTTCCATTTGCTAAATTTGGGAAATTGTAATATTATATATATAGGGAGGTAAATCTTATGGAAAATAAAGATGTAATAAATATTGGAGATTATGTAGAACCAGTTGAAGAACTTAATTTACAAGATATGTCTGATGAAGTTTTATATGGTTTTGTAACTAATAAAGATGAAGCAAATAAAACTATTACTGTAAAACCTATAGGTGGTAATTTTGAAGAACATACTTGGAAAGAAAAATATTTTAAAAAAGCAGAAGTACCAGAGTATTTTAAAGATAAAACAAATTTAAGATAGAATATGATAAAGATTAATCTAAAATAAATATATAGATAGGTTAATCTTTTTGTTTTAGCATTATTATAGGTTTATATGTATATATTATTATTATATATTTATAGTGGGGCTTAGGATTTTGAAAATTATAAAAATTGTTTTTTATAAAAAAGAACATTTTAAAGAAACACAAACAAATGTACGATTTATGCTTGACTTATTTTATTTCATTTGGTATATTAATACTGCAAAGGGAAATAGGGTAGGTTTCCTTTTACAAGTTCTATCTTAAGAGAGGTTATTATCATGAAGAAAAAATATAAAGTTGTTATTATTGGATGTGGACCAAGTGGTATAAGTACTGCATTAAATCTTATAAATAATGGAATTAATGATATTTTAATTATAGAAAAGTATAAAATTCCAAGATATAAATGTTGTGCTGGGTATATTACTTCTAAAACTAAGAGAGAGTATGAGAAACTTGGATTAAAGTTTGGAACATGTAATTATTCTTTAATAAAGGATTTTAATATATATTACAAATTAAAGATGAGACAAAATATAAAAAATAAGTTTTTGTATACTAATAAAAATATTGATAGAGTGGAACTTGATTTTAATTTTTATAAACTTTTAAGAAGTAAGGGTGTTAAGGTATTTGATGGTGTAACAATAAAAGAACATCAAGTAAATAAAAATAATGTTATTTTAAGTAATGGTTATAAGGTGTTTTATGATTGCTTAGTTTTTGCAGATGGAAGTTGTGGTTATAGTGAAAAATATAAGCAAGAAAAAGCCAAAAATATAGCTATGCAAGTTGTTTTTCCATATGAAATGCCTAATAAGATAGATATACATTTTGGTATAACAAAGAATGGTTATGCTTGGGTAAGCTCATATAATAATATAGTTAATGTTGGTTTTACTGATGTTTTTGATAAAAATGTTAATTATAATGATAAAATGAAAGAGTTTTTAACTTCTCTTAAACTTCCTTATTTTAAAGAAAATTTAAGGGGTGCATTTACTCCTATTGGAATAAAAAATGGAGTTATTAATAATAATGTTTTTTTAGTTGGGGATGCTGTTGGTGCTTGTGATCCTTTAACATTGTCAGGACTTAGATATGCTTTAACAACAGGAAGGTATGTAAGTCTGGCAATAAAAAATAAAAATAATAAAATTTATGAAAAGTTTTTAAAAAAATTAAAATTTAAATTTTTATTTATAAGATTTTTACAAAAAATATTTTATTTAAAAATTACTTTGTTTTGTGTATTTAATATAGGGTGTACTATTTTTAAAAAAATTATATCATTTGCCTTTAATAATTTTTTTGTAAATAAAAAATAGTTTTAGTTGTGAAATTATATTTAAGTAGTATTGGTAATATTTATACTGGTAAAATTTTAAAAAAAAGAAATAATAGAGCAAGAATATGATTCATTATTAGATGATGAAAAAAGATTTTATCAAAAAATAACCGATATATATTCTTCTTGTAGTGTTGATTATGATAAAGATTTAGAAATAACAAAAGAATTTTTTAAAACAGTTAAAAATAAATTACATTATGCTATAAGTGGACATACTACTGCTGAATTAATATATAAAAGAGTAAATTTAGAAAAAGAACATATAGGACTAACCAATTGGAAAAATTCTCTTGATGGACCAATCTATAAATACGATGTTGACATTGAATGCATTTTTGCAATTTAATGGTAAAAAAATATTACACAATGCGAGGGAAAATATCGGTTAGTGTTGCAAAAGAATTAGCTTATAAAGAGTATGATAAATTTAAAGTTAAACAAGATAAATTATATAAATCAGACTTTGATAATTTTTTAAATGAAACAAGAATGATAGAGAATGGAAGTGATAAATAATGGATATGTATCAAAAAAGAGAAATGAGAAAAAATAAAAAAATGAACGAAAATACAAAAAGTTTACCATCAACGGAAATCAACTGTTAAGTGGGGAGTTATAAAAAAACACTATTAAATCCTTGAAAATAAAAGGAATTTTTACTAAATGTTTTTTACATTTGGGACATTTTTTAATAAATTTTAATTTAAATTGATAAGTGTATGACTTATGAAAAATTAAAGGAAAGGGGATTATTAATGGAAGATAATAAATTAATTATATATAAAAATAGTGAAGGAAATATCATAGTAGATGCTATTTATAAAGATGAAACTTTATGGTTATCACAAAAAGGTATGTCAAAAGTTTTCAATGTTGGTGTACCAGCAATATCAAAACATTTAAAAAATATATTTGAAGAAAATGAATTAGATAAAAATTCAGTTGTTTCCAAAACGGAAATAACTGCAACTGACGGAAAAAATTATAATACTGAAGTTTATAGTCTTGATGCTATAATTGCTGTGGGTTATAGAATTAATTCTAAAAAAGCAACAGAATTTAGAATATGGGCAACAAAAATATTAAAAGAATATATGACTAAAGGTTTTGCATTAAATGATGAACGTTTTATAAATGGAAATAAATATGATACAAAATATTTTAATGAATTATTAGAACGTATCAAAACAATTAGAGTTAGCGAAAGAATGGCATACCAAAAAATTACTGATTTATTTATTACTACTTCAACTGATTATAATCCAAAGTCAGAAGAGGCGTACACTTTTTTTAAAATAGTTCAAAATAAGTTGCATTATGCTATAAGTGGACATACTGCTGCTGAATTAATATATAAAAGAGTAAATTCAAAAAAAGAACATATGGGACTAACTAATTGGAAAAATTCTCCTGATGGTTTAATATATAAATATGATGTAGTTATTGCAAAAAATTATTTAAGCGAAGAAGAAATGAATAATTTAAAAGATTTAACAAATATATTTTTAGTATTTGCTGAAGATGAAGCAAAACAAAGACATGTTATGACAATGAAAGATTGGATAAATGCTACTGATGATTTATTAAAGTTTAGAAGAAAAGAAGTATTAAATAATAGTGGCGGTATATCCCATAAAGAAGCAGTAGAAAAAGCTGAAAAAGAATATGAAAAATTTAGGGTTATACAAGATCAAAAATACATTTCTTCAATGGATGAATTTTATAATAAATATTTAAATGAAAGTAATGATAATGAATAAGGAAGTGCTTTAAATGGAAATGTATCAAAAAAGAAAAAAAAGACAAAAAATGAAAAATAGTGAAAATAAAAAAGAAACACAAAATCAAATGAATATTAACTGGTATAAACCTACTTATGGGAAACTTCCTATGAAGCCTTATAAATAAAGTCTTTTAGTCTTATTCCTTTTTACATTTTATAACTGGAAAATGATAGTTATTTTAAATAAAATAGAGGTAATAACGACTTATGGGAAACTTTTATATGAAGCAATAAATAAGGAGGTAGTAATGAAGAAAATTGTAGATAGATATACTAATAATATTTTTGAAAATATTAAACATATGGATGAATATGAAAATGAATATTGGTATGCTAGAGAACTCTCAAAAGTTTTAGAGTATAAAGACTGGAGAAACTTCTTAAAGGTTTTAAATAAAGCAAAAGATGCTTGTAAAAATTCTGGGTTTAATATAGATGAACAACTTGTTGAGGTCAACAAGTTGTCAAAAAGAAACAATAATGCTATTGCTAATATACAAGATTATAAATTATCAAGATACATATGTTATTTGATAGTTCAAAATGCTGATCCAAGTAAAGAAGTTGTTGCCTTATGACAAACATATTTTGCTATTCAAACAAGAAAACAAGAAATAACTGAACAAGAATATGATTCTTTATCGGACGATGAAAAAAGATTTTATCAAAGAAAATTAACAAGACAAGGTAACTATACTCTTCAAAAAGTTGCTTCAGCAGCTGGTGTTAAAAATATGGCAGAATTTTATAATGCTGGATATAAAGGATTATATAACGGCGAAATTGCTGATGATATTTAAAAAAAAATTAAGATATAGAGAAGATATTTTAGATAATATGAATGAAGATGTATCAGTTATGAAAAAATGGAATCCTGAAATGGTAAACACAATATTGAAAAACGAAAATTATACAGGAACATTACTTCAGGGCAAGAGAAGAAAATTAAATTATAGAGTTAACAAACAAATTCAATTAGAAAAGGAAAATTGGATTATAACTCCTAATCATCACGAAGCAATTATAAGTAAAGAAAAATTTGATAAAGTGCAAGATATTTTAAATAGACAAGCTAAAGTAAATAAAGATGGAAGTATAGGTATTTTATCTGGCTTTTTAAAGTGCAAATGTTGTGGTGGTAATATGATAAAACGAACTTCAAAAGAAAGAGTTTATTACTATTGCTCTAACTACTATAGAAATAAAACTTGTGAAAATAATAAATCTATTAGTGAAAATAAGCTAATTGAAACTATAAATGAAAAATTAAATTTATCTAATATTACTAGATTAGAATTAGAAAATAAAGTAAAATGTATTTATATTGATAAGAATAAAAATATTAAAATTGATATTAAATAAAAAATTTAAAAGAAAGGAGAATAATAAATGGACAATAAAAACTTACAAATAACGAATCATGACTTTTTAATATATAGAGATTCAAACAATGATATTAAGGTTAGTGTAATGTTAATAAAAAATGACATATGGCTTACTCAAAATTTAATTGCAGAATTGTTTGGTGTAGGAAGAAGCACAATAACAGAACATATTAATAATATATTAAATAGTGGTGAACTTGATGAAAATAATACCGTCGGAAAAACCGACGTTGATAATTCTAAAAAACCTGTAAAGATATATAACCTTGATATGATTATTGCAGTTGGATATAGAGTAAATTCAAAAAAAGCAACCAACTTTAGAATTTGGGCTACTAAAATATTAAAAGAATATATGATAAAAGGTGTAGTTATGGATGATGAAAGATTAAAAAATCCTAATTACATATTTGGCGAGGATTATTTTGAAGAAACACTTGAAAGAATTAGAAACATTCGTTCAAGCGAGAGAAGATTTTATCAAAAAATAACCGATATATATTCTTCTTGTAGTGTTGATTATGATAAAGATTCAGAAATAACAAAAGAATTTTTTAAAACAGTTCAAAATAAATTACATTATGCAACAACTGGTAATACTGCAGCTGAAATAATATATAACAGAGTTGATTCAGAAAAAGAGAATATGGGATTAACCAATTGGAAAAATTCTCCTGATGGACCAATCTATAAATATGATGTGGACATTGCAAAAAACTATTTAAATGAAAAGGAATTAAAAGATTTGAATAGAATAGTAACAATGTATTTAGACTATGCAGAATTACAAGCAGAAAATCATAATGCGATGACTATGAAAGATTGGATAGAAAAATTGAATGCATTTTTGCAATTTAATGGTAAAGAAATATTACACAGTGCAGGGAAAATATCGGCAAGTGTAGCAAAAGAATTAGCTTATAAAGAGTATGATAAATTTAAAGTTAAACAAGATAAATTATATAAATCAGACTTTGACAATTTTTTAAATGAAACAAGAATGATAGAGAATGGAAGTGATAAATAATGGATATGTACCAAAAAAGAGAAATGAGAAAAAATAAAAAAATGAACGAAAATACAAAAAGTTTACCATCTACGAGTATCAACTGGTATCCAGGTCATATGGCAAAAACAAAAAGACTTATAAAAGAAAATATAAATTTAATAGACATTATATATGAAGTTATTGATGCAAGAATACCTTTTAGTTCTAAAATACAAGATATTGATGATATTATAGGTAATAAACCACGTATTTTAATTATGACAAAGTATGATTTGTGTGATAAAAGTGAAACAGAAAAGTTTGTTAAATTTTATGAAGACAAAGGTTATAGAGTACTTAAGTATGATTTAAATACAAAGACCAAATTTGATGATCTTTATGATGTAAGTAATGAATTACTAAAAGAAAAATATGAAAAGTTACAAAATAAAGGTATAACAAAGAAAAATATAAGGGCTCTTGTTATTGGAATACCTAATGTAGGTAAATCAACATTAATTAATAAAATAGTAGGTAAAAAAGTAGCTAGTTCTAAAAATATGCCAGGTGTTACTAAGAATCTAAACTGGATAAGGGTTTTAAAAAATATAGAGTTACTTGATTCTCCAGGTATTTTATGGCCTAAATTAGAACAAGATACAGTAGCATATAATCTTGCTGCAACAACTGCTATAAAAGAAGAAATATTAATAAAAGAAGATATATGTTTGTATATAATAAATACCTTGTATAAATATTATAAAGACATATTAAAAGAAAGATATAATGTAGATGATGTAAGTGATATAGTATCAGTATATGATATAATTGGAAAAAAATATGGCTTTTTAGAACGTGGTGGTCTTATAAATTATGATAGAGTTACTGATTTAGTAATTAATGATTTAAAACAAGGTAAGATAAAAAATATAACATTTGATAGGATGTAGTTTTTATGGATAATTTAAAAAAGAAAAAATTAGAAGAAGAATTAAAAAAATATGGTAATTATAAATATGAAAATGAACTTATTGATGGAGGAATAAAATATATTTGTGGTGTTGATGAAGTTGGAAGGGGACCACTTGTTGGGCCTGTTGTTGCAGCAGCTGTTATATTGCCTATTAATTTTAAACTGGATGGTTTAACTGATAGTAAAAAACTAAGCGAGAAGAAAAGAAATGAATATGATAAGCTTATAAAAGAAAATGCTTTAGCTTACGCTATTGGTGAGGTTTCAAATGAAGTGATAGATGAAGTTAATATATATGAAGCAACTAAAATGGCAATGATTATGGCAATAAATAAATTAAACATTAAACCAGAACATGTTTTAATTGATGCTATGCACCTTGATATTGATATACCAACAACTTCTATTATAAAGGGAGATTTAAAAAGTTTATCAATATCAGCAGCTTCTGTTATTGCTAAAGTTTATAGGGACAGTATAATGTATGAACTGGATAAAAAATATCCTTTTTATGATTATAAAAAAAATAAGGGTTATCCAACAAAAGAACATATTGAAGCGTTATATAAATATGGTAAAACTAAACTTTATAGACAAACATTTAAACCTGTATATTTAATAGATAAGGAAATAGAAGATGAAGTTTAAAAAAATATATATTGAAATTACAAATATATGTAATCTTAATTGTTCCTTTTGTATTAAAAGTAACAGAATAAAAAAGGAAATGTCAGTTACATCTTTTTCTAAAGTTTTGGATAAAATAGATAATTTAACAGATTATATTTATCTTCATGTTGGGGGAGAACCACTTTTACATACTAAACTAAAAGAGATACTATCTATTTGTTCCTCACATGAAAAAAAAGTTAATATAACAACTAATGGGACATTTCTTAAAAAGAATTTAGATATAATAAATGAAAGTCCTTGTGTAAGACAAATAAATATATCACTTCATAGTGAAAATAATATGAATGATTATTATGAAAATGTTTTTTATTTTGTAAATCATGTAAGAAGTGATATTTATATTTCATATAGAATCTGGGTTAAAAATAAACAAAATGAAATATTAAAAGCTTTAGCAAATGTGTATGGTGATAAAGTTTATGAAATATTAGATAAAAGAAGTGTTACACTTTTACCAAATGTTTTCTTAAATAAAGAAGATGAATTTATTTGGCCTAGTCTTACTAATTCTTATTATGATGATACTGGAACTTGTAAGGGTTTTAAAGATCATATAGGAATATTAAGTGATGGTAGTGTTATTGTTTGTTGTTTAGATAAAGAAGGTTCTTGTGTACTTGGTAATATTTACGAAGAGGAAATAGATGATATAATAAATAAAAACAAATATATAAACTTTGCTTTCTCTAATAATAAACGTGTTCTTGAAATATGTAAACATTGTAATTTTAGAAAAGTATAATATGTAAAAAATAATTGACAAAAATCTTAAACTTTGGTTATATAATAAAATTAAGGACGGGATGTAATATGAAAAATTTAGTAATTGTTGAGTCTCCAAGTAAAAGTAAGACAATAGAAAAATATTTAGGTAAGGATTATAAAGTAACATCTTCGATGGGACATATAAGAGACCTTACAACAAGTGGAAAATATGGGCTTGGAGTTGATATAGATAATGGTTTTAAACCTAATTATGAAATAATAAAGGGTAAGAAAAAACTTGTTACAGAACTTAAAAAAATGTGTAAAGAAAGTGAAAAAGTTTATCTAGCATCAGACCCAGACCGTGAAGGAGAAGCTATAGCATTTCATTTAAAAGATACATTAAAGTTAAAAGATAAAGATTATGATAGAGTAGTGTTTAATGAAATAACACATGACAAAGTACTTGAAGCTTTTGATAACCCTAGAAAAATAGATGATAATTTAGTTAATTCACAGGAAGCAAGAAGAATACTTGATAGAATAATTGGATTTAGATTGTCAAAACTTATGCAATCAAAAACTGGAGGTAAGAGTGCAGGTAGAGTTCAAAGCGTTGCTTTAAAATTAATTGTTGATAGAGAAAGAGAAATAAACAACTTTATTCCAGAAGAATATTATATAATTACTGCTTATATGAAAGATTTTGAGGCAGAGCTTTATCAGTATAATCATAAAGATTATAAAATAAAAACAAAGGTTGAATGTGATGATGTTTTAAGTAAGTTAACAAAATCTTTTAAAATATTAGATGTTACTTCAAAAGAAAAGAAAAAGGTTTCTAAATATCCATTTACAACATCAACACTTCAACAAGAAGCTTCAAACAAACTTAATTTTACAGGAAAAAAGACAATGTCTATAGCTCAAAAACTTTATGAAGGTATTGATTTAAAAAATGAAAGGCTTGGACTTATTACTTACATGAGAACTGACTCTGTAAGATTAAGTGATGAGTTTGTTAAAGATACTTTTAAATATATTAAAGATAACTATGGTGATGATTATATGGGTTATGTAAAACGTGGTAAAAATACAGAAAACGTACAAGATGCTCATGAAGCCATAAGACCAACTTCTATTAAAAGAACACCAGAATCTGTTAAGGAATATTTAACAAATGATGAATATAAACTTTATAAGTTTATTTATATAAGAGCACTATCATCTTTAATGAGTGATTCTATTAATATGGCAACAACAATTATTTTAGATAATAATAACTATCAATTTAAAGCAACAGGACAGGTTTTAACATTTGATGGATATTTAAAAGCTTATAGTGATTATGAAGATAATAATGATAAAATATTACCTGATTATAGTAATTATAAAACCAATGTTGTAATAGCTGAAAAAATAGAGGGCAAACAGCATTTTACAAGTCCAAAACAAAGATATACTGAAAGTAAACTTATAAAAGAACTTGAGGAACTTGGCATTGGAAGACCATCAACTTATGTAAAAATAATAGATACAATAAAAGAGAGGGGTTACGTTACCTTAAAAGAGAAAAAGTTCTACCCAACAGATATTGGAATTACAACAACAGATAAATTACAGGAGGTTTTTTCATCAATTATAAATGTTACTTATACTGCTAAAATGGAAAAAGATTTAGATGAAGTTGCTGAAGGTAAGGAAAAAGAAGTTACTTTACTTACTGAATTTTGGAATGAATTTGAACCAATGGTACAAGAAGCTTTTAAGCAAATGGAAAAAGCGCCTTTAGAAGAAACTGGAGAATTATGTCCTCTTTGTAATAGTCCTTTAGTTAAAAGAAGAGGCAAGTTTGGAGAATTTATTGGATGTCGTAATTATCCAGAATGTAAATATATAAAAAAGGATGAAAAAAAGATAGTTGAAATAATGGATTGTCCTTCTTGTAATAAGGGTAAGATAATTGAAAAAAAGACTAAAAGAGGTAAAATATTTTATGGTTGTAATAATTATCCAGAATGTAAATTTGCATCTTGGGATAGACCAGTTTTAGAAAAGTGTCCTTTATGTGGTAATGTTTTAACTATAAAAAAGGATAAATTAAAATGTATAGCTTGTGATTTTGAAAAATAAGTTATATACTATTTGGTAATAAGGGTGGTTTTATGAAAAAAATTAAGGCAAAAATTAAGAATAGATTAGAGGAAAATTATAATATTTACTTATGTAAAATATTAAAACATGAAAATGAAAATAATAATTTACCTTATGAAATTTATACAGTAACAGAAGTTTGTTTATGTGAAATGTCAAAAGAGGATAATGAGTGTTTAAGTATTTTAACAGGTAGTTTTGCAGGATGTGATATACCAATATTTGGTTATGAAAGAGAAGATGAGGAGTTTTCTACAATACCTATTGATGTTACACTTGCTAAATATATTATACATAGTAATGATATAGATGAGGTAAAACAGATTTTAAGCGATTTATCAGTAAATAAACAGTATGCAAAAAATGGTGATGAATTAATTATTTTACCTGGTGTTAAGGAAGATGATTTAGAATATATTTATGAGGCAAATGTTTTGGATAAAAAAGAAATGAAAAGAGTCTTATCATAGGGGGATTATTATGGATAATATAAAGAGTAATTTGAGTTTGTGCAAGATACTTTCTGTTGAGCATTCTCTAGATATGATTTCATATAACGTTGAAAGTGTTGAAATTTGTCTTATAAATGAAGATGATGAATGTGAAATTCTAACAGGATTACAAGCAGGCAGTGTTATTCCTAAAATAAAAGGCAATGATAGTGATGATGAGTATTGCGTTTGGATAATTCCAATTAGTTCTGTAAATCATTTGTTTGGAACATATGATTTAGAAGAATTAAAAAGTTCTTTAGATGAAATACTTTATGGAAAAAAATATATGGTGCTTAAAAATCAACCTGGTGTTATCTTAATGACTGATGATGAAGATGAATTAGATGATACTTTAACTAATGATGATGAAAAAACACAAATGATAGATAGTGATGTTGTAAATTGTTTAATTGTTAGTGATGTAATAGATAAAGTAAGACAAAATGTTATATCCCAAGATGATGCGATAAGAAAGATAGTAACAGTTATATATGGAAATCAAAAACTATTTAATTCTAATTTAACAGAAGAAGAACAGTTTCAAATGAAGAAGAATTTACTTATTGTTGGAGAAAGTGGTGTTGGTAAGACAGAAATTATAAGACAGCTTACTAAGATACTTAAGATTCCTTATACTATTGTAACAGCAAATGATTATACAATAGCAGGTTATAAAGGAAAGGATGTTGATTCCATTTTGCTTAATTTACTTGCTAAAACTGGAAATGATATGAAAGCCTGTTCTAAAGCTGTTGTTATAGTAGATGAAATAGATAAAATATGTACTAGACAAGGTGATGATGGTATAACATCTGATGGAGTACAAAATGCACTTTTAAAAATGATTGAGGGTAGTGAAGTTGAAGTAACAGTAGATCCATTTACTGAAAAGACAATTCTTTTTGATACAACAAAGATAACATTTGTTTTTTTAGGTGCATTTGAAAAAATTTATGATAAAAAACGTTCTAATAATACTTTGGGATTTAATAGTAGTACTAAAATAGAAAACAAAGAAGATAAATTAATTACAATAGAAGACTTAGAAAAAGCTGGTTTAGTAAAAGAATTTTTAGGAAGAATTTCATCAGTTGTAACTTTAAAAAATTTAGATGAAACAGATTTTGAAAAAATTATAAAAAATTCTAATATTAGTGCTTTAAAACTAATCATGAAATATTACAATTCTTTAGGTGTTAATTTAGTGTATGATGATAATTTTATATCATATGTTGCTAAAGAAGCTTTTAAACAAAAACAAGGTGCTAGAGGTATAAAAAGAGTTTTGGATAATTTATTTAATGAAGTTGATACTGAAATATTAGATGGTAAAATTAAAGAAGTAAACTGTACTGGAAATGTAATAACACGTATTAAAAAATAATAATTATTTATAAAAGTTTTATAGATACTTGTAAATTTTTAATTTTTTTGATAAAATATAAAAAGACATGAGAAAAGGGCAATGATGAGAAAGTAGTAGTAAAAGAATATTTATTTATGTAGAGAAAAAGTGGTCGGTGCAAACTTTTATAAATAAATTTTTATGAATTCACTCTCTAGCTTTATTCGTTATCTCGCGTTAAGAGAAATAAGTAAAAAAATAAGGTGGTACCACGGAAAGATTTCGTCCTTAGGGATGAGGTCTTTTTTATATATAAAAGGAGGATAAAAATTATGATGGATGATATAAAAAAGAGACTAGATATTGATTTTAGTAAAGCTAATACTTTGGAAAAGTTAAATGAACTAAAGGTGCTTTATATGGGTAAAAAAGGTATTATAACAGAACTTTCAAATGGTATAAAAGATATTCCAAATAGTGAAAAAAGGGAATATGGTAAAACTTTAAATGAATTAAAAGATTATTTTAATATGCAGTATAGTAAGCTTAAAACCTTTTTTGATGAGGAAAAAATAAAAGAACGTTTAAAAAATGAAAAGGTTGATGTTACATTACCTGGTACTGTTATAAATGTTGGAGCACCTCATATTATAGATATGGTTGTTGAGGAACTTGAAGAATTATTCATTTCAATGGGGTATGATGTTTGTGAAGGTCCAGAACTTGAGAAGGACCTATACAATTTTGAAATGTTAAACTTACCAAAGGGACATCCTGCAAGAGATGCTCAGGATACATTTTATATTAAAGGAGATGAGCTTTTACTTAGAAGTCAAACTTCTCCAGTACAAGTAAGAACAATGCTTAAAAATAAAGATAAAACTCCAATAAGAATAATTTGTCCTGGTAAAACTTACAGAAGAGATTATGATGATGCGACGCATTCACATCAGTTTACTCAAATGGAAGGGTTACTTGTAGATAAGGATATATCACTTTCGGATTTAAAAGGAACACTTGATGTCATGGCAAAAAGATTGTTTGGTAATAATGTTAAAACAAGATTTAGATCTAGTTATTATCCTTTTACTGAACCTAGTGTTGAGTTTGATGTTAGTTGTTTCAAATGTGATATGAAGGGTTGTAATGTTTGTAAGGATACTGGTTGGATTACTATTGGAGGTGCTGGTATGGTACATCCTAACGTATTAAGAAACTGTGGCTATGACCCTAATAAGTGCACTGGTTTTGCTTTTGGTTTTGGAATTGAACGTATTGCAATGATAAAATACGGTATTGATGATATAAGAGTATTTTATACAAACGATTTAAGAAGCTGTAAAAGCTTTGATAAGAGAGGTGAGTAATATGAAGATAAGTTTAAACTGGATTAAAGATTTTGTTGACATTGAAAATGAAAATGTCAAAGTAATGGCGGATAAAATTACTAATTGTGGTGTCAATGTAGAACATATTATAGATAACAATTTAAATAATTTAGTTATTGGTTATGTAACTGATGTTAAACCTCATAAAGATTCTAATCATTTAAATATTTGTACGGTAGATGTACTTAATGAAAAACTTCAAATTGTTTGTGGTGCAAGTAATGTAAGGCCTGGTATAAAGGTTATTGTTGCAAGATGCGGGGCTGTTTTACCAGGTGGTTTTAAAATAAAGAAAAGTGTTATAAGAGGAGTAGAGTCTAATGGCATGATTTGTGCTTTATTTGAACTTGGACTTGAAGATAAAACAGAAGAAAATTATAATAAAGGAATTTGTATTTTAGATAATGACGCTCCAGTTGGGGGAGACCCTATAAAATATTTAGGTTTTGATGATACAATATTTGAACTTGATTTAAATCCTAATAGAAGTGATTGCACTAATCATTTAGGTTTTGCTTATGAAGTTGCTGCTGTTATGGGTAAAAATGTAAAAATGCCAGATACTTTATATGAAGAAATGCCTGGAGATATAAATGATAAGTTAAGTATTGATGTTAAAACTGATAATTGTATGATGTATAGAGCAAAGGTTGTAAAAGATGTAAAGATAAAAGAATCTCCTAAATTTATAAAAGAAAGATTAGAAGCTTGTGGTATTCGTTCTATAAATAATGTTGTTGATATTTCAAATTATGTAATGCTTGAGTATGGACAACCTCTTCATTTCTTTGATAAAGATATTGTTGGTGATTACTTAAATGTACGCATGGCAAAAGAAGAGGAAAGAATGGTAACTTTAGATGGAAACGAAAGAGAGCTTTTACCAAGTGATATAGTTATTTGTAATGATAAAGAAGTTTTAGCTTTGGCTGGTGTTATGGGCGGATTAAATAGTGAAATTACTGATGATACCAGAACAATATTAATTGAAAGTGCTCTTTTTAATCCTTACAATGTAAGATATACATCAATTAGGTTAGGACTTAGAAGTGAAGCTAGTTTAAGATTTGAAAAGCCTCTTAATTATGAATATACTAAGGAAGCAATGGATAGGGCTTGCTACTTACTTGCTAAATATGCAGATGGTAAAGTTTTAGGTGGGGAAGTTTTATATGATAATGTAGTAAAAACTCCTAAAACAGCAGTAATAGAAGAAGAAAGAATAAATAAAGTTTTAGGTATTACTATTCCTCATGATGAGATATGTAATATTTTTGATAGATTAGGATTTAAATATGAGTTCTTAAATGGTTCATTTTCTGTTATAATTCCAAATAGAAGAATTGATGTTTCAATAAGAGAGGATTTAATCGAAGAAGTTGGAAGATTATATGGTTTTTCAAAATTACTTACTAAATTACCTGTTTTAGAGGAAAAAAAAGGTAGCTATGATCCATTTATTAAGTTTAGAAAGGATATTTCAAAACGTTTAAGAACTTTAGGACTTAATGAGGTTAAAACATATACATTAATTAGTGAAGATGAGAATAAGTTGTTTAATGAAGAGGAAGCTTTAAAAGTACTTCTTCCAATGAGTAATGATAAAAGTACAATTAGAAACTCTCTTCTATCATCTCTTTATAAAGTTTATAAATATAATAGTTCAAGAGAAGTTAATAATATAAATATTTATGAAATAGCTAATGTATATCATAGTGATTATAGTGAAGAGTTAAAACTTGGAATATTAATGAAAGGTGATTATGTTATATCACTATGGCAAGACAATACAATACCAGTTAATTTCTTTGTATTAAAAGGCATTGTATGTAATTTGTTGGATTATTTAAAATATAATAATCGTTACTCTTTTAAAGAAAGTAATAGATATAAAGAGATGCATCCTGGAGTATGTGCTGATATCTTAATTGATAATAAAGTAGTTGGGTACTTTGGCAAGATAAATCCAAGTCTTGATAAAGATGATATATTTGTACTTGAAATTTCTTTGTCAAAATTATATGAAATTAAAACTTCTAAAATAACATATCCAAAATTATCAAAATATCCTGAAATAAAAAAAGATGTTGCCTTTATTTTAGATGATAATATTCCAAGTATGGATGTTGTAAAAGTAATAAAGAAATCTGGCGGAAATCTTTTAAGTGATGTTTATGTATTCGATTTATATAAGGGTCAAAATTTAGATTCTTCTAAAAAATCTCTTGCTTTTTCATTAACATTTACTTCAATTACAAGAACTTTAACAGATGATGAAATTTCAGTTTTATTTAATGAAATAATAGATAAAGTAAAAAATACTTTTAATGCAGAAGTTAGAGATAGATAATTTAGATATTTATTTAAAAAATAGCTAGTTACTTTTATCTATTTGGACTATTGACATATGATATTTGTTGATAGTCCTTTTTTATCTTCTTTCGTAAACTAATATTAAAAGTAGTTAAAATACCCTTGTATTTTTTCATAAAAAATGTTATATTTTTATATGTAAGATAGGGAAGGTGCGAAAATTATGGAAAAGAAAAAAATTATGTATATTGTATTTGCAGTTTTATTTGTATTACTTATTGCAATTTTATTGTTTTTTGTATCTAAAGATAGAAATGATAGTCATACTGATACAAATTTAACATATGAAAACTTTGTTATTCTAAAAGGTCATAAGGGTGAAGTTAAAGAATATGACAAGAGTATATATGTTGATGGATATAAGGGTTCATATGATGAAGCTTATTATATAACAGGTAAATTAAAAAATAATGGAGAAGATAAAGATTTTGTTGTTATAAGATTCAATTTGTTTGATGAAAAGGGTAATTTACTTGGAGAAGCAATAGCAGGATTAAATAAAGTATCAAAAGATAAAGAGTATGATTTTAAAGCAATGTCAACAACAACGACAGAAAACGCTAAAAAAGTTGCTAAATATGTATTAAAATCAATTAGTGTTGAATAGGAGATGATTGCAAAATGGCATTTGAAAAGTTTAAAAAATTTGTTGGCGGAGATATAGGAGAAGATTCTAACGAGTATTATGCACAAGATTCATTTAAAGAGGTACAAAATGCTGGAAGTAAAATGATTTTACTTGAACCACGTGCTTTTTCAGAAGCTCAGCAAATAGCAGATTATTTAAGAAATAGAAATACAGTTGTTGTTAATTTAAAAAGAGTAACACCAGATAAAGCAAAAAGAATAATTGATTTTTTGAGTGGTACTTTATACGCTATAAACGGTACTTTACAAAAACTTGGTAGTGGTATATTTTTATGTACTCCAAATAATGTTTCTGTAGAGGGAAAGATGACAAACGAAGAAGATAAGAAAGTAGAAAGTGAAAATAAAACTAAAAAAAATATTGACGATTACGAATGGTAATTAATAAAACATAAGTATTTGAGGTGATTTTATGGACCATTTTAATTCTAGTGGTTTAGGCTATGATAAAAATGAAGTAAATGAATTTGTTGATTATGTGATTAAGAAAACGGAAGAAAATGTCAAAACAATAAAAAATCAGTATGAAGAAATAAAGAGTCTAAAGGAAGAACTAGAAAAATATAAAAAAATGGAATCTTCAATGAATTATATAAATGAAGAAAAAAGACTTTTAGCAGAAAAAGAAGCAAATATGATAATTAGTGAAGCTAAAGATAATGCTAATAAAATAGTAAATGATGCTTTAATAAAATCACAAAAATTAAATATGGAAAGAGAAGTTTTAGAAAGTAATATAAAACTTTTAAAGAAGAAAATAAGAAATAATCTTTTAGAACAATTAAATTTAGTTGAAGATATAGAAACACTTTAAAAATAAACTTTAAAAATTGAAGTTTATTTTTTATTTAAATTATGATATAATTAATAAGGCCATTTACTATATTTTGTAATTGATTGATTATATATACGAAAATTATATTTAATAAAAATAATATAAAACAAAATAAAAAATAGAAAAAATAATAATAGAAGATATAGAAAAACAAAACAAAGAAAGGATTGATTATAATGAGTAAAATAAAAATATTTGGTCTTGGTGGATTGAATGAAAATGGTAAAAACATGTATGTTGTATCAGTTGATGATAATATTTTTATATTTGATGCAGGGTTAAAGTATCCAACTTCTAATATGTTAGGAGTTGATTATATAATACCTACATTTGATTATTTAATAAATAATAAAGATAAAATAAAGGGTATTTTTATATCACATGGACATGAAGGTAATATGGGTGCTTTAGTTGATATATTAGAGGTTTTACCTGATGTTAATGTTTATGCTACTAAATATAGTATGGATATTTTAAAAAATGAACTTAATAAGGAAAAGATTAAGGCTACTTCTTTAAATGAGATAAAACCTCATGTTAAAATAGATATTGATAAGTTTTCAATATTTCCAATAAATGTAACACACTCTATGCCAGAGACAGTACTTTATGTTTTATATACAGATGATGGTGCTATTGTTTATGCAACTGATTTTGTATTTGATTCAACTATGCTTGGTTCTTATAAAACAGATATAGGAAAGCTTGCTTATGTTGGAAAACAAGGAGTTTTATGTTTACTTGCTGAGTCTATGTATGCTTATAGAGATGGACATACAAGTCCAAAGGATAGATTACATAAAGTTGTTTGGGATACATTAAATAAAACTAAAGATAGAATAATAATGAGTGTTTTTCCTTGTCATATTTATCGTATACAGGAAATGTTAGACCAAATAAAAAAGACAAGAAGAAAAGTAATATTTATGGGTAAGGGGTTGCAAGATGTAATAGAAAAGGCTATGGAACTTTCATATCTTGATTTTGATAAATCAAGGATAGGGGACTTATCAAATATTGATGATAAAGATGTTGTTGTTATGACAGCAGATGATAAGGATAATCCTTATGGAAGTTTAGAAAAAATATTAAATGGTTATGATAAATTTATAACATTTAAAGATACTGATACAGTTTTAATAACAGAACCAACATATCCTGGTAATGAAAAAAAACATGCTAAAATACTTGATGAATTATCAAGAAAAAATGTTGAAGTTATAAGTCTTCCATCAAAAGATTATCTGGGACATCATGCTTCAAAAGAAGATTTAATGCTTATGTTAAATCTTATGAATCCTAAATATTATATGCCAATTAAGGGGGAATATCGTTATATGTTTATGAATGCTACTTTAGCTGAATATGTTGGTATTCCAAAAGAAAATATAATTTTGAAACTAAATGGAGATGTAGCATATTTTAAAGATGGTATTTTAATGGAAGATGTTAAAGAACATATAAAAACAGATGAAATATTAGTAGATGGTAAAAATGCTGATGATATTGGAGATTTAGTTTTAAAAGATAGAGAATTATTATCAAAAAATGGTATTATAATAGTAACTGCAACAGTTGACAAAAAAACCAAGAAAATTTTAGCAAATCCACAGATCTTAACAAGAGGATTTATATATGTTAAAGATCATTTGGATATGGTTGAGAAGATGGAAGAAATATCTAAAGAAGTTATAGAAGAGAATATAGCTCCAGGTCAAAAACTTGATTTTACTAAAATAAAAAATAAAATACGTGAAAAATTAGGAGATTATACTTTAGATGAAACTGGAACAATTCCTATGATTATAACTGTTATTGAAGAATTATAAAAAGTAATTGTAATGATTACTTTTTTTTAGTTAATAATAATAAGGGTGATTAAAGTGAAAGATGTATTAGATATTATATTAAGAGGTCTATTATCTTTGGTTACATTATTTTTAGTAACTAAAATGATTGGTAAAAAACAGGTATCACAATTAAGTTTATTTGATTATGTGATAGGTATTTCTATAGGTAATTTTGCGGCAGATGCAACTCTTGATTTGGGTGGTAATTATTTGCATGGCGTAGTACCAGTGTTTTTATTTGGATTTGTTGCTTATATAGTTTCTGTTGCTACTATGAAAAGTATAAAATTAAGAAGATTTTTTATAGGAACTCCAACAATTATTATATATAAGGGGAAAATAATTACTAAAGCTTTGAAAAAAGTAAAGTTTGATATAAATGATTTACAAGAGGTTGCAAGAAATAATGGATATTTTGATTTAAATGATATTTATTATGCAATAGTTGAGGCAGATGGAGATGTTAGTTTTTTACTTAAAGCAGATAAAAAAATGGTTACTGCGGGGGATATGAAACTTAATGTTAATAAATCTAGTTTGTGTGCTAATGTTGTTATAGATGGAAAGATTATGAAAAATAATTTAAAAAATATAGGTAAAGATGTTAAATGGTTTAATAAGGAATTAAAAAAACGTAATATAGAATCTTTAGAAGATATAATACTTATAACAGTTGATGATAATTATAATATGGTTATATATAATAAAAATGAAGATGATGATTTAGTAGAAATATTTGAGTAAATAATATTATTTATATTAATGGTATTGTAAAAGTTTCTATTTTTGATTTTTTACTTTCTTTAGTTATGCTTTTAAATGTGTTTATTTATCTTTAAATATTTATCCTTATAAAAAGCGAACATTTGTTACAATTTTATCTTGACAAGTTAAAAATGTGATGATATTATAAAAAATGTTACATGAAAAAGGAAGTTTGTTTACTTTTTGTTTTAAGTTTTATGAAATGATAGGAAAGGTTTTTAAAATTTGTATTTTAAATCTTTTTAACTTATGTTATAATTGATATAGATGGTAAAGGTAGGAATGTTTATGACAAAGAATAAAAAAAGAAGCGAAAAAGCAAAAAAAACATTTAGTAGTTATCCTGAACTTATAGGAGTGTTATTACTTCTTGTAAGTATTTTAGGTATAGGAAAATATGGTGTTGTTGGTAAGGCTATTGCATCTTTTTCCTTGTTTTTAGTGGGTTCATTATATGTTTTGTTACTTGCTTTTGTTCTTTTTGTTGGAATATATATGATAGTAAAAAGAGAAAAACCTGATTTTTTTTCTTCAAAATATATTGGTATTTTTTTGATGGTTATAGGAGTTTTAGTTTTACTTCATAAGGAATACGTTATTGCAAATGGAGATTCCTCAAAAATTATAACTGAAACTATTGAGTGTTTAACAGATAGTATTAATAAAATAATGAATAATGGTGTTAGTGCTGGAATATTTGATTTTACAGTTTCTAATACTGGTGGTGGTATACTTGGAAGTTTATTTGCTACATTATTTTATAAATTATTTGATGCTGATGGTACAAATATAGTTATTTGGGTTCTTTTAATTGTTGGCTTTATGATATTTACTGGACTTTCAATATATGACATTATAACAGATACTAAAAATAAAATGAAAGATATAATGCCAAAAAGAGAAAAACAAGTAAAAGAAAAAGAAGAAGATGAAAACTTTGAATCTTATAATGAAGCTTATAATGATACAAAGTATAAAATAAATAATAACAATGAATATAAGATGGATAAAAAAGCTTTAGACGGAGAAAATCTAAAACAAGATAAAAAGACAGTTATTAAAAGTATTGATGATTTAAAAGAAAAAGATTTAAAAGTAAAAGAAGATATTGCTGATACTCCAATTAAAGTAAATAGTGGAGGGGAACAACAAATAATAAATGAACCTTTAGAAGTAAATAAAAATTATGTATTGCCTAGCTTGGATTTACTTGATATGCCAAATAAGTCTAAACAAGTAAACAAGGCAGAACTTGAACAGAACATATCTTCTAATTCTAAAAAATTAACACAAACATTAAGGGATTTTGGTATAATTGGTAAGGTTGTTGAGGTTAATATAGGTCCTTCTGTTGTTCAGTATGAGTTACAATTACAACATGGTACTAAAGTGTCTAAAATACTTGGTTTAAATAGAGAAATTTCACTTGCTCTTGCTAAAAGAGATGTAAGAATACAGGCTCCAATTCCAGGTAAAAGTACAATAGGTATTGAAATGCCAAATGAAAATAGTCAAATGGTTACTTTAAGAGAAACATTGGAAGATTTAAATAAACATAAACTAAATCATAAATTAAGTGTTGTTGCAGCGGCTTTAGGAAAAGACATAATGGGTGAAGTTAGATGGACTGAAATTAATAAAACGCCACATTTACTTGTTGCAGGTGCTACTGGTAGTGGTAAGTCTGTTTGTATAAATTGTATTATATTATCTATTCTTATGAATGCTAAACCTGATGAAGTAAAACTTATTTTAGTTGATCCTAAAAAGGTTGAACTTGGTGTTTATAATGGTATACCACATCTTTTAACACCGGTTGTAACTGACCCTAAAAAAGCTAATATTGCACTTAAAAGAGCTGTTTCGGAAATGGAGAGAAGATATAATTTATTTGAGGAAACTAAAACCAAAAATATTGAAAGTTATAATGAATATGTAGAGGCTGAAAATAAAAAATTTGGTTATAGTGAAACAGATAAATATAAAAAATTACCATATATTGTTGTAATTGTTGATGAACTTGCTGATCTTATGCTTGTTGCTGGTAAAGAGGTTGAAGATTCAATTATGAGAATTACGCAAATGGCTCGTGCTGCTGGAATACATTTAATTATTGCAACTCAGCGTCCTTCAACTGATGTTATAACTGGACTTATAAAGTCAAATATACCATCTCGTATATCATTTGCTGTATCCTCAAGTATTGATTCAAGAACTATACTTGATATGACAGGTGCTGAGAAATTACTTGGAAAAGGTGATATGTTATATTTACCTATGGGAGAGATTACACCACAAAGAATTCAAGGAGCATTTGTAAGTGAAAAAGAGATAATAAGAGTAGTTGATTATTGTATTTCACAACAAAAGGCAATTTATGATGGTAACTTCTTAAACCTTGAAGATAAAGATGCTGAAATTAAAAATAATCCTGTAAGTGGTGATGAGGAAGAATATGATGATCCTTTATATAATGATATAGTAGAGTTTGTAATTACAACTGGTAAGGCTAGTGCATCTCTTCTTCAAAGAAGATTTAAGCTTGGTTATAATAGAGCAGCTAGAATAATTGATTTACTTGAAGAAAGAGGAATTATTGGACCTCAAAATGGTTCTAAACCAAGAGAAGTATTAGTAAAATTAGAAGATAGTGAAACGTTAGATGAAGAATAAAAAGGAGAAAAATTATGAGTGTACATATTAATACTAGAAAAGAGAATATTGCCAAAACTGTTATAATGCCAGGAGATCCATTACGTGTTAAATATATAGCAGAAAAGTATTTAACTAACGTAAGTTTGATTAATAAAACACGTCTTTGTCTTGCATACACAGGACTTTATAAAGATAGACTTGTAACAGTTATGGCATCAGGTATGGGTATGCCAAGCATGGCTATTTATTCATACGAGTTGTTTAATGAGTTTGATGTTGATAAAATAATAAGAGTAGGGTCTTGTGGTAGTTATTATGAGGAAATAAAACCAAGAGATATTATTTTAGTTGAAAAAGCTTTTACGTTATCTAATTTTGCATATCAATATGATAAAGAAAATGTAAATATTATCGAAGGTAGTTCAAATTTAAATAAGAAAATAATTGATACTGCCTTTAAGAAAAAACTTGATATAAGAATTGGAAATATTAATACATCTGATTTATTTTATAATAAATATGAAAATCCTAAGATAAGAGAAAATTTTTGTTTAGGAGTTGAAATGGAAACTTTTGCTTTGTTTTATATAGCAAAAAAATCTTCAAAGGAAGCTTCAAGTATTTTAACAGTTTCCGACAATTTAGTAACAAAAGAAGAACTTACAAGTGAAGAGAGAGAAAAAACATTTGATGAAGCAATAACACTAGCTCTTGATAGTATTTTATAAAACTTAGTTTTTAGTATATAATAATAACAAAAGAGAGGTGTTTCTTTATGGAATATAGAAAAATTTTAAAGTCGTCTTATAATTTACATTTGATTAAAACAGATAAGTTTAAGACACTTTTTTTTAAGTTTGTATTTAGAGATGATTTAATAAAGGAAGATGTAACAATAAGAAATTTATTAATCAATATGCTTGATGAATCAACATCTAAATATAATACTAATAGGCTGTTAAATATAAGAAAAGAAGAACTATATGATTTGTCAACAAATTTTAGAAATAGAAGAGTAGGTAATCAAATATTATCAGAGTTATCTTTTGAAATGATAGATACGTTATATACTGAAAAATCTTGCCTTTATGAAACAATAGATTTTATAAAGGAAGTTATATTTAATCCATTATTTACTTTAGAAAAACTAAATCTTGACAAAAAATTACTTTATGATGATATAAAAGAACTTGATACAATACCAAATGTAAAGGCTTTGTTATCTTTAAAAAGAACAATGGATAGTAATAATTCATTTTCTATTCAAACATCTGGATATTTAGATGATTTGGAAAAGATAACACTTGATGATATAAAAGCTTACTATAAAAAATTTATAAATAATAGTTTAATAGATATTTATGTTGTTGGTAATATTGACTTTTATGAGATGGAAAAATTAATTACAGAGAATATAAAGTTTAACACTATAAAAAAAGAAAAAGATAGTATTTATAATAATTATATTAATAAGAAAAAAGCAATAGCTATAAAAGAAGATGATTCAAATTATAAACAGTCTAAACTTTGTATTGGTTTAAACATTAAAAATCCAAGTGATACTGATATTAAATATAATGCTATTTTATATAATATGATTTTAGGTAATTCACCAGAATCTTTACTTTTTAATAATGTTAGAGAAAAAAAATCACTTGCTTATGATGTTACATCTTCATATTTTAAAAATGATAATATAATAATAATTACAACTGGTATAAATAAAGAAAATTATAAATTATGTATTGATGCTATAAAGTGTGAAATTAAAAATATAGAAAATGGTAATTTCACATCTTCTCATTTAGAAAATTGTAAAACTTTAATAAAAAGTATTCTTAAAGAATCATTTGACTTTCAAAATACTATTACAGAGTATTATTTTGGATTATCATATTTAAAGTTAGATAATATAGAGCGTCAAATTGAAAATATTGATAAAGTAACAAAGGAAGATATAATAGAATTTTCAAAGAAAGTTAAAATTGATTCTATATATTTTTTAAAGGAGAACTAGTATGAAAGAGATAAATATTAATAATTTTAATGAAAAATTATATTATGAAAAATTAAAAAATGGTTTTTTAGTATACATGGTTCCTTTAAAAGATAAAAGAAGTTATAAAATTAATTTGGGAATTAAATATGGTAATAGTTATACAGATTTTGAAATGGATAACAAAAAATATCATACACCATCTGGAGTTGCTCACTTTTTAGAACATAAATTATTTGAAAGAGAAAATGGTATATCACCATTTGAATTTTATTCAAAGTCTGGTACAAGTGTTAATGCATCAACTAGTATTTTATATACTAATTATTACTGCACAGGTAATAATAATTTTAATGAAAATTTAGAATACTTACTTAACTGGATTAAAGAGATAAATATAACAGATGAAAATGTAGAAAAGGAAAAAGGTATTATTTTAGAAGAAGCAAGAATGTATAAAGATAATCCAGATAGGGTTTTATATGAAAAAGCAAGATGTAATCTTTTTAATAAAGATCCATATGGTAAGATAGTTATTGGTTCTTTAGAGGAGATTAAATCTATAACAAGGGAAGATTTAATAACTTGTTATAATATGTTTTATAAACCAAGTAATATGTTTTTAATAATTACTGGGGATTTTGATAAAGAATCTGCAATTAAAATAATAAAGAATAATATTTCTTATCTTCCTTTATCTAAAGTACCTAAAAAAGCAAAAGTAAAAGAGGAAGATAATGTAAAAGTACCAAATGAGGTATTAAAACTTAGTGTAACAATGGAGCATATTGCGGTAAGTTATAAAATTAATAAAAAGAAATTTAAGATGGATGATTATAATTTAGATAATTATTTATATATATTACTTGATATTTTATATGGTGGAACAAGTAAGTTTTATGATGAAAATTTACATCTTGGATTATTTAATAGTTTTAATTATAATATAACTATTACTGATACTCATGTTGTTATAACATTTAATGTAGTAGCGGAAGATGATAAAATTTTAGAAAAAATAGAAAAAGAATTTCAAGTAAAGATAGAAGATAGAGATTTTTCAAGAATAAAGAAATGTTTAATTGCTAGTGAAGTAAAGGTAATTGATAATGTTAATACAATTAATTATGATATTTTTGATGATGTAATTTGTTATGGAGAGTATAAAAATAAAAAGATAGATGATTATAAAAGGCTAAGTTTTGATGAGTTACTTAATGTAAAAAACAGTATTAGTTTTAAGTATAAGTCTATAGTTAAAATAGTTGAGCAATGACTAAAAAAGTTTGATAATTTTAAATATTTTGATATAATTATAAATGGAGATGGTAGTTATGGCACATAAATATGATGAAAGTAGTATAAAGATATTGGAAGGTCTTGATGCTGTAAGAAAAAGACCTGGTATGTATATAGGTTCAACAGATAAAAGAGGTTTACATCATTTAGTATGGGAAATAGTTGATAATGCGATAGATGAAGTAATAAATGGATATGGAAATTATATAAAAATAACAATTCATGAGGATAATTCTATTTCAGTTGAGGATCATGGTAGAGGAGTACCTGTTGGTATGCATGCATCTGGCAAGTCAACTCCAGAAGTTATATATACAGTACTTCATGCTGGAGGTAAATTCGAAACAGATGGCTATAAAGTATCTGGAGGATTACATGGTGTTGGAGCATCTGTTGTTAATGCTCTTTCAGAGTGGATGGAAGTTACCATAAAAAGAGATGGCGGAGAATATTATATAAAATTTGGTAATGGTGGAAGAGTTATAGAACCATTAAGAAAACTTGGAAATACAAATAAAACAGGAACAACAGTAAGATTTAAACCAGACCCTAATGTTTTTACAACTTGTAATTTTTCTTATACAACTATTGCAGAAAGAATGCAAGAGAGTGCTTTTTTAATTTCTAATTTAACTGTTGATGTTGTTGATATTCCAGATGATAAAAGTGTTTCATTTCATTATGAAAACGGGCTTATATCATTTGTTTCAATGATTAATGAGAATAAAAATGTATTACATAAAGTATGTAATTTTAAAGGCAGTAAGCAAGGTATAGATGTTGATATTGCTTTTCAGTATACAGATAGTTACAATGAAAATATTATATCATTTGTAAACAATGTAAAAACAAGTGATGGTGGTACACATGAAGTTGGTTTTAGAACTGCTTTAACTAAAGTTTTTAATGATTATGCTAAAAAAAATAACTTTTTAAAAAGTAAAGATGCATCATTTGATGGAAGTGATGTAAGAGAAGGTTTAACTGCTATTATTTCGGTTAAAATACCTGAAAACTTATTGCAATTTGAAGGGCAAACTAAAGAAAAATTAGGTAGTCCTGTTGCAAGAACAGTTGTTGAGTCAATAGTTGCAGAAAATGTTGCTTTTTTCTTAGAAGAAAATTCAAAAGTTGCAACTGATATTATAAATAAATCTTTAAAAAGCAAATTGGCTCGTGAAGCTGCAAGAAAAGCAAGAGAAGAGATAAGAAAGGGTAAAACCAAAAAGAAAGATGTATTACTTTCTGACAAATTAACTCCAGCTTCTGGTAAAGATAAAAGTAAGAATGAATTATTTTTAGTAGAGGGTGATAGTGCGGGAGGTAGTGCAAAACAAGGAAGAGATAGAACTTTTCAAGCAATACTTCCACTTCGTGGTAAAGTTTTAAATACCGAAAAAGCTAAATTTGAAGAAATAATAAAAAACGAAGAAATAGCAACTATGATAAATACTATAGGAGCAGGTTCTGGTAGTAATTTTGATGTTAGTGATATGAATTATGATAAAATAATTGTTATGACCGATGCTGATGATGATGGAGCACATATTCAGTGTCTACTTTTAACATTTTTCTATAGATATATGAGACCTTTAGTAGAAGAAGGACATTTGTATATTGCCATGCCACCTTTATTTAAAATAACTTGTGGTAAACAGATATCATATGCTTATACGAATGAAGAATTAAAAGAAATGACAAAAGACATGTCAAAATATGAAATTCAAAGATATAAAGGACTTGGTGAGATGAATGCCGATCAACTTTGGGAAACTACAATGTCCCCTAAAACAAGAACTTTAATAAGAGTTAATATAGATGATGCTTCTTTAGCAGAAAAGAGAGTTAGTGTTTTAATGGGAGATAAGGTAGATCCAAGAAAAGAGTGGATCGAGGAAAATGTTGAGTTTTCTTTGGAAGATAGTTATAAGATATAGAATATTCTATATCTTTTTTTGTAGCTTATAAAAGCACAAAAAAAGACACCATATTTTGGTGTCTAAAAGTCCTATCTGTTATAGAATTCAACGACTAATGCTTCATTTATTTCTGGGTTAAGTTCACTTCTTGCAGGAACTCTTACATAAACACCTGAATTATCTTTATCATTAAATTTAACAAATTCAGCTCTTTTTAATACTTTTGCTAAGCTATCTTTAACAACTTTTAAATCTTTGCTTTGTTCTTTTAAAGCAATAGTTTGTCCTGGTTTAACTCTGTAAGATGGAATATCAACTTTTTTACCATCAACAGTTATATGACCATGGTTTACAAGTTGTCTTGCAGCACGTCTTGTACTAGCATAACCTAAACGATAAACTAAATTATCAAGTCTTGATTCAAGTAAAATAAGTAAATTTTCACCATGAATACCAGATAATTTTCCAGCTTCAGTAAATGTTTTATGGAATTGTCTTTCATTTAAGCCATACATAAATCTAACTTTTTGTTTTTCTTTTAATTGTTCTCCATATGTTGATTGTCTTCTTTTACGATCATTACCATGTTGACCTGGTCCATATGGTCTTTTTGCTAGTTCTTTACCATTTTCAAGTAAAGAAGCATTAACACGACGAGCTTGTTTGTAACTAGATCCAGTATATCTTGCCATAAACTTTTCTCCTTTCAATATTTATTTTTCATAAACACTGATATATTCTATTATGTATAGGGAGTTTTTATTTCACTTTAACAGCACAAGCTACTTAAATGTAAAAAACACGTTATACATAACATGAATACGGCTGTTTCAATGTATATGCGTTATAATTATAAGATAAAGTTTATAAAAAGTCAAATAAAAGTTTTAAAAATAGCTATTTTTAAAGGACAAAAGTTATAAAATATGATATTATTATAATGTATTAAGGAGGATTTTATGGGATTTTTTACTAATTTAAAGAATGCATTTAAGAAAGATAATAATGATAATAAAAAGGAAGATATAAAAAGATATGAAAAAGGTCTTACAAAATCAAGAGATGGTTTTGTTTCAAATTTAATAAATCTTACTAATAAATATACTAAAGTAAATGAAGAATTTTTAAATGAACTTGAAGAAGTACTTATAATGGCTGATATTGGGATTACAACAGTTACAAAGTTTATGGACAAAATAAGAAAGAGAGTAAGAAATGAAAAAATAACTGACCCTAAAGCTTTAAAAGAAGTAATAGTTGATGAATTATTTATAATATATGTAAATAATGAAGTTATTGTAAATAAGATTAATTTACAAGATAATGGACCTACAGTTATACTTTTTGTTGGAGTAAATGGTGTTGGAAAAACAACAACTATAGCTAAACTTGCTAAAAAGTATAAAAAACAAGGTAAAAGTGTTTTACTTATCGCTGGCGATACTTTTAGGGCAGGAGCTTATGCCCAGCTTAAGGATTGGGCTTTAAAAATAGATACATATTTTTATGGTAATGAAACAGCTTGTGATCCTGCAAGTGTTGTATATGACGGTTTAAAAAAGGCAGAAGAGTTAAAGCCAGATATAATTATGATAGATACTGCAGGTAGACTTCAAAACAAGGTTAATTTAATGAACGAGCTTGCTAAGATAAATAAAATAATAAAAAGAGAAATACCAAATGCTCCGCATGAAACACTTCTTGTTATTGATGCAACAACAGGGCAAAATGGTATAAACCAAGCTAAAGAATTTAGTAAACTTACTTGTATAACAGGTATTGTACTAACTAAACTTGATGGTACTGCTAAAGGTGGTATAGTACTTGCTATAAAAGAAGAACTTAAAATACCAGTAAAATTTGTTGGACTTGGCGAAGGTGAAGAAGATCTTGAAGTATTTGACATAGATAAATATATATATGGTTTATTTAAGGATATGATGTAGATGATGGAAGATTTAGTAGTTTTAGGAATTTTATTTGATTATTATGGTGAGCTTTTAAATGATAAGCAAAAAGAATATTTTAAATCATACTATTTTGATGATTTATCGCTTCAAGAAATAAGTGATAATATGAGTGTTTCAAGAAATGCTGTATCTAAAGAGTTAAAACTTATTAAAAATAAGCTATATTTTTATGAAGATAAACTTCATATGTATAAAAAAGATGAAAAGTTAAAACAAGTAATAAATAAAATAGATGATGAAAATATAAAAAAAGAAATTGAAAATATTATTAAAAACTAGTATTTTAGATTTTGATATATTTGTTTGGAGGTAATAAACTATGGAATTGTTAGATTTATATGATGATAGTGGAAAACTACTTGGTACAACTATCGAAAGAGGAAGTAAATTTGAAAATGGCAATATAATGCTAAGTATTATTTTTGTTAAAAATCAAGATGGAAAGTTTTTAATTCAAAAAACCAGTGAAGAAAAAGGCTCAAAATATAGTTCAACTGGTGGACATGTTACGCATGGCGAAGATGGTATGACTACTATACTTAGAGAATTAAAAGAAGAGTTAGGATTAGATGTAAAGGAAAATGAGGTAGAAACAATAGCACTTGTTAAACATCCAGAAAGACCTTGTTTAATTAATTTATATCTATTAGAAAAAGAACTTGACCCTGATACATTAAAACTTCAAACAGAAGAGGTAGATAGTGTTGAATGGATGACAAAAGAAGAAGTTTTATCATTAATTGATGATGGTAAATTTCTTGGATCACATGGCTATCTATTCAAAAAGCATTTTAATAATTAGAAATATAATTAGTAGATGTTGTAAGACACAACTACCTTTTTGTATTATGTTGCAATAACACGAGCTTTACATGAACTTGATATTGTTTATAATAGTGAATTAACAAAACCATTAAATAAAAATAGAATTTATAAATAGTTTGTTTTAATAAAAGTAAACTATTTTTTCATATTATTAATTTTTTATCATAAATTTAATTGAAAGAGAGTGATAATATGGAAAAACAAGAAATTATAAAAGACATTGCTCTAAGAACTGGAGGAGATATTTATTTAGGAGTTGTAGGAGCTGTAAGATGTGGTAAATCAACATTTATAAAAAAAGTATTAGAAAACTTAATTATTCCTAATATAGATGATGAATTCGAAAGAAAAAGGGCATTAGATGAAATTCCACAATCATCTGGTGGAAAAACAATCATGACTATTGAACCTAAATTTGTACCTAATAATGTTGCTAAAGTAAAGGTTGATGATTTAGAGTGCAATATGCGTTTAGTAGATTGTGTTGGATATGTTATTAAAAATGCCAAGGGTTATGAAGATGAAAATGGACCCAGAATGGTTAAAACACCTTGGTTTAATGATGAAATACCGTTTGTGCAAGCTGCAGAAGTTGGTACAGAAAAGGTTATAAAGGACCACTCAACTATTGGTATTATAATGACAACTGATGGTACAATAGGAGATTTTACAAGAGATGATTATGTTGAGGCAGAGGAAAGAGTTGTTAAAGAATTAAAGGAATACCATAAACCATTTATAATTGTTTTAAATACTAAAACACCAAATAGTAATGAAACAAGAAGTCTTGCAAGTAATCTTACGGAAACATATGGAGTGCCAGTTCTTCCTATTGACGTTATAAATATGAATGAGAAGGAAACATTTGATATTTTACGTGAAGCTTTATATGAATTTCCTGTTATGGAAGTTAGAGTGGAAATACCAGACTGGATAAGTGTTTTAAATAAAGAACATTATGTAAAAAAAGAATATATTGAAAAAATAAAACAAAGTATTTTAGAGGTTGATAAGTTAAGAGATGTATCCTCTATTACTGATTACTTTAGTGATTGTGAGTATATAGATAAAGCATCTTTAGTTAGTATATCTCCGCAAACTGGGGTTGCTGTTGTAAGACTTGATGCAAGTGATGATTTATTTAATAAAGTTCTTAATGAAATGATAGGTGTTGATATAACTAAAAAGTCTCAAATTCTTGCTATGTTCCAAGATTATAAAGAATCTAAAGCAGAGTATGAGCAATTTAAAACAGCTTTAAAAATGGTTAAAACAACAGGATATGGGGTTGCTAATCCAACTCTTAAAGATATGACACTTGATAAACCTGAAATTACAAAACAGGGAAATAGGTATGGTATTAAATTAAAGGCAACAGCACCTTCAATACATATGATAAGAGTTGATGTATGTAGTACATTTGAACCGATTATTGGAAGTGAGATGCAAAGTAAAGAGCTTATTGATTATTTAATGCGTGATTCTAAAGAAGATCCATCAAGTATTTGGCGTAGTGAAATATTTGGTAGGAGTTTAGATGTAATAGTGCAAGAAGGTATTCAATCTAAAATTGCTATGATGCCTGAGAATATAAGATATAAACTTCAACAAACAATGGCTAAAATAGTAAATAAAGGTTCTAACAATTTAATTGCTATTGTAATATAAAAAATCATTGAAACTAATCAATGATTTTTTGCTTTTTATTTTCTTGCTAACTTATAGTTATTGGTTTTCCATCTGTACCTTTAACATTTATTGTAACTTTATAACTTTTAGAATTTGTTGTAATACTATGACTACCATTACCTTCAGTTATTGTTCCTTGGTTACTATCGAAGTATGTTTTATCAGCCCACATTCTAAATCTAAAGTTTAATGTTTGGGTTGCTGAATTATTATTAAAGCTAAAGTAGTTACTATGTAGTAAAAAGTCATTAGATGTTGTACTTTTACTTAAAGTATCAGGATTTATTTTAGTTAGGTTAGACATAAGGCTTGTTACAACTTCTTGTTCTGTTCCATCAGTATTAACTTTTGATAAATATACTTTTATAGCATTATCAGGTGCGGTACTTGATGTATCTTTTGTTAAATATATATAGTAGCTAACATCTACGATACCTGTTGCAGATGCTTTAATAGAAAACTCAAAATAATCACTTTGTTTTTTACCTTCGCTATCTGTTAGGCTATCAGTATTTGTAACTGTTAAAGCATTTTCATTTTCAATATAGGAAAAGTTTATTTTACCCGTTGTTATACTATTTTCTTTTCCTGTTTGACTTACTTTGTAAATTGCAAAAGATATTCCTGTTATAAGTATTACACCAAATAATATAATTAATGGATATATAATTTTATAATTTTTTTCTTTCATCAAATTCATCTCCCTATTTTATATACAATATAAGAATAACATAAAATAATAAAAAAAGTCAAAATATCTTATTAAATTATTTATTTTTTGTCTATTTTTAATAAAAAGGCGTAAAATCTCTTGATTTTATTATATGTTTTGTGGTAACTTATATATGTAAGCATCATATGTTTATGGTAGATGTTTATAAAAACACATAGTTTTATGAAAGGAGTTAAAAAAATTATGAAAAAAGTAGAATTAGTAGAAGCAGTTGCAACAAAAGCAAACCTTACAAAGGCAGATGCTTTAAGAGCTATTGACGCAACAGTTGAAGCCGTAACAGAAGCATTAGTTAAAGGAGATAAAATACCACTAGTTGGATTTGGAACATTTGCTGTTTCAAGAAGAGAAGGAAGAACTGGACGTAATCCTCAAACAGGAGCAGAAGTTAAGATTCCTGCAAGAAATGCTGTAACATTTAAAGCTGGTACTGCATTAAAAGAAGCTGTAAATAAATAAGAAAAGCCTTTGGCTTTTTTTCTTTTTTTGGTATAATTATTATGGAGATAAAACTATGGAAAAAGAAGTATATGAAGTATTAGATAAAATAGAAAAAAATGGTTTTAAGGCATATCTTGTTGGGGGATATGTAAGAGATTATGTAAGAAAAGTTAAAACAAGTGATATAGATATAGCAACAAATGCAAAAGTTTTAGATCTTATAAAAATATTTGACAGCTACAATATAAAACCAACGCTTTATGGAAATGTCTTTTTAAAATATAATAATATGGATTTTGAGATAACAACATTTAGAAAAGAATTGTCTTATAAAGATAATAGAAAACCATGTAATATAGAATATGTAAATACTTATAATGAAGATATTTTAAGAAGAGATTTTACAATTAACTCCTTATATATGGATAAAAATGGTAATATAATTGATTTATTAAATGGAAGAAGAGATATTCATAAAAAAATTATAAGATCAGTTTTAGATGCTGATGTAAAAATAAAAGAAGATACCCTTAGAATAATGCGTGCTATAAGATTTGCAGTATCACTTAATTTTAAACTTGATGAAAAATTGAAACAGGCAATTATAAATAATAGGGAAGCTTTATATAATTTATCATATGAAAGAAAAAAAGAAGAACTTTTAAAAATATTTACATCTAATAATAAAAAATATGCGATAAGATTATTAAATGAACTTGGTCTTTTAAAATACTTAGAGATAGATAATATATCTGTTATTTTAAAAACAAATGATATAATTGGTATTTGGGCTAGTATTATTAATATAGATACAACAAAATATCCTTTTACAAAGTATGAAAGGGCATTAATAAAAGATATACAAACAGCATCACTGCTTGATATAAATAATAATATGGTTATGTATAAATATGGTCCTTATGTACTTGGTATTATTTGTGATATTAAAGGTCTTAATAAAAGAAAAATATTAAAAAAATATAATTCTTTACCTATAAAAGATAAAAGTGAAATTGATATAGATCCTAATACTATTACTTCTATAACAAATAATAAAGATATAAAGATAAAGGATGTATATAGTTCTATAGAAACTAATATTTTAAATGGTAATTTAAATAATTGTGAAAAAGATATAAAAAAGTTTTTAAATAGTAATTTTTAGTGTTATAATATTTATTTGTTGGGAGGTATAGACTATGAAGAGCAATAATATACTTGAAATATTAAAGGGTAAGAATATAACTATACCTTATATACTTATAAAAAATATGGATGAGTTAAAGATTTCATATAAAGAGATGATATTTTTAAGTTATTTAATGATGTATGGGGAAAAAATACTTTTTGATGCTCCATTATTTAGTAAAGATTTGTTTATTTCATTACAGGATGTTATAGAGCTTATTGGGGAACTTAGTAATAAACGTTTACTAGAGATGACTGTTATTAAAAATGATAAGGGTATGGTAACTGAATATATAGATATTAATTTATTATATTTAAAGCTTCTTGGTATAACTTTAAAGGATGATGATGCTTTAACTTTGATAAAGGATGAAAAAGAAGATACTAATAATATATATAAAGTTATAGAACATGAATTTGGACGTACAATAAGCCCTATTGAGTGTGAAACTATAAAGGGTTGGTTAGATGCTAATATGTCTGTTAGTTTGATTAAAGAAGCCTTAAAGGAAGCTGTTTTAAATGGTGTTACTAATTTAAAGTATATGGATAAAATATTATATGAATGGAATAGAAAAGGTTATACTAAAAAAGATGTTAAGGATAAGGAACATAAAAAGCAAAAAGAAGAGAATATAAAATTATTTGATTATGACTGGCTTGAAGATAATGAGTAATAAGATAAAAGATATTGAAAATTATTTAGATAGTTTATTTCCAAATCCTAAAACAGAATTAAATTATAATAAGGATTATGAATTTTTAATAGCAGTAATGCTTAGTGCTCAAACTAAAGATGTAAGGGTTAATGTGGTAACAGAAAAACTTTTCTCTAAATATAAGACACTTAAGGAATTAAGTAATGCTAATATAGAAGATGTAGAAGGTTATGTAAGAAGTCTTGGTAATTATAAAAATAAAAGTAAGGCTGTTATTGAAATAGCTAAAATATTAGATTCTAAATATAATGGTAAGCTTGTAAATGATAGAAGTGTTATCGAAAGTTTACCAATGTGTGGTAGGAAGACATGTAATGTTGTTTTAAGTACTTTATTTAATGAACCTTGTTTTGCTGTTGATACTCATGTATTTAGAGTGTCTAAACGTCTTTCATTAACGCCTTTAGATAGTAATACTAAAACTTGTGAAGAAGATTTAAAAAAGACTTTTAGTAAGGATAAATGGAGCTTATTACATTTAAGATTTGTTTTATTTGGAAGGTATTATTGTACTTCTAAAAAACCTAATTGTTCTTGTTGTAAGTTAAAAAAGTACTGTATATATGAAAAAAGAGATTAATTTTAAATTTTAATTAATCTCTTTTAATTTATAAATCTTTAAATTCATCATGATTTTTTTGTTTTGTTTTTGATATATTTTTATCATCTTTATCAAGTAAGTTTATTTCTGTTATTTCTTTTTTAGGTTTTTTATATTCCTTAGTTTTACTTAAATCTTTATCTTGTTCTTTGTCTTTATTATCAGGTTTGGAAGGAGTCTTATTATCTTTTATATCTTTTACTTTATTAGCGTTTTTCTTATCTTTATTTGTTTTTTCATCTGTTATATAATTATCATCTAAGAATGTTAATGTTTTTTTATTTTTACCTTTCTTATTATTTTTTGTTATTAAACTTATGATAAGTAAAATAGCAAAGATTAGGGAAAGACTTGCAAAGATTAATATTAATTTATTAGCTTTATCTATTTGCTTTTGAAAATTGTTATACATTTTTTCATTAAATGGTTGTATGGTATTTTCAACAGTTTCATATGTATACCATTTTTCATCTCCAGTATTGGTATTTTTTCCATATATTAGGTAATAATTAGTATTTAATTTATAAGCATTTACATTTATATCATTTATCTTTATTTCTTCTTTTTTAAGGTTATAAGATGTTTTATTATTTAGCAAAACAATATTAAAGTTATTAAAGGTTAGTTCATTATATTCTTGATAGGTATTTAAATCTTTATTATAGATAAATAGCTTTGTTTTAGATGTTTCATCTTTTAACCCTACAAGAGTATAATTTGTTATTTCATTTGTAAGACATGGTATATTAACACCATTTATATCTATTTCACTTTCTTTATAGTTTTCAAGTTTTGGTAGAGTTGATTTTCTTTTTATAATAGTGTAATTTTTATTATTTACACTTACATTTATTGGGTTTTCATCTTTTACTACAACATTTATTACATATTCTTTAGTAGTTCCTTTTTCACTTGTTACAACGATAGTAAATTTGTTATCGCCTTCGCTTACTTTATGAGTACCATCACCATTTATTTTAGCTTTGCTATCTTCTTTTTCTGCTTCGATAGTTATTTCTTCGATGTTTGATGGAACAGATATAGTATAGTTTAAAGTATCTTTATTAAAGTTTGGAGATAGGGTGTAATCTTTTACTTTTAAATCACTTAAGTTATTGTTAGTTGAATATGTAATTGGTTTTGTAATAGTTGTTGCTTCTTTTACAGTAACTGATGTTGCATCAACTGTTGCATTTAGTTTTGTTTCTTCACTGCTTTCACCCTCGATTACATAATAATTTTTAACTCCTATAGAAGTATAACCATTAGCAATGGCTTTAAAGGTAAAGGTTAAGTCTTTTCTTGATGTACCAAGTAATACTCCTAAACAAGTTGTATTATTACAGTCTCCACTTTCTGCACTTACAAATTTTACAATGCTACTATCATATGATAAATCCATTTCATAAGCGCCCATATTTTCACCCTTTATTTGAACTGTTACAGTGAATGTTTCCCCAGGCTTTGGAGTTTTATTAGATGTATAAACATCAAATAGGGCACTTCCTTTAGCATTTACATTTATTGCCATCAAACTTAAAAATATTATTATATTATATATTATTTTTTTCATATTTTAATCCTCCTTATTATTTAAAAGATGCTTTTCCTAATATATATTTTTGTATTAATAGTAAATCGTAAATAGTTATTTTGCCATCATTATTTACATCTGCTGCATAATTATAAGCACCATTTAGTGATTGTTTGTTTAATATATGTTTTTGTGTTAGAAGTAAGTCATAAATAGTTATTTTACCATCTCCTGATACATCACCTTTAATAGATATAGTGTATGTTTTTTTATCTATTTTTGATTCTATTATTATGACATCTCCAGTTTTTAATGTACCACTTACATCTTTATTATCTTTATCTACAATAGTTATTTTTACACTAGGCTCTTCCTTTTTTATAATATCATTAAGATTTGATGCTGTTGTACCTTTTGTTATACCACTCATGTAATCATTATTTATTTTAACGTCAACATTTTTTAATATTTCGTTAACATTTTTATTATTCTCTTCTTCTTTTGAACTATCTTGTTTTTTTATTTTTATTACGTATGTTTTAACGTTACCAACTTCGCTTTGTACTTTTATATTTACTGTTGTTTCATTATCAGTAAGGGTTATTTTACCATCTCCCGTTACTAAAGCTTTAGTGGATTTTGCAACAGCTTTAATAGTTACTTCTTTTGTATCTTTACTAGCAAAATATTCATAGTTTATAACATCACTATCAAAACCTGTTATTTTATTTCCATTTACCTCTATACTTTCAAGGTCATTATTGGTATCACCATATGGTGGATGTGATGTAAATTCTTCTGGCATATTTTTATATACTGGTATAAGGAAGGTAAAAGCATTATCAAGATATTTCATATCACTATAAGCATCAAATGTATCTAAGGCTTCGGAAGCTGGTGCTATTATATTTGTCATGTACTGGTTAGTATAGGAAGGGTAGTAGGCACCATCTTTTGTATTAAACTTTTGAAAATACATTGTATCTTGTCCTTTTGACACATAACCATCAGCGATAAATTTAGAACCGTATTTTATAGCTTTTTCTCTTGTATTCCATGGTGTACCGTCATAACTACCAACATATCCTGCAGCAACAGCAACACCTCTTGTAACAGCACTATTAGTATAATCGTCTTGGTAAGCTCCAATGTTAAAGAAATTGTAATAACCATCTAGATTTTTGTTACGATATTTTAAACCACCAGTTGATGTTGCAGTTCCTGATACAGCAGCATAAGTTTCTTTTCCCATGCCTTCTTGTATAGAACGTGATGCAAGATGAACGGGAGATATATTATATTCTTTACCATATTTTATATAATAATTTACATACTCATCACTACTTAGATATGTTCCACTAAAAATTGATTTTACAACTTCTTTAGTTTGAGTTGTTTCATCATACTTTAAGTTTTCAAAAGCAAATATATTAGTTTCTGTTAAATAGTTTCTAGGGTCTAAAAGGAATGCTACAATAGGTGTTGATGCGGTATACCATGAAGGATTTTCTTTTACTTTGTTATTTGCTCTATATCTTTCTTCACTTGTTTGAATATAATTTTTATTTTTTTCGTTATCTATAACATCATTAAATTTTTTATTTATATTAACAGTTTCAAATTTCCAGTTTGGATGTTTTTGATGTAAGTAAGTTAAAAAGGGAATATATGATGATGGAAAGCCTTGTTTTTTTAATACTTCTTCATAGTCTTTATCATAGGCTGTTAAATCATCATAGGTACTTATTAATCTTGTATATACATATCCTTCCTTGCCATTATAATAGGAAACTTTAGAAGAACCATTAGATGATGATAATACTTTAACTTCAGTTCCAAGATATATTCTATCTATTATAGCACCATTTGGTGTTTTTCTTACGTTAGCATAGTTTTCATTTATTCTTGTTCCAAAGTTTGATGTTGTGTAATATAATTCATTATCTTGTATTTTTTTAACACTTACATATTCACTACATATATAGTATCCTTGTTTACCATTATATATAACTTCATACCAACCATCACATCCTTCACCTTTTACTTTGGTATCAGCAACTAATGTAATTGTTTCGCCATCTTTTAAAAGTTTTACATAATTATAATTTGTACCTGCACCCTCCCTTATATAAAGCCCTTGTGTTTCATTTACAGTTGCTGTAATTATCTCTTTAGCATTTACGTTATTTATATTAAATAGAACTAGTATAAAACTAATTATCATTATAATTTTATGTTTCATTTTTACTTCACATCCTTATTATGTTATTTATATATCTATTATAGCAGTTTTTTAATGTTTAAAAAAGATATGTTTACTAATTTTTATAATATTTACAAAAATATTACATAAAATTTAGTAAAAAGCACTTGCTAATTATGTTATAAAAATGGTATAATATTTTTGTTATTTATTTGGGGCTATAGCCAAGCGGTAAGGCATGGGTCTGCAAAACCTTGAGCACCAGTTCAAATCTGGTTAGCCCCTCCAATTAGTTAAACAGTCCAAATTATTTAATTTGAACTTGATATATAGAGTCAATCGAAAGGTTGATTTTTTTGTTTCTATGAAGAAATTAGTCTTATCATCTAGTTATAATAATTTTAAAAAGATAATAATTTGTATTATAATTGTATTAGAGGTGCTGGTTTATATGAAAATAAAGAAAGAAGAATTAAATAATTTTGAAACATATGTAACTTATAATGAGGGATATAGAATAGTTTATTATTATGAAAAGTATCATGATGTTCCTAAGGGGTTATATGCAAAGAAAATAGAAGATTTTATGACTTTTTTTCAAAAGAATAACGTTGTGCCCGAATTTAAAAGTTTAGATGATTTATTATGTAGATTTTTAGATTTAAATTTAGATGCTTTAGGTGTTGCAATATATAATATAAATCAAGAATGTATTGCGAAAAAAATTAAATCTAATGTCAAAAAAATTAATGATAGTACTGTTTATAAAGAAGAATTGATTTATGATTACAATACCTTAGTTGTTACTGAAGGTTATAGATTAGTTTACTTTTATCCTGATGAAAATTATTATATTGGTACATATGCAAAAAAAATAGAAGATTTTATGATTGGTTTTGCTGAGTGTGACCCAATTATAGATGAAGATGATATTCCAAAATTTGAATCAATCGATGATATTTTACATAGATGTTTAATTAATATAAAGAATATAACTGCAGTTGCAATCTATGATGTAAATGGTAATTTGGTTGCAAAAAAAGAAAGAACAAAAAATAATATCAAATAACTTTTAAAAACATAGAAAAGGAGTAAATAAATGAAAAATGAAGTTTCAATCGATGATTTAAAATTTAAAAGTGAATTTGGTATTAATTGTGGTAAATATCAAGATGGCTATAGAATAGTTTATTTTTACCCAGATAATACTTATAGTGTAGGAACATTTAGTGGAAGTATAGAGGGATTTATGATGGATTTTGTTGATGTAGAACCAGTGGAGGATGAAGATGATATCCCAGAGTTTATATCAGTAGAAGATTTACTTAATAGATATTTAAATGAAGCTAGTGGTATAACTGCAGTTGCAATATATAAAACAGATGGTACTTGTATACAAAAAAAAGAAAGAACAAAAAATAATATCAAATAACTTTTAAAAACATATAAAAAGTCTTAAATTAAGGCTTTTTTATATATAATTTAATTACATTTTACTTTTAAAGTTTACTTATTTTTGTTATAATGGTCTTAAATAAAGGAGTAAATAAATGAAAAATGAAGTTATAAAGGCAGGTACTATTTTATTTAATAAAGATGGTGATATTGCAATAATTTATCGTAAAAAGTTAGACGATTATACTTTTCCTAAAGGACATCTTGAAAAGGGAGAAAGTATTATAGAGTGTGCTATTAGAGAAACAGAAGAGGAAACTTTAAGAAGCATAAAGATAATAAATAAAGAACCATTAGGTATATTAAATTATACTGATAGTAAAAATATTAAGAGTAGGCTATATTTTTACTTAGCAGAGGATAAGGGAGTATTAAATAGAACTATTTTAGATAAAGATAGGGAAGATATGATATGGATTAATAAAGATAAAGTATTAAATATACTTACATATCAAAACTTAAAAGATTTTTATAAAGGTATAAAAGATATAATAGATTTTTATGTGCAATATGATGACACTTGCTATAAGGGTAAAAAAATGTTATAATTTTGTTTATGGTGATTTAAGATGAAAGCAGTAAAAGATGTTTTTATAGATATAAAAGATAAAATATTAAACGATTATAAAGTGTCTAAAGATTATATAAAAGAATGTATCAAGGACCCTAAAAGAATATATTTTTCTTTAAAGACTTTTATAATAAAAAATAAAAATATTATATTAATGGCTATTCCTTTTATATTTTTTGATTTAGCAACTAGATTTTTAGGAAGAAATATTAATTTTTATGGTATATATAGGTTAGTACCAAATTTATTTACTATATGCTACTGCCTATTATTTTTGGGTATTGTTTGCAATATAAAAAAGATATATGCCAAAATAATATATATTGTTTTTAGTATAACTTCTATATTATTTTATTTAGTAAATAATATTTATTATTCAATGACTAATACTTTCTTTAGTTTTAATCTTTTAGATTCTACAAAAGAAGGAGCTCCATACATAATGGATGCTATTAAGAATTGCAATATTTTAGTATATATATTTTCTTTAATTGGAATATTTTTATTTGCAGTAGGGTATAAAAGTATAGGTAGTAACAATACATTTAATAAAAAGGGATTAATTAAAGCTATTATACTATTTTTAGTTATTCATACTATTACACCATTATTTTTAGGAAGTGCTAATACTAAACTTGTATGGAGTACTTGGAAAAATCCTCGTAATGTATATAATTTATATAATGATGCTAATAAAAGTATGAGAGTATCTGGTCTTTATGAATATATGGTAAGAAACTTTTATGTTACATATTTAAAGAAAGAAAAAAAAGATAGTAAAGATGAAGAGTTTTTAAAGAATGCATACAGTGTAGATACTTATGATACTAATAATGATTATACAGGTATTTTTAAGGGTAAAAATGTTATATTTTTACAGCTTGAAGGTATTGACTCGTGGCTTTTAAATGAAAATGATACACCAACACTTTATGAAATGATGCAAAATTCTATTAATTTTAAGAAACATTATTCATTTTATAATGGGGGAGGGTCTACATTTAACTCAGAGTTTGCTGTAAATACTGGTTTTATCGTACCTTTCTCTTATAATAAAAATGCTTATGCGTTTTCTAATAATTCTTTTCCATATTCAATGGCAAACTTATTTAAAAAGGAAGGGTATACTGTTAATGCTTTTCATATGAATACTAAGGAATACTATTCAAGAGGTATTAATTATAAAAACTTTGGTTATGATAACTATTATGGTTTAATTGATATGTTTGATTATAAGGATAATAGCTATACTTTAGATAGAGAACTTATTTTAAATACAGAGTATTCTAAAAATATGGTAACAAAAGATAATTTATTTGTTGATTATATAATTACATATTCTTCACATTTACCATTTACTAATACTAAAGGAGTATGTAAACTTCTTTATGAAGAAGATAACAAATCTTTGGAAGATAAAGTGGTAGATAATGAAGATGTAGTAACTGAAAAACAAGCGTTTATCCAAATGAGTGAGGAAGAGTGCGTAAGACGTCAAGCTAAAGAAACTGATTACTTTGTATCACTTCTTATAGAAAAATTAAAACAGGAAGAAGTTTTTGATAACACTATATTTGTTGTATTTACAGATCACTATTTATATACACTTGAAGATCAAAGTATTTTAGATAAGTATAAAGACACATCAAATAATTTAATAAATAATACACCATTTTTTATATATGATAATGGTAATACTAAAAAAAATGTAAATAAAGTAACATCACAGCTTAATATTTTACCTACTGTACTTAATTTATTTGGAATAGAGTATAATCCTAATTACTATATTGGAACAGATGCTCTTTTAGATAGTTATTCTGGTATAGTTTTCTTTAGTGATTATTCTTGGTATGATGGTAATGCTTATGTAAGTGATGGAGAGGTTACAAATGGTAAAAGCATTAAAGATGAAATACTTGAGAATAATAATTATTTAGTAAATTATCTTACTAAGAAAAATGATTTAACACTAAAATATAATTATTTTAAGACTTTAAAAAAACAGGATGAAAAGTTACATAAGGAAGAAAAGGAAGTATTAGAAAAAGAAGCAAATAGTTAGTAAATGCTTCTTTTTTTTGATTTATTTTTATTTAAGCTTTTGCTTTTTCTATATCTTCAATAGTTACTTTTGAGTTATGAGGAACTGGCTTCCATGATACTTTCTTAAATAAAGCAATGTATGTTGTATATCTACCAACAATATCAAATATAGGCCATGTTAAGCTCCATAGAATGATTTTAGAAAGTTTTATCTTTTTAATTCTTTTTCTTTCCATAAATAGTACATAATAATATACACCAAACTTTTGGATATATGCTCCAATTCTGTAGAATAATCTAGCCCAGATACCAATAAGAATTGTAGCCCAAATAGCATTTATACCACTTGGTATTTGTATTCTTATATCAAAGAAGTGTCTTAATACTTGTGCAAGATATGTACCTCCTGCGAAAAGGTTTACGTTAGAAAGACCATTTGAGTAACAATAACATGATCTTAAAATTAGTGTTACAACAAGCCATCTTGTAATATTTATAACATTAAATGGAGTAAGATGCATAAATGTATCATACATCATAAAACGATATTTTAATTCGATAAATATTCTTTTAAAGAAAGGATATTTTTTATCTTCAGTATCATTATTCCATTTTACTTTTACATATTTTTTACCAAATATAATATTTCTAAATAGTTTAAAGCCTGACTCTTTAAAGTTTATTAGTAAACCTTTAGACCATCTTAATTTTTGATTATATGCTACTTTAAAGTTAGGAGTTTGCTCGTCATAAAATTCTGCAGCATCTTGGTAAGAAATACGGTAACCTTGAGATACAGCATCTGCAGTTAAGCCTCTGTCCTCAGTTAGGGATGTGTAGTGCCAACCATTACTTACAACTTCATTTGCAAAAAGGTATCCAGTACCTTGAATATTTGTTGCTAAATGTAGAAATGATCTAGCACGATGATTTTCACGAATTGAACGTAGCCAGTGAACGGCAAAACTTATTGTAATCCAGTTATCATCTATATTTTTAATATTACGATAAGAAGTTATTATTTTTTCTCCAGCATCAAAGGCATCATTCATACGTTTAATATAGTCTTCCTTAAGTAAGTTATCCGCATCAAATACAAAATAGCCTTCAAATGATGTTCTTTTATAATCTTCTTCAATTCTATCAAATAAATATTCTAAAGCAAATCCTTTTGTTTTGTGAACGTTATCAAATCTTTCGTAACAAATACATCCTTTATCTCTTGCTATTTTAGCAGTGTTATCAGTACAGTTATCTGCAACAACAAAGACAGTAAGTAGTTCTTTTGGATAATCCTGTTTATTTATACTATCTATTAAATTACCAATTACTTTTTCTTCATTTCTTGCTGCAATTACAATCGCATATTTATGATAATTGGTTGATTCTTTAAACTTTCTTGTTGTAAAAAAACCAATTACAACGTATATTGCTCTATAAGCAAGACCATAAACAATTACTTGTCCTATTATATTATTTATTTTACTAAATATGGGATACATATCACCTAAAAAAGTAATAATCATATCAAATACTTCCATTAATACCAACTTCCTTAAAAACTTAAATTTACAAAAATTATAACATATATTTACATTTATTACAATTACTTTAAGGTTTCTATACATTTTTATATAATATGTTTTACAAATAAAAAAAAATATTATAAAATAATTGTAGGAGGATAAAAATTATGAAGAAAGTTATTAGTATAATTTTGGAAGTAGTTATTGTTTTACTTATATTCTGGTTTATTTTAGGATATATTAATTTTGGAAAGATTACAGATGGTAAAGAACCTTTATATGTTGTAAAAGAAAACACTTATGAAAAAGATGGTGCAACAGTTCATGTATATGACAATATAATTTATAAAATTGTTGTTTACAAGGGTGATGAAGTTGTTTATGCGTTAAAATTATGGTTTATGAAGGATATTTAAAATGAGACCAAAAGACTGTTTAATTTTATTTATAAAAGGATTTATTTTAGGTGTTGCAAATGTAATACCTGGAGTATCTGGAGGAACACTTGCTGTATCTCTTGGTTTATATGAACGTATTTTAGAGTGTGTAACAACTCTTTTTAAGAAATTTAAAGAAAATTTAACGTTTATAATGCCTATTGCACTTGGTATAGGTGTTGCTATTTTATCAACTAGTAAACTTGTAACTTATGCCCTTACTAATTTTAAGGCACAGACTATATTTTTGTTTGTTGGTTTAATTTTCGGTGGTATAAGTCTAATTATGAAGAAGGTAAAGGGTCAAAAAAGTTTCTTTAATATTTGTGTACTTTGTATTGTATTTATATTTGTTTTAGGACTTAATTTTGTTAAGACAGATTTATTTAGTATTTCATTTACTAATATGAAAATAGTTGATTATATACTTTTAGCTTTAGCGGGCTTTATTGCAAGTTCTGCGATGGTTATTCCAGGAATATCAGGCTCTTTTGTATTAATGGTATTTGGGTATTATGAAAAGATAATGGCTACTATAAGTCATCTTACAACCTTTAAGAATGTAGGACAAGATTTAATAATACTTACTATTTTTGGAATTGGAGTTTTACTTGGAATATTATTTATGGCAAAACTTATTACAAAGTTAATTGAGAAAAATGAAGTTAGAACATATTTTGCTATAATGGGATTTGTTTTATCAAGTATTGTTGTATTATTAATCCAAATTGGAGACTTTAAATTTAACTTTACAAATATTGCTACTTCTATATTAGCCTTTTTATGGGGATATTTATTATCTAGAGCTATTGATAAGGAGTAGGGAAGATGATGATGATTTAGTCATTATCTTTTTTTGATGATTTATGCAAAATAAAAATGATAGAGATTTTATTATCTATCATTTTTTTGTATTTATATTAGTTTCCTTCGCCTTCTGTTGGAGTAGTAGGTGTTGTTGGTTCTGTTGGCTCTGGCTCTGTTGGATTTGGATTTGGGTCTGGTTTATCAGGGGGTGTTGGATTATCAGTATCACTACCACCAGGAGTTTCAGGATCTGTTGGTGGTACGGGGTTAATTACTGGAGTACCAATTTCAGTTTTTGCTTTTGATACTGTTAATGTTATTTTACCATCCATTAAATCAAGTCTTTTATCTTCAGGGGAACTTTGTTCTAGTACTATACCACTAGGGCCATTATCTTCCTTTTCAACAACAGTTACTGTTATACCATTACTTTCAAGCCAAGATTTAGCACTTTCTAATGAATCGCCGATAAAACTAGGTAGTAAGCTGTATCTTTTTGTAGAGCTTAAGTTACTTGTTCCAATAGTTGTCGTTTCATATGGATCTTCAATATCAAAATCAAATTCTTTTATAAGAGTTCCACTATTTTTTGAAAGGTTATCTTTCATTGCTTTAATACACTGGTCTAAACTACTTTGATTTAAAATATAATCGGATAGTACTAGGTCTGTTCTTTCATCATATATTCCTTGAGTTACACCTGATAAATAAAGTTTTTGAATGTTTATAAGGTTATCTTTATTACTACTTGTTTCAAGTATTACTTTAAATATATCATAAAATGATAATAGTTGTTTTGTTGTAAAGTTTGTATCCATATTATTACTTAATGTATCTAAAATACTTAATGCTTGATTAGCACTTTTTATATTTTTTGCACTATTTAACATACCTTGTACAACAAGTTGTTGATTAGTACCACGTTGTAAATCTCCAGTTAAAAGGGTTTTTCTGTGTCTTGCAAGTGCTAAAGCTTGTTCTCCATTTAATGTTTGTTCACCTTCATCTAAGCATATTGTGCTATCTCCCCAGTTACGATTACTATCTTGTTCACAAAAATCTATTGGAACATTAACCTTTATACCACCAAGTAAATCTACTAATTTTACAACTCCTTTAAAGTTTATTTTTACGTAGTAATTAATATCAATATCGGTAAATCTTTCAATAGTATTTATCATATTACTTGTACCACCCCAAGCAGCATGGGTAATTTTATTTTCTGTTCCCATATTTGGAAGATATACATAACTATCACGAGGTATTGATAATATTGTAGCATTTAATGTTTTAGGATTAAATGTTATAAGCATTAGGGCATCACCATTACCAGTTGAGTTTTTATCAAGTGCTTCATCTGTTGAGTCAACTCCCATTAGAAGTACGGTAAATGGTTCTGTAATCGAAGCATTAGAGTTATATAATGTTTCACTTTCTCCAGTTATTTTTGATATTTCATTTTTCTTGTATGTTTTTTTTATCTCATCTATTATTTTTGTTTCTTCTTGAATTTTTTCATATCCTTCTAAAGACTTAAACATTGACACATAATTTTTAGTTGTTAAAACAGCATCAATAGATCCTTTATATAAGTCTTTAAACATAGTTGTTATATTATCATATTCTACAATAGTTGCAATTTCATCTAATTTGTCATTTTTTACTATTTGATTTGCTAATATATATTCATCAATAGATTTTTTATTTACAACTATTCCTATTTTTTTATTTTTTAAGGCATCAACTGCTTTTACATTACTACTTTTTAAAACAACAAGTGATGATGCATAAGTTACTGAATCCTTATTAATACTATTTATTGTTTGATATGTTTTATGTATGTAGTATCCTAAAACAGATTGTCCTAATATAAATATAAGACATAGAAGTATATACAAAATAATAAGTATTGCTTTTCTATTTTTAGTTATTTTTCTTAGTATTATAACACCTAAATTTAATAGGAATAATACAGCAATACCAATATATCTTAATTCATTTTCAACGCCATTTATTAAGTATATAGAGTATGCTAAATATAAAAATGCTAAAAAACTTAATATTTGTAATACTGTAAGCATAATATTTAAAACTTTATTTTTTTTCTCTCTCATAGGTTTCCTCCTTAATCTTTAAACATATTAATTATATAATAAAATTGATGTTATATCAATATAAAGTGGTTTAAACTATGTAAACTTTTATAAAAAAAAGACCTTATTTTAAAGGTCTTAAGGGGTTGGAATATCAGGTTTATTATTTTTTATTGTTACTGTTTTTCTATATGTTTCTTTTTTACCTAAGTATGATACAGAGTATACTATTTGATATTGTCCTTCAACTGTAGTATTTATACTACTTTCTTCTTTATTGTTTGCAAGATTTATTATTTTTGTTGTAATAAGTGCATTTTTTGTAACATCAATACCATCTTTAAATACTGTTATTGGATTTAAAATAGGGGATATTATACTATTTAAATCTACTATTTCTTCTAGGGTATCATTGTACTGGAATGTTATATTTAAATTCATACTCACAACTGTTCCTGATGAATGATTTGTTGTCATGTTTTTATAAGCTGTTACAATTCTATATTCACCATATGGAGCATCTGTTTCATCAGTATAAGTAAGTTCTGTTGTAAAGCTTAATTTATTACCATCTTTATATATTATGTAACCAAATTCTCCTGGTTCTTTAACTACTAAATTTCCTTTTGCTTCTGGTGCTGCATACCAACCAAGAGTTACTTTACCATTTTCGTATTTTATTGTAGCATTTGTTACATTTTCAAGTGGAACATATTTTTGTGATACTTCAGTTGGTTCTGTACCTCTTTTAAATAGTTCTGTTATTTTTTGATCAGATGGAGTATTATCACTTGGTAAAAGTTCTGTACCTTTTTCTATAGTTACTGATGTAACACTATTAGGTTTTGTAAAGTTTTTAGCACCACTTCCATCAAATACTACTTCTGCAAGGGCTTTATAAAGTCCAGTTCTATGAGTATACATAAGGCTATGTCTTATATATCTTCCTTTTATATTTTCATTATATCCAGTCCACATAACCATAGCTGTTTTACTTGAATAACAAGCCATCCAGCCATCTGGGTCTGCATCATAAGGGTATCCTAAAGATTCTCTTGTTTCTGCATCATAGTTTGTTGTTCCTGTTTTACATGCAAGGTCGACATTAGCAGATGATCTTATACCATAGTCTGTTGCAACTCCTCTTAATACATCTGTTATCATATAAGCTGTTGAATCACTCATAACTTTTGTTTTAGTACTTTTAAATTCTATTGGTTCATTTGAATCTCTTAATATAACTTTATATACTGAATGAGTATCGTAATGATAGCCACCATTTGAAAATGATGCATATGCTTCAGTCATTGATAATGGATTTGAACCATTAAAGGCTCCAACTGCATGGGCTTCGTGTAATCCACCACCTGAGTCTATTTCTGGTGTTATACCAAGTGATACAACAAAGTTTTTAATTTTTTCATTATCAACTTCTCTAAAAGCAAGTAGGGCAGGTACATTTCTTGAATCTCGTAAGGAATATCTAAGTGTTATTTCACCAAGATAAGCACCATCAAAGTTTTCCATAATACCACCAGCATAATTTACTCTAGTATCATTAAATATTTTACCAGTAGACCAGTTATTATATTCAATACCTGGGGCATAATCAAATAATGGTTTAGCAGTTGAACCTATTTGACGATTTATATCAGTTGCATAACTCATAACTCTTTCGCCAACTCTATTTCTTCCTGCTCCAACAGCAAGTATTTTACCTGTTTGAGAATCTACAACAGCAACACCAGCTTGAATTGTATCGTTAGGCCAGTCGTATGTTTTTCCATTAAAGACATCATTTATACCTTCTTGCATTTTAGTATCCATATTTGTATATATTTCCATAGAATATGTATATGGATTAAGTCCTGTTTCTCTTTCAACTTCATTAACTGCTAAGTCAATATAACCTTGATATGGATTTGATGATGTTGTTGATTCTTTTAGTAAATCTTCAATACCTATTTTATTTGCCATATCAGCTTCTTCTTGCGTTATATAACCATGTCTTACCATTAAGTCTAATACAGTTTCACGTCTTTCATAGGCATATTCTGGATAAATGGTTGGATCATAATCACCAGGTGCTTGGAAAAGTCCTGCAATAATTGCAGCTTCTGCAAGATTTATTTCACTTGCATGTTTATTAAAGTATCCTTGACATGCTTGTTCTACTCCATAAGAATAGTTTCCAAGATAAGGAATATTTACATAAAATTCAATTATTTCTTGTTTTGTGTAAGCTCTTTCTATTTTAAATATTGAAAGATATATATCAGTAAATTTTCTTGTTAGTGATACATCAGTACTTGAAAATCTGTTTTTAGCAAGTTGCATAGTAAGAGTTGATGCACCACCTGCATTTCTTCCCATTACTTGTCCTATTGCAGCTTTTATAAATCTTGGAGCATCAAAACCATTATGCTGGAAGAATCTTGAATCCTCTGTTGCAATAATTGCATCAACTAAAACTTCAGGTAATTCATTATAAGATACTTTCTCACGTTTTTCATCTCCAAGTGTTGCTATTATTTTATTACTATTATCATATACTAAAGTTGTTTCTTTTGTTTCAAGATTAGCAACATTAAATGCTGGAGATTTAATAACAATGTAAGCAAAGAATCCAACAAAACCAAGTATACCAATAATACCAAAGATTATTACTATTATACAAAGTGTTTTAATTGTTTTTCTTATTTTACTATTGGTTCTTGTAAGATCAAGAATCTGGGTGAATACAACAATTACAACGTATAAAAATAAAAGTCCTGCTGCCACAATTATATCGAAAATCTTATAAAATATAGCAAAACATAATATACCAAAACCTATAAGAAATAATAAAAGTGGTTTTGATATGTCTTTAGTTGTTTCATTATAATTGGTATTTTTCTTCTTCTTTTTAGTTACATTTTCATTTCGTAACATTTCCATATTCTTTTTAGTTTTTAATTCTTTTTTGTAAGCTTTACTATCAGGTTTTTTCTTTTTACTAAAAATTTTTAGTTTTAACTTTTTTTTCTTATTATTATCTGCCGTCTTTTCCATAATTTCCTCCATATTCATCTATAATTTTTAAATAATCTAAACGTTTATTAAGTCCTATTTTAATTATATATCCTTTTTCTTTAAAATATTTAAGTGGTACTGACTTTCTATCATTATTTTTAATATATTCTAAAAAGTCTTTAGCATATAAAAGGTAAGTTTCATCAAGTTTTGTAAATCTAACTATTAAAAAGCATATTCCGCCATGTTTTAATACTTTTTCTAAATGGTCTATTTGGTGTTTATGAATATTTGCTAAAGGAAAGGCTGTTTTATTTGTTGTTTCCTTAGCTTCATAATCAATATAGAAACCTTTATATATACCATTATAGTCTGTTGTTGATGGTTCTTTAAAGTAGGCTTTAGTAATTTTACGTTTTCCATAATCTGTGTCTACAACTTGTATAGGAGTAGGCTTTTTATGAATAACTGCAATATCTTTTTCAAGATAATAGTTATTTGTTTCATTAAGATCAAATTCTAAAGTCATACCACGATTCCCATAATTTGTTATTTTATTTATTTTTTCTTTTTTTATACTACCAGGATAATTAATCTTCATGATACCACCTACAAGAAATTATACTATATTTTGCCTACTTTTTCTATAAATACTAAAAAAATAGTAATCATTTGTCGAAAATCACACATTACTTTACAATTATTTTATAATAATAATGGAGGGATAAAATAATGAGAGATGAATTAGTTAATGTAAGTTTAAATGATTTATTAAAAAAGGTTATGTATTCTAAATTAAAGCTTACAAGCAATTCGGTTTTTAAAAGGTAGGATTTCTTATGAAATATCATGTACCATATAGTACTATATAAATATGGACATAGTTTTATATTTATATAAATATTATATATATAGTAATTGTGATATTTTGCAATAAAATGGCTAAAAAGTAGTAAAAAATGTTTTACAAATAAGGATTTTGTGTTATAATACTTGTAGCAACGAAGTGGGTAAGTTTATGTTTTCCCACTTTTTATATTAAATAGGGAGGTGGACTTTTATGTTTGATAAATTAAAAGTAGAACTAAATAGTTTATTACAAGATGAAAATATAGCTATTGATGAAATATTTTATAAGAAAGGATGTCCTAATACATTAAATGTTGTTATAACAAGTAGTGATATTATTGATATTGATACAGTTGTTAAAGTAACCAAAATGATAAATCCAGTTATTGATAAGATGGATTTAATAAAAGATAATTATGTATTAGATGTATACAGTAAAGAAAGGAAGTAAAGATTATGAATGGTGAGGAATTTTTAAAAGCAGTAAAAGTATTAGAGGATGAAAAACATATAGATAGAGATGTTGTTTTTGAAGCTATGGAACAGGGATTAAACTCTGCATATAAGAAAAATTATGGTATGCCAAATTCTAAAGTTGTAATTAATAAAGAAACTGGAGAAATAAAGGTTTATTCTTACAAAACAGTTGTTGATGATGTTTATAAAGAGGATGATGAAGAAGAAGTTATTGATGAAGAAACTGGAGAAGTTGTAAAAACAAATAACAAGAATAAATATAATGGGGACCCTAATGATATAAAAATATCTTTAGAAGATGCAAGAAAAATTGATAAAAGATATAATATTGGTGATACTGTTGATACTTTAGTTACTCCAAAAGATTTTGGACGTGTTGCAGCTGCAACAGCAAAACAAGTTGTAGTTCAAAAGATAAGAGAAGCTGAAAGAGAAAGTTTAGTTAATGAATTTAAAGATAAAGAGGGAGAATTAGTACAAGGTATATTAGAACTTGAAGATGAAGGAAATTATTACATTAATTTAGGCAGAACAAATGGTATTTTGTCTAAAAATGAACTTATTGGAGATGAAAAACTTGAGATGGAAACAAGCGTTAAAGCATATGTTTCTAAGGTTGAGTCAGGTCCAAAAGGCACAGTTATATTTTTAACAAGAAAACATCCTAATTTTGTAAAAAGATTATTTGAACTTTCTATTCCAGAATTAAATGATGGTTCTGTTATGATTATGGGTGTTGCAAGAGATGCTGGTATAAGAAGTAAAGTTTCTGTTTACTCACAATATGCTAATATTGATCCTATTGGATGTTGTATCGGGGAAAAAGGTTCTAGAATATCTAACATTATAAAAGAATTAAATGGAGAAAAGTTAGATATTATTAAATATGATGAAGATAAAGAAAAATATATAGCAAATGCCTTAAGTCCTGCAAAAAATGTAAGAGTATTTATACTTGATCCTAAAAAACAAGAAGCTTTAGCTATTGCAGATGGTGAAGATTTCTCTTTAGCACTTGGTAAGAAGGGTTCAAATGTAAGACTTGCAAGTAAGCTTACTAAATATAAAATAGATGTAAAAACAAAAGAACAAGCAAGTGAAATGGGGATTACATTAAAATAATGAAAACAAGAAAAATGCCAATGCGTACTTGTGTTGTAACTCATGAAAAGTGTTTAAAAAAAGACCTTGTAAGAATTGTTAGAACACCAGATAATGATGTTGTAATAGATAAAGAAGGAAAACAAAATGGACATGGGGCATACTTACAATTAAAGATGGAAGTAATAGAAAAAGCAAAAAATAATAAAGCATTAGAAAAAGCTTTAGAAATAGAAATACCAGATAGTATTTATGAAGAATTAGAAAATATTTTAAAGAGGTGATTATTTATGATGAGCGTTTTAGAATACGCAAATGATGTTGGTGTTAGTACATCTCATATATTAAACCTATGTGAAAAGTTAAATCTTTCAGCAACAAATAAAGATGATATGTTAAGTGAAGACGATATTATTATGCTTGATGATGAAATAAGTTTAGAAGATAAAGAAATTGAAGAAGAAGAAGAAATTGAAGACTATGAAATGAAAAAGTTAAATGTTTTAAAAGATAGTACAAATGATAAAATGAAACCTAAAGCAGTATCTAATAAAACAAAAGATGATTCTAAATTTAAAATTCAAAAGAAACAAATGTATAAAAATAAAGAAAAGTTAAAAGAAAATAAAGTAGAAATAAAAGAAGATACTATTTTATATAAAAATGGGATGACAGTAAAAGAACTTGGAGAGGCTTTAAATGTAAATCCTATGGAAATTATAAAAAAGTTGTTTAATTTAGGTGTTATTGTAAATATAAATCAAAGTTTAGATAAAGATACAGCAGAACTTATAGTACTTGATTATAATAAAAAGTTAGTTAAAGAAGAAACACAAGATATAGCTAATTTTGAGGAACTTACAATAGAAGATAAAGAAGAAGATATGGTTTCAAGACCTCCAGTTGTAACTATTATGGGACATGTAGATCATGGTAAAACTTCTCTTTTAGATGTTATAAGAAAGACAAATGTTGTATCAAGTGAAGCTGGTGGTATAACACAAAAGGTTGGAGCATATCAAGTTACTATAAATGATAAAAAAATTACTTTTATAGATACTCCAGGACACGCTGCTTTTACTAAGATGAGAGCAAGAGGAGCAGAAGTTACAGATATAGTTGTTATAATTGTATCAGCAGTTGATGGTGTAAAACCACAAACAGTTGAAGCAATAGATCATGCTAAAGCTGCTAAGGTACCAATAATTGTTGCAATAAATAAAATGGATTTAAAAGATGCTAATCCTGATAGGGTACTTCAAGAATTAACAGAGTATGGATTAACTCCAGAAGAATGGGGCGGAGATACTTTAGTAAATAAAATTTCTTGTGTTACTAAAGAAGGAATAAATGAACTTTTAGAAAACATTTTACTTGTTGCAGAAATGAACGAGTTAAAAGCTAATCCAAATAGATATGCAACAGGTTCAGTAATTGAAGCAAGACTTGATAAAAATGTTGGTAGTGTTATTTCACTTCTTATTCAAAATGGTACATTAAGAATTGGTGATCCAATAGTTGTTGGAAATTATTATGGTAGAGTTAGAACTTTAAAAGATGATAAAGGTGTTAATATAACAGAAGCTTATCCATCATCTCCAGTTGAAATAACAGGTCTTAGTGATCTTCCAGTTGCGGGAGATAAATTTATGGCTTTTAGAACTGAAAAAGAAGCTAAAAAAATAGCTGAAGAGAGAACACTAAGACATAAAGAAGCTAATACTAATAGAAATGGTATGACACTTGATGATTTATTTAGTAAAGTAAAAATGGGAGAAAAAGCTATAAATATTGTTCTAAAAACAGATGTTAAAGGATCTGAGGAAGCTATAAAACAAAGCTTAGAGAAAATAGATATTGATGGTGTTAGAGTAAATGTTATAAGAAGTGGTGTTGGAACAGTTACAGATAGTGATATTTTACTTGCTGATGCATCACATGCCATTATTTATGGCTTTAATATAAGACCTGATAGTAAAACAATGGAATTTGCTAAAGAACATAATATTGATATTAGATGTCATACAATTATTTATAAAATAATCGAAGAACTTGAAGCTGCAATAAAAGGTATGTTATCTCCAGAATATGAAGAAAAAATACTTGGTAATGCTCTTGTAAGACAAATATTTAAGTTCTCAAAGGTTGGTTTAATTGCAGGATCGCATGTAAATGAAGGTATTATAAAAATGGGTTCTAAAGCAAGACTTGTAAGAGATGGTGTTATTGTATATGATGGTAAAATAGCATCATTACAACGTGAAAAAGATAAGGCAGTTGAAGTTAAAAAAGGATTTGATTGTGGTATAACACTTGAAAATTATAGTGATATAAAAGAAGGAGATATAATTGAATCTTATGAATTACAAGAGGTAAAAAGATGAGTATAAAAACAGAGAGAATAGGTAGTCTATTTACTAAAGAAATAGGTTATATTTTGCAAAATGAAACAAAAAATAAAGACTTCAAATTTGTTACTATAACAGGATGTGATGTAACAAATGATTTATCTTATGCAAAGGTTTATATAACAACTTTAAATAATGATAAAGAAAAAATAATAGATTCATTAAATAAAGCTTCTAATTTTATTGAACTTACACTTGCTAAAAGGATAGATATAAGAAAAATGCCACAGATAAGTTTTCATTATGATACATCTTTTGAATATGGTAATAATATTGATAGAATAATAGATGAAATACATAAGGAGGATTAATATAATCTTCTTTTTTTCTTTTTTTTGTTGTATTATAAAGATGGTGATATTTATGGACGGATTATTATTAATAAATAAAGATAAAGGTTATACATCACGTGATTGTATAAATATTTTATCAAAGGTTTTAAATACTAAAAAGATAGGTCATTTTGGAACACTTGATCCTTTAGCAACTGGTCTTTTAGTTGTGGGAGTTGGTAAATATACAAAGGCTCAAAAAATATTAGATAAAGAAGTAAAAGAGTATGAAGTTACAGTATTAATTGGAAAGTCAACAGACACTTATGATATAACAGGTAATGTTTTATGGGAAGATAATTATAAAGGTGATACTGATAAAATTACTAAGGCTTTACTATCATTTAAAGGGTCTTATACGCAAGAAGTACCAATTTATTCAGCAGTTAAAGTAAATGGTAAAAAACTTTATGAATATGCAAGATGTAATATAGATGTTAAGCTTCCTAAAAAAGAGGTTAATGTGTTTTCTATTGATAATATAAAATTTAAAGATAATTTTTTATATTTTAGATGTAAGGTAAGTAAAGGATTTTATATAAGAAGTCTTATTAATAATTTAAGTTTAAAACTTAATATACCTATGTGTATGGCAGATTTAAAAAGAATAAGTATTGATAACTTTAGTATCAACGACTCTTATACTTTGGAAGATATAAAAAATGGAAACTTTAAGTTTTATGATGTAAGCAAACTATTTAACTATAAAAAAATAGAAATAGATACTGTATTAGAAAAGAAAATATTAAATGGGTGCAAACTAGATAATATATATAATTTAGATAATGTCTTATTTACTAAAAATAATAAATTGTTTGCTTTATACAGAAAAAATGATTGTAATATGCTAGTAAAGGCTTTTATATTTTAGTAAATTATGTTTACAATTTTACTTAAAAATGATAATATTTATATATAAGATAGGTGATTTATATTATGGAGAATACAAAAAATAGAAAATTGGTTGTCGTATTAATAATACTTGGTGTTGTTATGCTTTTTACTGGATTAAGTTATGCTATTGCAAACTTTGTATTTCAAGGTCAAAGGGAGAATAAAATTGAGATATCAGGTTTATCATTTACTTATAAGGAAAATGCAGCTTTAGAGCTTACAAAACTTGAACCATTAAGTGATGAGGATGGCATGGCAAGTGGTAATACTTATACTTTTGGAGTTACTGCAACAAGTAAGGCTCCAAAGGATGTTTATTATTATATCTATTTTACAATAGATGGTAGTAACACCCTTTTAAATAAGTATGTAACATTTAATCTTACTAATTTAACAACAAGTGAAACATCTGGTAATTTAAAGATGAGTTCCTTATCAGCTTTAGGAAATGATAACTATTATGCTTATGGTTCAAAGCTTACTCTTACATCAGCAAATCTTACAACAACTAATAATTATAGACTTACTATATGGGTAAATAGTGATTATGTAAGTGATAGAAAGTATGAAGTAAAAGATAAAGAACAAACAGTAACAGTAGGAGGAGATACATTTAAGTTTAAGATTAATGTTAAAGCAAGTGATACGGAGTTTGTACCACCAAAAACATTAAATCAGTTGATACTTGGAGATGGTAATAGTAATGTATTAAGTGCAACTGCAACATTAACAACAGATTATGCAAGTGCAGGAGATGCAAGTGGATTATATAAATCAGTAGATGGAGAAACAAATAGTGGAACTACTTACTTTTATAGAGGAAATGTAACAAATAATTATGTATCTTTTGCTGGATTAATGTGGAGAATAGTAAGAATAAATGAAAATGGTAGCGTAAGATTATTATTAAATGAAGGTATAGATAATAATAAATATTATGTATTTAATTCTGGTAGTGTCAATATGTATTATAGTAATGTGACAAATGGAATAAAGATTACAGTTAATACTTGGTATGATAATAATTTAAAAAATTATGAAGATTATATTGCAGATACAGAATTTTGTGAGCAATTTAAGATTGCACGTGCTAGTTCTTATACAACAGCAGGTAGTGCAACAGCGCCAACATATGATAACTATACATCAAATTTCAAATGTGAAACTGATGGTAATGGAAAGGGTATATTAAAATTGAAAATAGGATTATTATCGTATGATGAAGCAGTGCATGCAGGTAGTTATTATAGTAAAAATAATAATTCGTATATTATAAAAAATTACGATTATTGGTTAATGAGTCCTGCGGCTTTAACCGAATATTATGCAGGTGTTTGGTATATGGGTGCTGGTAGCGGTGTTTTATATACTTCTATTCACAAAAATCCTGTTTTTGTGTTGCCAGTTATTTCCCTTGAATCAGGATTGCCTGCAACAGGCTCTGGTACTGAAACTGACCCATACGTTATACAAATGTCTTAGTTTAGAATATCTTAAAATTATTATAAAAAGAACTAAAAAATTACAATAAAAGTAACACTTTTGATTATTGTAATTTTTTTATATAATAAAACTTTAAAAAAATTATTAAAATCTATTTAAAAAAAATTTTAAAGATGATATATTATTTATGGTGGTATATATGAAGTTTAATTTTGTTACCAATAAGTATTTACTTATGTGGTATTTATGTTGCTATGAAAATAATAATTCATCTTTTAAAAATATAAAGCTTGAATTAATAAATAATTATAGAAGAGATGTATTTTTACTTTTTAAAGAAAAAGAAAAAATACTTAATGATTTAAATGATTATATACCAGATGATGACTTTTTATATAATAAGATACAAAAAACTATAGAGTTTAAACAAATATATACCAAAAACAAACAAGATAGAGTTAAATACTTATCACTATTTGATTTTAATAAAAGAGAAATTACTAAGGAACTTAATAAAATAATAAAATATAATGGTAAAATAGTATATAACATATGTATAATACCAGGTTTTTTTGATGAAGTAGAATTTGATTTTGATAGAAAAATAGTTATTTTAGGTAAAAATATAAATGAAAAAGAAGTAATAGGGTTTTATATCTTTATTATTTATAAAATAATGGAATATGAATACAAAGATTATAAAAAGAACGATAGAAATATAGTAAATGCAATACTTGAACTTGCTATATATAATGAACTTTATACTAAAGTAAGTGATAAAAATAGATATAATTTTGGGCAAGAGAATTTAAAAAAAATAAAAAGGGATATTTTTCCATACTTTTTTATGTATTTGGGCATAAGTAAAGAGAAATATAATAGTTTAAATCTTAAGGTAGAATATAATGAAAGTTTAAAATTAATGGATTTGTATTCATTTATAAATTATGTTATTAAAAATAAAGGCACTATTTTTAGTGAAAATTATGAAGTTTTATGATGAGGGTGGCAGTTTATGAATAAGAAATTACAGGTTTTACTTGATAAAATTAGTTTTAATAAAGAATATTATGATGATTTTAAGTCTTCTAAAATAGATAAAATAGTTGTTAAGGAAGATAGTAATACTTTTGATATATATATAAGTTGTGATACTAATTTAAGATATGTTGTAATAGATAGTTTTGTTAATAGTTTAAATAGTTATGTTAAAAATAAATATATATATAATGTATTTATAAAGCCTAATGTTATTAATAAAAATATAATAGAGGATTATTATGTAAATATTTTAAAGTTACTTAATCATAATAATTTATATTATAATATGTTTTATAATAGATTAGTTAATATAGATGATGATTATTTTATAACTGTTTATAATAAAAATGAAGAGTCTATTGTTAAATCTATTATGGATAAAATAAGTTTTTTTTATAAACAGTTTGGATTTGATATTAATTTAAAGATAAATTTTGATAAAAAAACGGCTTTAAAGATTAAAGAAGAGATAAAAAATGATACAGTAGATGATGAAATGCTTTTAAAGTTTAGTTCTTTTGATAATAATAAAGATACTACTAAAGAAAAGACTAATACTGGTAATTATAATCATAATAGTAATAATAGTTATAATGATGGTGTTAAAAAAGGTGATTATTACAGAAAAAATAATCTTCCTAAAGATGATAATCCTAATGTTTTATTTGGTAGAACTATAAAAGATGATAATATAGTTAAAATAAAAGATATAACATATGAAGCTGATAATGTAACTGTTTGTGGTTATGTATTTGGTATTACACTGCCAACTAAACCTGGGATATATTCTATGTCTTTAAAGTTTAGTGATACAACAAGTAGTATTTATGTTAGATTATATCTTCATAGTGAGGAAGAGTATAACGAATATATTAGTAAGATAAGAACAGGTATGTGGCTTAAAATAAATGGTTATGTTAAAAATAATACTTTTTATAATGATTTTGTTTTAAATGCTAGAAATATTGAAAAGATAGATTCTTTAGAAGAAGAAGTAAAAGATTTAGAGGAAGAAAAAAGAGTTGAACTTCATACCCATACAATGATGAGTCAAATGGATGGGGTTGTTGACGTTAAGGATTTAATAAAACAAGCTGTTTTTTACGGACATAAAGCTATTGCTATAACAGATCATAATGCTATTCAAACGTTCCCAGAGTGTTATAAATATAAAGATGAAATAAAAATACTTTATGGGGTTGAACTTTCTATGATAGATGATGATTTGGATCTTGTTTTAAGGTATGATAATAGTGATTTATTAAGTAATACTTATGTTGTATTTGACTTTGAAACAACTGGTTTTAATGCTGGTGGTAAGGATTCTATAATTGAAATTGGAGCTGTTAAGTTGCATGATGGTAAAATAATTGATAGGTTTGATAGACTTATAAATCCAGGACACAAGCTTGCTAGTCATATAACTTCTCTTACTGGTATTACAGATGAAATGTTAAAGGATTGTCTGGGTGAAGAAGAGGCTGTTAAAGAGTTTATTAAATGGACTGGGGATTTACCTATGGTGGCTCATAATGCTAAGTTTGATTCGTCATTTTTAGCTATGGCTTATAAAAAGTATAATTTAGGAGAGTATAAAAATCCTCTTTTAGATACTTTGGAGCTTTCAAGAGCTATAAATCCTAATGCTGGTAGACATTCTTTAAGTGCACTTGTTAAAAGATATAATATTCCATTTGATGAAGAATCACACCATAGGGGAGATTATGATGCTGAAGCAACTGCTTTAATTTTTCATAAGATGCTTGAGTATTTACATAGTAGAAATATAACTACTATGGATAAAATAAATAGTTTGGTAGATAGTAAAGATATTCATAAGTTTGGGGAACTTTATCATATTAATATACTTGTTAAAGATAAGGTTGGTCTTAAAAATTTATTTAAGATTGTATCTTATGCCAATACCAAATATCTTTATAAGACGCCTCGTATTTTAAGAAGCGTTGTTAATTCTCTTCGTGAGGGGTTACTTATTGGAAGTAGTTGTTATAATGGGGAGATATTTTCTCTTGCAAGAAGTAAAAGTGATGATGAGTTAGCTAATCTTATGGAGTTTTATGATTATATTGAGGTACAGCCTCCAGAAGTTTATTGTCATTTAATTGATACTGAAGATTTTAAAAACTTTGATGAAATTGAAGATAATATAAAAAAGATAATTAGAGTTGCTAAAGAAAAAGGTAAGATAGTTGTTGCAACAGGTGATGTACATCATTTACATCCTAAAGATAAAATTTATCGTGAGATTATTATAAATCAAAAGGTTCCTGGAGGGGGAAGACATCCACTTAATAAGTCTAGTATTAAAAATATCCCATCACAGCATTATAGAACAACTAGGGAAATGCTTTCAAATTTTGCTTTTTTAAAGGATGATGCTTTAATTAAAGAAATTGTTATTACAAATACTAATAAAGTAGCAGATCTTTGTGGTGAATTTGAAATAATACCTGATACTAAGGGCATTCCATTTAGTCCTATTTTTGAAAATAGTAAGCAAATTATTCGTGATATAAGTTATGGCAAGGCTCATGAAATATATGGGGAAGAGCTACCAACTATTGTAAAGGAAAGGCTAGATGCTGAGCTTAATGGTATTATAAATGGAGGATTCGACGCTATTTATCTTATCGCTCAAAAATTGGTTAAACATAGTAATGATGATGGTTATTATGTTGGTTCAAGAGGTTCTGTTGGTTCTTCTTTTGCTGCGACAATGCTTGGTATTACTGAAGTTAATCCGCTTCCAGCTCATTATGTTTGTCCTAATTGTAAAAAGAGTTATTTTACAGATAGTGATGGTAAGATGTATAATTTAACCTTTGCTTCTGGTTATGACCTTCCTGATAGAAAATGTGAGTGTGGTTTTATGATGCATAAGGATGGACATGACATGCCGTTTGCAACGTTCCTTGGCTTTAATGCTGATAAGGTGCCTGATATTGATCTTAATTTCTCAGGAGATTATCAAGCTAAAGCTCATGAGTATACAAAAGTACTATTTGGGGAAGAATATGTATATCGTGCTGGTACTATTGGTACTGTTGCTGATAAAACAGCTTTTGGTTTTGTTAAGGGATATTTTGAAGATAGAGGTATCACTAATGTTAAAAATCTTGAAATTGAAAGGTTAGCTATTGGGGTTACTGGTTGTAAAAGGACAACAGGACAACATCCGGGAGGAATTGTTGTTGTACCTAATTATAAAGATGTATTTGATTTTACACCATATCAGTATCCTGCCGATGATCCAACAAGTGCTTGGGCGACAACTCATTTTAATTATCATGATATTGAATCTTGTCTTTTAAAACTTGATATACTAGGACACGATAACCCTACAATATTTAAGTATTTGGAGGATACAACAGGTGTTTTAATGAAAGATATTCCTATGGATGATAAAAAGGTTATGAGTTTATTTACATCAACTGAGGCTCTTAATGCAACACCTGAAGCTATTGGTTGTCAAACTGGTGCTTTAGCTCTTCCTGAATTTACTAAATTTGTTATGACAATAGTTGATGAAACAAAACCTACAACTTTTGCAGAGCTTGTTAAAATATCAGGTCTTTCTCATGGTACTGATGTTTGGAATGGTAATGCTCAGGATATAGTTAGAAATAACATAGTTCCTTTTAAAGAGGTTATTGGGTGTCGTGATGATATAATGGTATATTTAATGAATCATGGGGTTGAACCTTTAACATCATTTAAAATAATGGAGTTTGTACGTAAGGGTAAAGCATCAAAGGATAAGGCAAAGTGGCTTGAGTATGAAAAATTATTAAAGGATTTAAATATTCCATCTTGGTTTATTGAGTCTTGTTCTAAGATTAAGTACATGTTCCCTAAAGCTCATGCAACCGCTTATGTATCTGCTGCTTATAAAATTGCTTGGTTTAAGGTTTATAAACCTATAAATTACTATGCTTCATGGTTTAGTATTAAGGGATTATCTTTTGATCTTACTGCTATGGAAGCTGGATTTGATAAGATAAAGGAAAGACAAGAGGAACTTGCAAGCAAAGGATATGGTTTAACGCCAAAAGAAGCTGATACTCTTCAAACACTTGAAGTTGCAAGAGAAGCATCAGCTAGAGGATTTAAGTTTGGATGCGTTTCTCTTGAAAAATCTGATTCTAACTATTTTGTTATTGATGATGATAATATAACTTTAATACCACCATTTAGAGCAATAGATGGTCTTGGAGATATAGTTGCTAAAAATATAATTGAAGAGAGGAGTAAGGGCGAATTTTTAAGCTGTGATGATCTTCAAAGAAGAGCAAAACTATCCTCTACAGTAATTGAAAAGATGAAAATGATGGGAATACTTAAAGGTTTACCTGAATCAAGTCAGTTATCTTTATTTGATTGATTTACATAATATAAAAGGAAAATGTGTCAAATACTTTTTCTTTTTAGTTTTCTTGTGATAAAATAATTATGGAAGGTGAATTTTATGAAACTTAATGTGGGAGTTATTTTTGGAGGTTCAAACCTAGAACATGAAAAGGGTATTATAACAGCCACTTCTGTTATGAATAATTTAAATACGGATAAATATAATATTATACCTATATATATAGATAAACATAATGTTTGGTATACAGGGTATCACTTAAAAGATATAATAAACTTTCGTGATATAGCACTTTGTAAAAGATATGCTAAAAAAGTTAATCTGGTGCCAAGTGGTAAAAACTTTATACTTCAAACAACTAATTTATTTAAAAGAAATGTATCTTATGTAGACCTTGTTATACCAAGTGGGGTTGGTAAATACATAAATGATGGTTCACTTGAAGGATATCTTGATATTATTGGTATTCCTTATACAGGATGTAAAGTTCTTGCATCAGCTGTTTCCAAGGATAAAGTTATTATAAAGGATTTAGTAAGAGCAAATAATATACCAGTATGTTCTTATGTTTGGTTTTATAAAGATGAGTTTATAAATAGTAAAAAGAAAATTTTAGAAAAGGTAAAACCTTTGAAATATCCATTATATGTAAAACCTGCAAACCTTGGTTCTTCTATTGGAATACATTTAGTAAATAATGAAGAAGAATTTATAAAAGCTGTTAAAAATATTATAAAATATGATGAAAAAGTTATCGCAGAGGAAAAAATAAAAAACTTAAAAGAAGTACAGGTTAGTGTAATGGGTGATAATAAATCTTGTGAAGTTACTGATATTTATGAATATGTAGGTAAAGATGATGATAATACTAAGGCAGATGAAGTTTTAAATAAAGAATATGAAAATTACTTTAAAATAAATGTAAAGACAAATATTACTAAACCTCTTTTATCAAAAGAGATGAAGGATGATATAAAAACATATGCTAAAGATTTATTTAGACTTATAAATGCTAAAGGTATAATTGAAATTGACTTTTTAATAGATGAAAATAATATGAAATTATACTTTAGTAAAATAAGTACTTTACCTTATCATATGGCATCTCATATTTGGAAAAAGAATAAAGTAAGTGAAAGTGAACTTTTAGAAAATATGATAAATATTGCTATAAATGAAAGAAATAGAAATAGAGAATTTATAACTCATATTGATAAAAATTTACTTGAAGGCTGGGATTTAAAGGCAAATAAAATGAAATAGATTATTGTTCTATTTCATTTTTATTATACTATTAACTTTTATATTGTTAAAACTACCACTTTTAGCTTCATATGTATAATAGCCATTTTTAATAAAGGGAGTAATTTTATTTTTCTTTAGATTTTGTTTTACATATAAAACTTTATTATTTTTATCTGTTATTATAACATCTATATTAAATTTCATAAAAAATGTATGAATACAGTTACAATTTTTAAGTCTTATACCGTAGTTTATATTTTTGTTTTTAAACATAAGTCCCAGAAACTTTTTAAAAAAAGTATTGTATTCAATAATTTTTATACCATTTAACATATTTAATCACCAAAATAAGTTTAACACATTTATTGTGTGTTTTTCTACATATATTTAAAAAATTATGCTATAATTAAGTAGGATGGTGATAGTATAATGAAAGTAATAATTAGTGCTGGAGGAACTGGGGGGCATATATATCCTGCACTTGCACTTATAAATAAGATGAAAGAAATGTTTAAGGATTTAAAGGTTTTATATATTGGTACAACTGATAGAATGGAAAAGGATATTGTACCTAATATGGGAATAGATTATTATGGTATAAAAGTATCAGGTTTATCTAAGAATCCTATTAGATGTTTTAATTCGATAACTAATCTTTTAAAAGCTTCTTTTAAATGCAAAAAAATTATAAAAAAGTTTAATCCTGACATTGTTATAGGGGTTGGAGGGTATGTTACTGTACCCGTTATATATGAGGCTCATAAGCTTAAAATAAAGACAATTTTACACGAACAAAATAGTATTCCAGGCAAGGCTAATAAGTTTTTATCTAAATATGCTGATGTTGTTTGTTGTTCCTTTAAAGATAGTATGAAATATTTTGACAAAGAAAAAACTGTTTTTACAGGTAATCCAAGGGGAGAAGAGGTAATAAAGTGCACACCTTGTCAAAAAAAAGATTATAATTTAGATGAAAATAAAAAATTAGTTCTTATAACTAATGGTTCTCTTGGTGCTTCGACAATTAATAAAAAGATAATGGATATGGTAACAAAATTTAAAGATAAGGATTATGAGGTTTTACTTGTTTTAGGTAAAGATAATTATGAAACATATAAAAATACTTCAGTACCAGTAAATGTAAAACTTACTCCTTATGTTGAAAATATGGGAGAGTTATTAAAAAGAACAGATTTAATAGTTACAAGAGCTGGAGCAACAATAATTGCAGAGATTACGGCATTAGGTATACCAAGTATATTAATACCAAGTCCGTATGTTGCTAATAATCATCAGTATTTAAATGCTTTATCTTTAAAAAATAATGATGCTACTATATTAATTGAAGAAAAGAATTTTGATGAAACATTATTTTTAAATAATATAGATAAAATATTATATGATAAGGAATTTAGAAATAATTTAATTAGTAATACAAAAAAGCTTGGTGTTACTGATGCAAGTACAAGAATAATAAATGAAATATTGAAGTTGGTGAAATAATGGATGATATAATAAATGGTTTGGAAAAGTCAAAATATGATATAAAAGAAAATGTTTCTTTTAAAACACTTACAACTTATAAAACAGGTGGTGTTTGCAAATATTTAATATCACCTTTTGAAGTTTTGGCATTAATAGAGCTTTTAAAAGTTCTAAAGGAAAATAATATTAAATTTAAAATTTTTGGTAATGGTAGTAATATTTTAGCAAGTGATAAAGTTTATGATGGCGTTATAATAAGACTTGATAAATTTAATAAGGTAAAGGTAGATGGTGATATAGTTTATGCTGAAGCTTTTGTTAATCTTATATCTTTATCCCTTACTTGTTTAAACAATAATCTTACAGGTTTTGAGTGGGCTAGTGGTATTCCAGGTACTGTTGGGGGAGCTTGTTATATGAATGCTGGGGCATACTTAAAGTCAGTAAGTGATGTTCTTATATCTGTTACAGTTTTAGATGAAAACTATGATGTAGTAGAAATTCCTTTGAAAGATTTAAAGTTTGGTTATAGAAAGTCAAGTCTTATGGATAAAGGTTATATTATACTTGGAGCTAAATTTAAGCTTTCTAAAGGATGTTATGATGATATTTTAAATCTTGTTACAGAAAGAAGAGAGAGAAGATATAAAAGTCAACCATTAAACTATCCATCAGCAGGTTCTGTATTTAGAAATCCAGAAGGTGATTATGCAGGAAGATTAATTGAAGAATGCAACCTTAAAGGATATGTTAAAGGAGGAGCTAAAATAAGTGATATGCATGCTAACTTTATTGTGAATTATAATAATGCAACATCAAGTGATGTAAAAGATTTAATAGAACTTGCAAAACTTAAGGTACATGAAAAATTTAATATAGATTTAAAATGCGAACAAGAATTATTTAACTGGGAGTAGTAATATGAAAAAAAATAAAAGAAAAATAAAAAAAGGGATAATATTTCTTATAGTATTATTTTTAATTATAATCTATGCACTTCTTGTATACTTTGTTTTTGGCTTTGATGTTAAAAATATTTATATTTATGACAATAATTATTTAAAAGACCAAGAAATAATAGATTATTTATCACTTAATGATTTTCCTAACTTTTATACATTTAATACTATTGCATATGAAAAAAAGTTAAAGAGTAATCCTTTAGTAAAAGATGTTACTATAAAGAAAAAATTATTTCATCAAATTCACATATATATAACTGAATATAGTATTTTATATAAAAGAGCACAAGATAATAAATATGTACTATCATCAAATAAAGATGTTACTTTAGATAAGGATTATAATGTTCCTATTTTAATAAATTATATTCCTAATACTAAACAAACAAGTTTTAATAGTAAAATGGCTAAGATAGATAAAGATGTTTTAGTTAAAATAAGTGAAATAAAATATGATCCAACAGATGTTGATGAGGATAGATTTTTATTTTATATGCTTGATGAAAATTATGTTTATGTAACTCTTACTAAGATGAATTTAATAAATAAGTATAATGATGCTATAACGCAGTTTGAAGGTAAAAGAGGAATATTATATTTAGATTCTGGTAATTATTTTAAAATAATGGATTAAATATTTAAAAAAATAAAAAAATGTGTTAGTATATTTTTATAAGTTATGTTTTAGGGAGGTTTATATGGAAAATAGTAATACTTATACTAATAAAGAGATACTTTTTGGTTTTAGAAGAGAACTTTTAAGTATTAATAGTGAACTTAATGAAATTGATAGGTTACTTCTTTTTGATGGTAAAGAACCAGTTTATATTAAAAAATGTTTTTATGATCTTAAGAAAGATACAACAGGTAAAGATATTTTTATTATTAATTATGTATTAAAGAACGATACTAAATATAAATTTTTAATAACTAAAAATTATAATAATAGGTACAAAGTAAAACTTGATAGATGTTTAAAAGATGCAAAACAAACTTTAGTAAATATGGATAATGTAAAGAAAGATAGGCTTTCTTGTTTGTTAAATAGTGTGTTAGATTGTAAGTATAACTTTAAATCAAGCGATAGACGTGTATCATTATCATTAAATGGAGCATGTATCTTTGATTGTGGTTCTAATCACTTTATAAATTATATAAATAATTATGATAATATAAGAATTGCCTCAAGTACTGAGTCATTAAGTCAAGAATTTATTATGTATCTTTTAAATGAAGAGTATGAAAAAAATAAATTATCTGGTGTTGATAGTGGTATTTTAGAAGAGATAAAAGAAGATAAAGATGTTGTAATATATGGTAATGATTTACTTACTAATTTTGAAACCTTTGATATAAAAGAAGAAGATACAAGATATGTACTTGTAAGAAAAAGACCTTAAAATAATTAGGGCCTTTTTTATGATAAAAAACTATTTTCTATTGTTATTAATGTTAACTTATTGTATAATTAAAAACAGGGAATACTAACTGTTTGAGTACTTGCCAACTTCTATTTATAGGAAGGAGGCTTGATATTATGAAGAAAAAAGATTTATTAATCTCATTTCTAATACTAATTATCGTTTTATTAATAGTCTCATTAATGATTCTTATGTATAAAAAAGTAGTACTCAATCTACAATAGATTAAGTACATAACCATGTAGGTGAGTACTAAAGCTTTGAGAAGTTAAGTATTCCCTTTTTTTATTATATGTAATACTTCTGCTTACATACTAATAATATCACAATATATTAATATTGTAAATAAAAATATAACATTAATATAAAAGAAACAGCATTTGGCGCACTAATATTAATTGTGATAACAAAAAAACAACTATTTTCCAAGTTGTTTTAAATTTCTATAAAAAATAAAATTGGTGCGCCCATAGGGATTCGAACCCCAAACCTTTTGGTCCGTAGCCAAATGCTCTATCCAGTTGAGCTATGAGCGCATAAAAATCTTAAATACTTCTAAATTATATAACATTTTTTGAGTATTTGCAAGTATTTTTAGTTAAGTAAAGTCAAAACTTTGTTTTTATAGCTTTGACTTTACTTTTTCTAAATGATTTGTATGTAACATTTCTTTAGCTTTTAAATTGTTTGGATATTCTAATAAATTACTATAAAGGTATTTTATTTCTTTATTTTGATAGGCACATTTAATAGGATATATTTTGTCTATTTTACGAATTAAGTTTGCTCTTGTTTTATTTACCTTTAAAATCTTTGAATTATTACAAAGTATTGTGCCACCACCTCCTACACATCCGTTAACACATGCCATTACTTCTATAAAGTCATATTTTTTATAATAATCGTTTTTTAAAAGCTCGTTAAAAGCAGAAATAGTGTAGCAACAACACATATTAAAAGTTATTTTATTTATAGTTATTTTTATTTCTTTAATTTTATCAAAACTTTTAAGAGGTTTATAATTTATTATTCTTTTTGGTGTGTTTTTACCCTTAAGATTATAGTACAAACATCTTATAATAGATGCTGTAACACCTTTACTATTTCCAAAGAGAATACTGCTATTGCCTAAATCATTTTTTATTATGGTATCAAATTTGGAGTTTTTGATATTTTTTAAATTAATTCCTCTTTCTCTTAACCAAATATTAAGTTCACTTGCTGTTATGGAATAGGTTGTGTCATTATAAATACTTGCTTCATATTTTTTTGAGGTACAAGGTGTTATTGATACAATAACTATATTATCATTATTTATATTTTTTATATTTTTGAAATAATATTTTAAAATAGCAGAGTGCATAGCAATAGGACTTTTACAGCTTGATAGATTTTTTATTAAATCTTTACGATAAGTTTTTATATATTTTACAAATGAAGGACAACAACTTGTAAACATAGGAAGTGATATATTGTTTTCTTTTCGGTATAATATTTCTTGGGATTCTTCAACTGCTGTTAAATCTGCCCCTAAAGTAGCATCAAAGACATAGTCAAAGCCAAGACGTTTTAGTGCTGTTACAATTTTTTTTGAAACATCACCAAATATATCAAATGCTTCTCCTAAAGATACTCTAACAGCAGGTGCAACAAGTGCTATTACAATTTTTTTGTCATCATTTATAGCCTGTTCAACACTTTTATAATAGTATTTTGGTGTAAGCGAAGATAAAGGGCAGTTGAGTATACAATTACCACAGTAGATACAAGTGTTATCCTTTATTCCTGTTATGTTTTCACATGCTTTTTTACACATACCACAATTTATGCATTTTTCATATATTCTATTTATACAAGGATTATCATCTTTAATAACTTTATATTTTATATTTTCGTTATCAATATTTTTATTGTTATCATCTTTAAAATATTCTTTTGAAGAACCACATAAAGGGCATTTAAAGTTTTCACTTAAATCTTTAAATAATTTGTTTTTTGTGTTTTCATCATATTTATAGCCACATGTTTTACATATATACTTCATATTATCACCATATAAATTATATTATATATTTTGTAAAAAGGGAAGTTACATTTTGTATTAGTCAAGTAAAAGTAGACAATTATTTAATATAATTTATTTCTTTAAATTGAGTAGGTGTCAAATAATTAAGAGCACATTGAGGTCTTTAATGATTAAAATATAAATATAATCATTGATAGATTTATAAATATCATTATTTTGCGAACAGTATAAGGTTACAGGTAATAGTTTTTGGGCTACAGCAGGAAGTGTAACATCCCCAACAAATGATAACCCATACGTTGTTGAAACACGTTAATGATAAAATAATAGTAATACTTTAGGATATTGCTTTTATTTTGTGAAAACTCTTTATTTTTTATATATTTTGTGGTATAATATTATGCACTTTAAGAAAAGAGGTTTTGGATATGAAGCTTAGAGGAAAACTTATAAAAAAGATGTTACAGATAGTAGGAGGAGCAGGTGGTATTACTTTTTCAGTATTATCATGTATATTTATGTTTAAAAATATTTTACTTTTATCTAATAATATTGGTATGATACAAATACCTATGGTATTAAAATACCTTTCATTTGCAATGGCAGGGCTTGTAGGTGTTGAAATTGGTGCTTTTATAGGATTACCATTATTACAAGATTTATTTTATGAAGAACATAAAATTATAACTTCTAAAAATAATAAAAATATTAGTAATAATAAATCAAAAATATTGGAAGAAAAATCACTAAAAAAAGAACATGTAAATACTGATAAAAAAGAAAAAATAGATTCTTTAGAAGCACTTAAACAAGAACTATTAAATTGTAAAATAGATGAAGAAGAACAAGATAAAGAAGAAAAATTAGTAAGAATAAAAAGATAACGGGAGTGGTTATATGTATAATATAAGTGAACAAGATAGACAAATATTAATAAAAGCAGTTGAAGATAAAAACCTTAAAGTTGTATTTAACATGCAAGAAAAATATAAGGATGATAAAGTTATAAAGGTTTGTTATGCTAAACTTATTGCAGCATCAAATAAGCCTGAGGATATAAAAAGAGCTATAAAAATCTTACAAAAAATAAGAAGTAAGGGTCCTTCTAAAATGACTTTATTTGAACTTGCAAAACTTAATAAAACAATAGGTAATTTTGAACTTGCTAAAGATTATTTAATGGAAGCCTACCTTTTAAATGATAGTTTTAATGAAGTTTTAGGATATGAACTTACAAAGATGTCAATACTTCTTAAAGATTATAAAATGGCAAAAGGCTACTTACAAAGTTTATTAAAACATAATACTTGTCACTTTGAATACATTTTTCATTTAATATACTTATATATTCATGAAAGAAATTATGATAAAGCACTTGAACTTATTAAAGGTATTGATAAGTCTAAATTAATAACTGATGAATTAAAAGATAAATATACGTATATTAGTTTATTTTTAAACTTTAATATGACATTATTTGATGAAGAAAAAGAAATTATAAAACCATATAGTTTATATAATAATACTTATTTAAAAGAGCAAATGGAACATTATGATAGTAAAAAAGCCTTAAATGTTATACTAGAACATAGTAAAGATGGTAATAAAAGATTTAGTATGTTTAATAAAGATATAGATGTTAACGAGTTATTTAAAAAGATGCCTAGTATGTTAAATGAGGATAACTTTTTATATAATAAGTGTTATGATGTTTATATCGTTAAATATCCAAGTGTTGGAGTTTTAAATGAAAATTTAATTGAAGTTATAACTGTTGCTAATACTAAAAATGTTATATCTATGACACCGATTTTTAATTATTTTAATTATATTCCAACTTTTAATGATGAACTTTTAAAAAGAGATTTTAATTGGACTAGAATAAAAAAATAAGTTATAATATTAAAGAAAGGGGACAATATTTATGTTTGTTGATGAAGTTAATATAAAGGTTATTGCAGGATCTGGGGGAGATGGTTGTACTGCATTTAGACGTGAAAAATATGTTGCTATGGGTGGTCCTTTTGGGGGCGATGGTGGAAATGGCTCAAGTATTATATTTAAAGCTTCTAATGACCTTCGTACTTTGGTGGATTTAAAATATCAAAAAATAATAAAGGGTGAAAAAGGTCAAAATGGTATGGGTAAAAATATGCATGGTAAAAGTGCTAATGATATTGTAATAAAAGTTCCTGTAGGTACTGTTGTTCATGATACTGATACTAATATGTTAGTATGTGATTTAAAGCATAATGGCGATACATTTGTAATTGCTAAAGGTGGAAGAGGAGGACGTGGTAATACATCTTTTAAAACAAGAAGTAATCCTGCTCCTAATTTTAGTGAAAAAGGAGAACCGGGAGAAGTAAGATTTTTAAAAGTAGAATTAAAACTTCTTGCTGATGTTGGACTTGTTGGTCTTCCAAGTGTTGGTAAATCAACTATTATCTCTAAAATATCAAATTCTAAACCTAAAATTGCAGAATATCATTTTACAACAATTAATCCTAATTTAGGAGTTTGTAAATGTAAAGATGGTAGAAGTTTTACAGTTGCGGACCTTCCAGGTTTAATTGAAGGTGCATCTTTAGGACATGGTCTTGGTGATAAATTCTTAAAACATATTGAAAGAACTAAAGTAATAGCCCATGTTATTGATATGTCAAATCTTGATGATCCTTATGAAAATTATGAACTTATAAAAAAAGAATTAAAAGATTTTGATGAATCATTACTTAATAAAAAATCTCTTATTATAGCAAATAAAATGGATATGCCATCATCAAAAGAAAATCTTTTAAAATTTAAAAAAGAGTTAAAAGAAGACATAAAAATATTTCCTATATCTGCGATATGTAATGAAGGACTTGATGAGTGCTTAATTTATATGGCTGATTTAGTCTATACAGAAGAAGAGGAACCTGTAAAAGAAGAAAATTTTGAAGATTACATTTTATATAAATATGAAAAAGAAGAACCATTTACTATAACAAAAGAAGATGATATGTTTGTTATAAATGGTGAAAAAATAGAAAAATTATTTAGAATGACAAAATTTACAACTGATGAAGCTGTTTATAGATTTGCTAAAAAACTAACTCGTATGGGTGTTGATGAAAAACTAGAACAAATGGGTGCTAAACAAGGTGATAAGGTTAGAATACTTGATTATATATTTGAATATAGGTCATAAAATATAAAATAAAAAAGTCATAGATTATTTTTTAATCTGTGGCTTTTGTTATTCTATAAAAATTAATACTAGGTACTGACATAAATCTTATTTTAAAAGAAGATGTACCGATACCATTTGATATATATATATCTGTATTATTTAAATTGTAATAAGGTTTATAATATTTTTTGGCTCCTTCTGGAAGGTAAAAAGGTTTTATAAATGGAATATTTACCTGAGCATTATGAGAGTGTCCTGCAAGTATTAAATCACTTGATGTATTAAAAGCAATATCTTCAGTATAATCGCTCTCATGTGTTAAAACTATTTTATAGTTTGCTTTTATAGTATTTTGATCCTTTAAAATATCAATAACTGGAGTACTATATAGCATATCATCAACACCATATATAAGAACTGATGAATCATTATTATAAATAATATCATAACTATTATTAAGTAAAGTAACATTTGCTTGTTTTAATATCTCTTCATAATTTTCATTAAAATAATCATGATTACCTGTAACAGCATATTTACCATAGGTTGTATTTATATCTTTTAAACAGTTTATAATTTCTTCTTTTTCCTCTTTTGATATTTTATATGTTTGATCTATTAAATCTCCCGTAAAAATAAATATATCAGGTTTTAATCTATTTATCTCCTTTACAACCCTTTTTAAATACTTAGTACCAGTTGTCATACCATAATGGAAATCAGTCATATGAACTATTTTTAAGCCATTAAAATCATCAGTTATATTACTTGACTTAATATGTATTTCATGAGTTAACATAATATTTGGTTCAATAAATAGGGCATATGTAAAAAACATAACTATTATAATAAATAAAAAGGTAAGTATTTTATAAAAAATTTTATGCTTTTTCTTTCTTTTTTCTTTCTTTAATGCTTTATTTATATCATCAGTTAAATTTTTATACTTTTTAGTTCTTGTATCCATAACTATATTCCTTTCTTTAAAATAAGACAAAAAATATAATATAGAACAATTATTGTATTATGAAAATGATGAACTGTAATAGTTGAAAAAATATTTTTTGTTTTGCAATATATATAAGCAAAAATACCCCCGAATACACCATAAGGAATAATATATAACATTTCTAAATAACTTTTACTTGTAAGAACATGAAGTCCCCCAAATATTAAAGCACTTATAATAATGTATAAATATTTATTGGTAACAATATCTCTTATACTTTTTCTAAATAACATCTCTTCAACAAAAGGTGCCATAATTGAAACTTGAAATAACATATATAATGGATATTTATTTACCATAGATTGTATTATTTCTTCATTAGAAGCATTACTTTTAACAATTATAAAAATTATTATATTAGAAATATACATAAATAAAAGAGCAAATATCCACCATTTAAAAGCAACCCTTAAATAACTTTTATAATTTTCTTTAAAATCTCTAATATCATTTATTATATCTTTATAATATACTAAAAATAAAATTAACATAAATAAAATATCAATTATTAAATTTATAAAAATAAGCATATTTTGACTTATATTATATATATCTATACCAAATTTTTTTAATATATAAATTGCTATATTATTATAAGTAAAATAAAATATAATAACAAAAAAGGTTTTTAAATATTTTGTTATATCTTTTGTCATAATAACACCTTCCTTATTCATATTATACCATTATTTATATAGTTTTACATATTTAAGAATATAACTTTTACTATGATTTTACATTTTATATATTTTAATGTATAATGATTATAGGATAGGTGATTATACTTATGGAAAATAATGCTAATATTGATAATTTTTTTAATGCATCTTTTATAGAAAGAATTTTAATTACTTATGGTAAATATTTATTATTCTTTTTATTACTTATACTTATTATATATATTGCTATTTGTATATTTTTAAATGCTTTACATAAAAAAATATATGCAAGAGGTACTGTACTTTCATTTATACCAATATGTAATATTTATATATTAGGTAAACTTTCTTTTTCAAAAATTACTGGGTATATACTTGCTATATTTTATATTCTTTTAATGGATTTTAAAGTAACATTAAATGGTACAGTAAAGGAAATAAGTATTATACCAAAGACATTAAAACCAACATTATTACTTGTATATGATATTATTTTACTTATATTATTTATTGTATGTATCTTTAAATACTTTAGATTAAAAAAGAATAATTATATAAATAAAGTTTATCTAAATCAAGAAGGTAATAATATTAGTAACAGAGTGTTAGATAGTGAAAATGTAAATAATGATTTTGATAGTAGTATAAAAAGTAATATAGTAAATAATGAGGTAAGTAATATTAGTGCTAGTACTATTAATACTAATACTAATACTGCTAATAATATTACAAATGATACACCTTTAGAAAAAGTACAAAGTTTTGATAGAACTAATGCTTTAAATGAAATTATAAATAACAATAATAATGATAATAATGAATAAAATACATAAAGAATACAAAAAAAACGTACAAAATGTACGAAAATACACATTTTTTATGTATTTTTTGTACGAAATGTGTTAAAATGTATATAGAGGTGATTTTATATGTATAGAAAAATAGAAGAAGATTTGAAAACTTGGAAAAATGATTACAAGATGCCTTTTATGTTAGTTGGAGCAAGACAAACAGGAAAAACTTATATTTTAAACGAATTTTGTAAAAATAATTTTACAAATTACATTTATATTAACTTGGATAAAGAAGAAGAAATACAAGAAATATTTGAAAACTCTATAGACCCTGATGTAATAATAGAAAAAATAGAAATTTTAAAAAATGTAAATATTTTAGCAGAAGATACTGTAATATTTTTTGATGAAATACAAGTAAGTGAAAGAGCAATTACATCTTTAAAATATTTTTGTGAAAGTGAAAAACCATATAAAATAGTATGTGCTGGTTCTTTATTAGGGGTTAAAATAAATAGGTTTAAATCATCATTTCCAGTTGGTAAAGTAACTATTAAATATTTATATCCAATGGATTTTGAAGAATATTTAATAGCACTAGGAGAAGAAAAATTAATTAATGAAATAAAAAACGGCTATGAAACATTAAAGCCATTAATGAATCCAGTTCATGAAAAAGCTCTTGATTTATATAAAAAGTATTTAGTACTTGGTGGTATGCCAGTTATGATTAAAAACTTTATAGCAAACGATAAAAATATAGCTCATGTTAATTTTGAACTTCAAGAACAAATAATAACATCATATTTAGCAGATATGAATAAATATACAGAAAATAGTGAATCAATAAAAAATAGTGCTATATATAACTCTATACCAAGAGAACTTGCCAGAGTAAATAATACTTTTAAATATAGTATAGTAGATAAAGATGCTAGAAAAATAAGATATGAAAGTAGTTTAGACTGGTTACTTGCAAGTAATATGATATTAAAATGTAATCTAGTAGAAAGAAATGAATCTCCATTAAAAGCATTTGTAAATCCCGATAAGTTTAAACTATATTTAAGTGATGTTGGATTACTTAAAACTTTATCAAACTTAGATTATAATGAAATACTTATGGAAAAAAATGAAATATTTAAAGGAGTACTAACTGAAAACTATATAGCATGTGAATTATATCCTAAAACTAAAGAACTATATTATTATAATTTTGATAAATATGAAATAGACTTTTTATTAAAAATAAATGGAGATATTATCCCAGTTGAAGTTAAAAGTGGTAGAAGAACTAATAGTAAGAGTCTAAACGAATATATAAAAAAATATAATCCTAAATATAGTATTAGAATTTCTTTAAAAAACTTTGGTTTTGAAAATAATATAAAATCCATTCCACTCTATGCTGTATTTTGTATTAATAAATAAATATTAAGAAGGTTTAAATATCTTCTTTTTTATTTGACATTTTATATAACTTTTAGTAAAATATACTTCGTTAATATGGAGATTTGATTTATGAAAGTAATAGAAAAATTTATTATAGATAGAGATGATTATGAATACTTATATGCCGAAAAGTATGTAGGAGATTTTAATAATATTATATATAGAGTATATGAAGCAAATGATAGCTTTTATAGTTTTAATGTATTTGAATATACTGAAATATATGGTGATTTTACAACTTGTACCATTAATTATTTTTTAAAGTTTTTAAAATTTGATTTAAAAGGTTATACAGATTTTAATGAGGTTTTAAACATGAATAAAGATATTAAAAACTTATTAAAATATATACCTAATAAAACAAATCCATATCTATTTAAGTTTAAAAGTACTCTTATTTCTATAACAGAAACTTATAATGAACTTATAAAAGATAAAATGCTTATAGAAGATTATAATTATGATTATGAAGATGATATGGAAAAGTTAAATAATTATTATGATATAGTGCCAAAGGTAAGAATTAAAGAGGATTAATATATTTTATCTTGTAAAAATTAATAAATTAAAGTATTATAATATTAGATAAATTTAAGGAGGTAATTTTATGATTACAAAACCAAAAGGAACTTATGATTTATATGGAAGTGAGGGGGCTAAATTTTTACGCCTTCAAAATATAATTATAAATTTAATGGAGTGTTATAATTTTGAATATTTAAGAACGCCAGCATTTGAAAGATGCGAGTTATTTCATAGAGGAGTTGGAGAAACAACTGATATTGTAAAAAAAGAAACCTATGATTTTACAGATAGGGGAGATAGAACTTTAACATTAAGACCAGAAGGTACAGCATCTGCAGTTAGATGTTTTATAGAAAATAAAATGCATGCTATGGCTTTGCCAAAAAAGTTTTGGTATCTTGAACCAATGTATCGTTATGAAAGACCACAAAAAGGTAGATTTAGAGAACATTTTCAGTTTGGTTGTGAAATATTTGGAAGTTTTGATGCTTTAAGTGATGCCGAAATTATAAGTATTCCTTATACATTGCTTTCTAACTTAGGACTTACTAATATAAAGGTACATATAAATACTTTAGGAGATAATAAATCACGTGAAAACTACCGTAATGCTCTTGTTAAATATTTAGAGCCACATATTGACAGTTTATGTAGTGATTGCAAGGAAAGATTTAAGAAAAATCCTTTACGTATCCTAGATTGTAAGGTGGATAAAGATAGTGATATCTTAAAAAATGTTCCTAAAATAACAGATTATTTAGAAGAAGAAGCAAAAGAAAGATTTAATAAAGTTACACAGTATTTAGACACATTAAACATTCCATACGTTGTTGATTCAAATATAGTAAGAGGGCTTGATTATTATACAAGTACTGTTTTTGAAATTATATATGATGAAAATATAACTTTATGTGGTGGTGGTAGATATAATAATTTAATTGAGTCATTAGATGGAACAGCAACACCAGCAGTTGGTTTTGGTATGGGAATTGAAAGACTTATGGAAACATTAGATAATGAAGGTATAGACCTGGACTATAGTGATTATACTGACTGTTATGTTGTAAATGTTGGGGAAACCTTAAAAAAAGAAGCCCTAGAACTTGCTTATGCTCTTCGTATTATGGGATTTAAAACAGAAATGGATTTAATGGATAGAAATGTAAAAGCAAACTTTAAACATGCTGATAATATAAATGCTAGATTTACTATAATAGTTGGCGAAGATGAATTAAAAGAAAACTGCTTTAAAGTAAAAAATATGAAAACAAAACAAGAAGAACTTGTAAATACTAATATGATAATATCATATCTACAAGAAAAAATAGAAGAAATAGAAGAAGAAAGTTATAATTCTAAATCTTGCTCTTGTCATGATGATGAAGATGAAGAATGTTCTTGTTCTAATTGTACTTGTCATGATGACGATTATAATTTTTAAATAAAGGAAGTAATTATATGAAAAAAATAGATTTTAATAAATTAAATGAATATTTTGATAAAGAAATAGAAGTATCTGGGTTTGTTGATAATATAAGAAACTTACAATATGTAATATTTATAGTACTTAAAGATAAATATGGTAAGTTGCAAGTAACTATAGAAAAAAATATGGTAAAAAACCAAGAATTAATAAAAATTGTTGATGACTTAACTATTGATTCAACCGTTAAAATAAAAGGAATTTTAAAAGAAAATAGTAAAGTAAAATTAAACGGTATGGAACTTATTCCATCAAGTATTACAGTAACAAGTAAAGCATTTATGGAACAACCAATTAATTATAAAGATTTACAAAATGTACTAATTGATACAAGATTAGATAATAGAATGCTTGATTTAAGAAATCCTAAAAATGCTCTTATATTTAATGTTCAATCACTATTTGTAAGGGATTTTAGAGAAACATTATATAATAAAGGTTTTATGGAAATTCATACTCCAAAAATTATTGGTGCAGCATCTGAAAGTGGCGCAGAAGTATTTGAAGTTAAATATTTTGATAGAGCAGCTTATCTAGCACAATCGCCACAATTTTATAAACAGATGGCTATGGCAAGTGGTTTTGAAAAGATTTTCGAGGTTGCTCCAGTATTTAGAGCAGAAAATTCAAACACTAATCGTCATGCTACTGAATTTACAAGTTTTGATGTTGAATTTAGTTTTATCGATTCTTATAATGATGTAATGGATTTAGAAGAAGAAATGATAACAAATGCCCTAAAAAGAGTACATGATGTTTATGGAGAACAAATAAAAAAAGAGTTTAATACAGAAGTTATTGTGCCAACATGTAAATTTCCAAGAGTAACTTTAACAGAAGCCTATAAAGAATTTAAAGAAAGATATGGTTATGTTGCTCAAGGAGAAGATTTATACGACCTTTCAAGTGAAGGAGAAAAGTTAGCATACAAATTAGCAAAAGATAAATATAACAGTGAATTTATTTTTATAACAGGATATCCAGCTAACAAAAGAGCCTTCTATCACAAAAGAGATGAAAATGGAATTTTACTTGGTTACGACCTTATTTGGAAAGGCGTTGAAATAACAAGTGGAGCAGAAAGAGAAAATAGATACGAAGTTATAAAAAAACAAGCAGAAGAAAAAGGACTTTCTAAAGATGTTTCATTCTACCTAGATTTCTTTAAATATGGTTGTCCTCCACATGGTGGTTTTGGTCTTGGTGTTGATCGTTTTACTATGAACTTATTAAATATTCCAGTTAAAGAAGCCCAATTTATATTTAGAGGACCTAATAGACTTAATCCATAAATTAAGTCTTTTTTAAGATGAAAGGAAAAAAATATGATAGATGTAAAAGATATTGAAAGAAGTATAATAAAAAAATTTAGAAGTAAAATCTATAAAAAGTTTGTAAGAGCAGTAAAAGACTTTGAACTTATAAAAGAAGGAGATGTTATTTGCTCCTGTATATCTGGAGGTAAAGACTCATTTTTACTTGCTAAATGTTTGCAAGAATTAAAAATACACTCTAAATATAAATTTGATTTAAAATTCTTAGTAATGGACCCAGGTTACAGCAAAGAACATCTAGATAAAATAAAGGAAAATCTAAAACTATTAAATATTGATGCTACTATCTTCAAATCAAATATTTTTGAGGAAATAAAAAACGAAAGTTCACCATGTTACTTATGTGCTAGAAAAAGAAGAGGTAACCTTTATGCAACTGCTAAAGAACTTGGCTGTAATAAAATAGCCTTAGGACATCACTTTGATGATGTTATTGAAACAATTTTATTAAATGTATTATACTCAGGAAACTATAAAACAATGATGCCAAAGCTTAAAAGTAAAAACTTTAGTGGTATGGAACTTATAAGACCATTATATTATGTGAAAGAAGATGATATAATATCATGGAAAAGATATAATAATTTAACCTTTCTTGACTGTGCCTGTAATATTACTAAGAAAGATTTAGGTAAAAGACTTGAAGTTAAAAATTTAATAAAAGAATTTAGAAAGACCTATGATAATATTGATATAAATATATTAAATAGTAGTCGTAATGTAAATATAGATGCTGTTTTAGGATATAAAGAAAATGGAAAGGAATATAGTTTTTTAGACACTTATGAAAAAACATTTGATGAAGATTAATAAAAAAGATTTAATACTTATAATATCAGTTATAGTTTTAAATACTACCATTTATATAATAGGAAGAACAAATAAAATAACACCATACGTTGTAACAGGTACATTAGATAGTTATATACCATTTATAAAGTGGTTTATATATCCTTATGTTTCTTGGTATTTACTTATCTTTTTAATGCCTTTATTAGTATCTATATATGATAAAGATGCCTTTTATAAATATATTACCTTTATGTATCTATCATTATTGGTAACCTTAATTGTATATATATTTGCTCCAACAATTATTATAAGAGAAGATATAAATCTTTTAAATAACACTTTAACTGATAGATTAATTACTCATATTTATAATGCAGGTAGTACTTTAGCATCAGCACCTAGTTTACATGTACTTCTTGCCTTTGGTTTTATAATGTCTCTTATTAAAGGTAAAAAGGTGCCAAATATAATAAGAATAATAGGAGTAATTTTAGGACTTTTAATAATACTTGCAACTGTATTTATAAAACAACATGCTTTAATTGATGTTGTAACATCGATTTTTATAGTTATTGCGTGTTACTTTATAACAAAAGTTTTTAAACTAGATAAATATATTAAAAGTTTGTAAAGCATTAAAAAAACTAACGTAAAATTAGTGTAAAATTATAGAAATAAAAAAATATCTTTGCTATAATATAATTACCAGATATAAAGATTTTTGTATAAACCCTACAAACTATCGATAAGGGAATCAAAATAGTTATTGGTGTCGAATGCTTGAACGTTAATTCCTTCAAGAATCCTAAAGATAACTCTATGATACCCACCTGTATTTATACAGGTTTATCGTATCTTATGTCTGGTTTTTTTATATTTTAAAACTTTTTATTTACTTTATATAAATATTATTGTATAATTTATGAAGAAATGAAAAAGAGGTGTTAAATTGTGAAAACACGTAGTGAATTAAGAGATGAAATAATAAAAATATTATATCAAATATATATATTAATGGATATAAGAGAAACATATGATGTAAACGAATTAATAGAACAAGAAATAGGAAGCAAACCATCATTTGTTGTAAATACTATAAATGATATTATATTAAAACAAAAAGATATAGAAGCTTTAGCTAATAAATATTTAAAAAATTGGGATATTAATAGATTAAGTAAAGTAGATAAAGCAATTCTATCTTTAGGTATTTATGAACTTATGTATACTGATACACCATCTATTGTATGTATAAATGAAGCAATAAACTTATCTAAAAAATATAGTGATTTAGAAGTTGTTAAAATGATTAATGCAACCCTTGATAAAATATATAAAAATGAAACTAATAAATAATAAGCTAAAAAATATTAAAATTATAGTCTTTTTATATATTTTTTTTTAATTTTACTATTTTATTTTATTTATACGTGTTATAATAAATTTGGGTGTTAAGTTATGAAAAAGTGTATTACAGATTATTTAGATGATATAAATGAAAAGTATAAAAACAAAGTAGCAGTTATAGAAAAAGGTAAAACAGTAACTTATGAAGAACTAAAAATATCTTCTAAAAAGGTTGCAACAAGTATTATAAATAATAATTTATATAATAAACCCATTGCTATTTTTATAGATAAATCAATAAATCTTTTATCATCAATGCTAGGTGTTACTTATAGTGGTAACTTTTATACAGTAATTGATGTTAATATGCCAATTAATAGAATAGAAAATATTTTTAATACGTTAAAACCAGAACTTGTTATTACAGATAATAAAAATATTAAAAAATTCCAAAGTATGAATATAAATAAACAAATAATATGTTATGAAGATTGTCAAAACTTTGAAATAGATGATGAAAATATAAAAAAAGTAAATGACAAGATTTGTGATATAAATCCAATGTATGTACTATTTACAAGTGGTTCAACAGGCACTCCCAAAGGAAGTGTTATATCTCATAGAGCAGTTATTTCATATACAAAATGGTTTAGTGAAACATTTAATATAGATAAAGATACAGTATTTGGAAGCCAAACACCATTTTACTTTAGTATGTCAGTAAGTGATGTGTTTTCAAGTATTGTAAATGGAGCAACACTATGTATAATACCAAAAACTTATTTTTCTTTTCCAACATATTTAATAAACTTTTTAAATGAGAATAAAGTAAATACTATATACTGGGTACCATCAGCACTACAAATAGTTGCTAATTTAAATACCTTTGATTATGTAAAACCAATGTATTTAAAGAAAGTTTTATTTGCAGGAGAAGTAATGCCAATGAAACCATTAAATACTTGGCGTAAATATCTTCCTAACTGTTTATATGCTAATCTTTATGGTCCAACAGAATTAACAGATATTTGTACCTATTATATAGTTAATAGAACATTTAATGATAATGAAACATTACCTATTGGAAAACCATGTAATAACTGTGAGGCTATAATACTTGATGAAGAAGGTAAAATGGCAGAAAACGGTAAAGAAGGACAGTTATGTATTAAAGGTTCAATACTAGGACTTGGTTATTATAATAATAAAGAAAAAACAGATGAAACCTTTATTCAAAACCCATTAAACCCTTACTATAATGAATTAATATATAAAACAGGTGATATAGTAAAATATAATGAATATGGAGAACTTATATATTTATCAAGAAAAGACTTTCAAATAAAACATATGGGTTATAGAATAGAATTAGGAGAGATTGAAACAAATATAAATGCTTGTCCTGGCATTGTAACATGTTGTGTTACATATATAGATAACAATATAATTCTAAATTATGTTGGGGATATAAAGGAAGAAGAACTTGTAAAATATATAAATGAAAAACTATTAAATTATATGAAACCAAATAAAATAATAAAGCTTGATAAAATGCCATATAATGCTAATGGTAAAATAGATAGAGTAAAAATAAAAGAAATGGATAGGAGTATGTAAAAATGGAAAAAGTAATTGAAATATTAGAAAGTGTAAAACCAGGGGTTAATTATAATGAAGAAACAAAGCTTATAGATGATGGTATATTAGAATCATTTGACATTATAACAATAATAGCAAAACTAAATGAAGAATTTGATATTAATTTTACAGTTAATGAAATAATACCAGAAAATTTTAACTCAGCTAAAGCAATCTATGATACAGTTTGCCACTTAAAGGAAGATTAGTTATGTTAAATATATTAATTAAATATTTCTTTCTTCTTTTTTTATGCTTTATTTTATACTATATACCACCTAAAAAATATAGATGGATAGTTCTATTAATAAGTAGTGTTTTATACTATTATTTAATGAGTCATAAACTTATAATATATGTTTTAATAAGTTCTATAACTATATATATAATAGGACTTATATTAAATAAATTAAATGATAAAAAATATGATGAAGAAACTAGTACTTTATCTAAACAAGAGTTTAAAAAACATATAAAATCTTATAAAAAACTAGCTTTAATAATAGGACTTGTTATAAATATTGGTTTACTTGTTTTATTAAAATATTCAAACTTTTTAGTAGCAAGTGTTAATAGTATTTTTAAAACTTCTATTATGATGCCATTTAGTAAAATAATATTACCAGTTGGCATATCTTATTATACCTTAATGGCAGTAAGTTATATTGTAGATATTTATAGAGGAAGTATTAAGCCTAATAAAAATCCATTTAAAGTGATGCTTTATTTAATGTTTTTTCCAAGTGTTTATGAAGGACCTATTTCAAGATATAAGGAAATAAGTAGTAAACTATATGATGGCAATAATTTTGATTTTAATAGGACTATAAAAGGTATTTTATTAATACTATTTGGTTTATTTCAAAAGATGGTTATTGCAGATAGGGTAGCACTTTATGTGAATGAAACATTTGGCAAGGAAGCATCTTTTGGAGTTATATCACTTCTTGCAATAATTTTATATACAGTACAAATATATGCAGAATTTAAAGGCTTTATTGATATGGCAAGAGGAGGAGCATTGCTTTTTGGAGTAGATTTACCTATAAACTTTAAACAACCTTTCTTCTCAAAAGATGCAAATGAATTCTGGAGAAGATGGCATATTACCTTAGGAAGTTTCTTAAAAGATTATATCTTTTACCCTATAAGTTTATCCAAGGCTAATATGAAACTATCATTATTTATAAATAAACATTTAGGTAAAAATGCCTCAAAGTTTTGTATGGCAGCTTTTCCGCTTTTCTTTGTTTGGTTTTTTAATGGTTTATGGCATGGAGCAAGCTTAAAATATATTTTATATGGCTTATATTACTATGTTATTATGATGATTGGTTTACTTCTTGAACCATTATTTAATAAGATAAAAATAAAGGAATCTATAAAAAATTATATAAAGATATTTAAAACATGGATTATTGTGTTTGTTGGTATGACTATTTTTAGGGCAGATACCTTTAATGAAGCATTTAAATTTATCCTAAGTGTATTTAAGAAAAGTAATGAAAGTATCTTAAACTTTGGACTTTCCAAATTTGATTTTTTAATAATTATTATAAGTATTATTTTTTCTTTTGTAATAGGTTATAAAAAGGAAAAGAATGTTGATATATTAGAAAAGGTTGTATCATCTAACACCTATTTAAAATATATAATTATGTATATTTTAATATTAATTATTATAATATTTGGTATATATGGACCTGGTTATAATGCACAGGAATTTATATACGGACAATTTTAGGGAGGTATTTTATGAAAAAGAAAACTATTATAAAAGAAGTTATATGTATACTTATATTTTTAGTTACTCTAACTCTTACTATTGTCGTATTAAATGAAGTTTTAGCTCCTAAATGGCTAACAAATAAAGATAATTCTCATAGATACATAATGCGTGGCATTTACGAAGAAGAAAAGAATAGTCTAGATGTTATATTTATGGGAAATAGTGATACTTATAGAGGCATATCACCAATAAAAATATGGGAAGATTATAATATAACAAGTTATAATTATGTATCATCAGGACAGAGAATGTGGACTGGTTATTATATGCTTTTAGAAGCACTAAAATATCAACACCCTAAAGTGATTTTCTTTAATGTTGACGAATTACGTTCAAGTAATCACTCATCATTTTCAAATTACAGAAAAGTTTTTGATGACATGAAACTTGATGATGTAAAAATAAAAGCTATCATGGATGATGAAGCCTTTGACTTTTCTAAAGAAAAAAAGATAAGTATGTTCTTTAAATTACTTAATTATCACACAAGATATAATGAACTTACCAAAGAGGACTTTACTTATGCTTTTAAACCTTTATATAACTTTAATAAAGGACTTGACATGATAACAATATCAAAACCATATACAAAGGATTATACAGATGCACCATTAACAGATGAAGCAACTCCTTTAGATAGTAAAGTGTTAAAATACTTAGAAAAGTTTGTTAAAACATGTAAAGATAATGATATAGAACTTGTTTTTTTCTATATACCATCTCCAGATTCTTGGAATATTAAAAATAGTAATAGTATAAAAAATTATGCTAAAGAACATGATATAGAATATTTAGACCTAAATTTAATATATAAAGATATAGGAATAGATTTTACCAAAGATACTTGTGATGCTGGGGATCATTTAAATGTTTATGGAGCAGAAAAAGTATCATCTTATATTGGAGATTACATAAATAAACATTATATCTTTGCAAAAAAAGATGAGAAACTAATAGAAAGATGGAATAATGATTTGTTAAGGTATAATAAGTTTAAAGAAAACTTATATTTAGAAGAACATAAATAAAAACAAGTAAACATGTAATATGATTTTTACATGTTTTTTTTTAATACTTAAAATATTAGCAATTTAAAACAATTACTATAAAAACTTTTGTAAAATTACTTGAAATATATAACGTATTTTTATTATTACTTGTAAAAATAGATAGGTTTTGGTTGACTTTTATTTATAAAAATTATAAAATTAATTTATAAGAATAGGTGATGTTTTTATGATGAAAAATAAAAGTGGTCAAGCTCTTGTTGAATATGTCCTTATTATTGCTCTTATAAGTGTTCTTACAATATCTTTGGTATCACTTCTTGGAGGATATTTAAAGGATGCTATGACAAAGGTATCATGTAATATGATGAACCAAGATTATGTTAAGGGAGATAAATCAGGAGAAGGATACTGTGTTGATAAGAAATAAAAAGGGTCAAGCTTTAGCCGAATTTGTCATGCTTTTACCTATTTTAGTGGTATTACTATTTTTAATTATAGATGTTGCTAATATTTATTTTAAAAAGGCAGAACTTGAAAATACTTTAGATAGTGTATGTGATATGGTAATTGATGGTAAAGATAGGACTTATATTTTAGATAAAATAGATAATAATGACATAACTTATGATGTTAAAATAGATGGTAGTGGTTACGCTACAGTATATTTAAATTATAGTGTTAAACCTATAACACCAGGAGTTTATTCTTTATTTAAAAACATTAAAATAACTACTAAAAGGGTAATATTATATGAATAATAAGGGTCAAAGTTTAGTTATATTTATACTTGTTTTACCACTTTTTCTTACAATAGTATTCTGTATTAAAGATTTATATACAGTAAGGTATGAAAAGAATAAATTAAGGTCTTTAGCACAAACCTCTATCCTTTATATTATGAAAGATAATAAGTCTTATGAAGATGTTAGACGTTTTATTAATTCAAATGATAAAGACATTAATATATTAGATATTAGTAATACAAGCATCACTTTAAAAAAGGAAGTTCCTTCCGTATTTAGTAATATAGTAAGAAAAAACTATAGTGTTAAAATTACTATGAACGGAAAATATGAAAATAATTTATTAAAAATTACAGAAAAGAGGTAATTTTATGGAAAAGAGTAAAAGGGGTAAAATAATTGCTGTAACATCATGTAAAGGAGGAGTTGGTAAAACAATTACTACTTTAAATCTTGCTGGTATTTATGCACTTATGAATAAAAAGGTATTAATTATTGATTTAGATATATATAATGGATCTATTGCTACATTTGTAAATAGTACTTTAGATAAGACTGTGTTTAACTTTTTTGAAGATTATACTCATAATAGATATGAAAGTATTAATGATTATATATATGAATATAAAGAAAATATACATATTATAGGTAGTCCTAAAGACCCTAGAATGGCAAATAAAATAGACTTTAAATATATTCCTATACTACTTGATAGTATCGTGTATAAATATGATGTTATCTTACTTGATACAACTCATATTTTAAATAATATAAATATAATAACTCTTGATAGTTGTGATGTAATTCTTTATGTATTTACAAATGATAGTTTTGACCTTACTAATACAAGAACTTTTATGAATATATTAAAAGATGCATCTTATACTAGCATTTATACACTTTTAAATTTGTCTTTCTTTTCTAAAAATTATTATTCGTTATATGATATAAGAAATATTATATCTTGTAATATAGATTTTACTCTTTCTAAAAACTTTTATATAAAAAATATTGATAAATATATTGTAGATAGTGTTATACCTAGTATGGATAAACAAAATAAACTTTTATTAAAGATGAAGCCTATGGCGGAGAAATTAATTGGGGAGGAGTAATTTATGAAGAAATCATTAAGAGAAGCTTTTTTAATAGATGATGATACATCCTCTTTTAAAGTAAATGATACAGCTGATTATAATGTTTTTACAGATAAGGTTTTACTTGATACTTTAAGAAATAAAATTATTCAAAATTTAATTGATAATAATATACCAGATAGTAAGTATTTAAAAGAATATATAAATGATGAAATTGATAAGACTTTGGAAGGATATGATTTAACTAATCTTGAAAGGGGTCATATATTTAATTTAATTGAAAATGAAATAAACGGTTTTGGTCCAATTACAGAACTTTTAGATGACCCTAATATTACTGAGATAATGGTTAATTCTCCAAGTGAAATATATATAGAACTTGATGGTAAGGTAATAAAGGATGATACAGTATCTTTTATAAATAACGAACATATTATACGTACTATTCAAAGGATGATAGGTCCTCTTGGTAGAACTATTGATGCATCTTGTCCTATGGTTGATTCAAGACTTCCTGATGGTTCAAGAATTAATGCTATAATACCTCCTTTATCTGTAAAGGGTCCTGTTATTACTATTAGAAAGTTTAAGCCTAATCTTACAAGTATTGATGATTTAATAAGAAATGGTACTTTAACTCCTAATATGGCAAGATTTTTAGAGGGGTGTGTTCTTGGAAGACTTAATATATTAGTATGTGGTGGTACAGGTAGTGGTAAAACAACACTTTTAAATGTTTTATCTTCATTTATCAAAGATGATGAAAGAATTATTACAATAGAGGATTCTGCAGAGTTAAAACTTAATCAACCTCATGTTATATCTCTTGAAACAAGAAGTGCTAATTATGAAAAGGAAAGAGAAGTTACTATAAGGGATTTAGTTATTAATTCTCTTCGTATGAGACCTGACCGTATAATAGTTGGAGAAGTACGTGGTAAAGAATCATTTGATATGTTACAGGCTATGAATACAGGACATGAGGGTAGTATGTCAACTCTTCATGCTAATAGCCCTGAAGACTGCTTAAATAGACTTGAAACAATGGTTCTTATGAGTGGTATTGAAATACCAATTAAGGCTGTAAGAGAATATATTGAAAATGCTATTGATATAGTTGTAAATATAGAAAGATTACAAGATGGTAAAAGAAAAATTACAAGTATAGTAGAAGTTGATGATATTGATAAAACAACTGATATTATAAAATTAAAAGAAATATTTACCTTTAAACAAACAGGTCTTACTGATAAAGGTGAAGTTGATGGTTCATTTAGTGTATGTAAAACCAAACCTAAAGTATATACTAAAATATTAAATAGGGGTATTAAAGTAGTTGAAGATATCTTTAATTAAGGAGTTGATAGGAAATGACAAATGATTTTAATGTTATATATTTTTATATTATTATACAAAGTATACTTATACTTATAGTATTTGTTGTTTCTTTACTTTTATATAGATTAATATCTATGTCAAATAAAGTATCAAGACTTGCTCCATTTAGTGTTCCTGTTAAAAGTAATGCTTTAACAACTTTTGAAAAAATTGACATTTTATATATTAAGATAATAAAAAAAATATCAAAAGTATTAAAATTTAGTAAATTTTTTACAAAACGTGGGGAATATTATGAAAAATTTATTGAAAAGGATGAACTTTTAAAGTTAGAAGGTATTGATATAATATCAAAAAAGATTATATTTTCTATAAGTGCTGGTATAATTACTATAATATCCGATGCTATAAGACTTAAAACAGTAAGTAGTATTCAAATTATATTATCTTTAATTTTTGGATATTATATATATGATATATTTCTTAATATAAAAAGAAGAAAAGAAGAAAAACAAATAGAAGATGATATGTTAAAAGCTGTTGTTATTATGAATAATGCTTTTAAATCAGGTAGAAGTATTATGCAAGCTATTGATATTACTTCTAAAGAACTTGATGGTGCAATAGCTTTAGAGTTTAAAAAGATGTATATTGACCTTACTTATGGGTTATCACTTGATGTTGTATTTGATAGATTTTCTAAAAGAGTAAATTTGGAAGAAGTAAAATATATGGCAGCTTCACTTATTATTCTTAATAAAACTGGGGGTAATGTTGTTAAAATATTTGATATGATAGAAAAGGGATTTTTTGATAGAAAGAAACTTAAAGATGAACTTAATGCATCTATTGCTTTATCAAAACTTGTATATAAGGTTTTAATAGTACTTCCTATAATTGTTGTTTTATTTATATATATATTAGATTCTAATTACTATGATGTATTTATTAATAATATTATAGGTAGAATAGTTTTAGGTATTATTATAATATTATATATTTTATATATATATTTTGTTAAGAAAATAACTATAATAAAGGAATGATAGTATGAAAGATAGTAAAGCTAATAGATTAGGTAATTATATATTTAGTAAAAAAACCATTGATAAAATGAATGATAAAATTATTCTTTTAGGAAATAAAAATAAAATAACAGCACAAACTGTATTAATTATTAGATTAGTATGTAGTATTTTCTTGTTTTTTGTGGTATTATATATATCGAACTTTGGTTATTTTTTCGCACCGCTTATAACTGTTGTATTTTATTTATCATTTGTTAGAGTATTTATTGATAGTAAAATAGAAAAAAGAAGAAAGATACTTGAGAAGGAATCTATTTACTTTTTTGAGATTTTAACTCTTTCTTTGGAAGCTGGTAGAAATATTAAAACATCTATTGAAGTTACAACTAATAATTTATCAGGAGAGTTATGTGATGAATTTAAAAGAGTACTTACAGATGTTAGATATGGTATGGATCTTGATGAAGCTTTAAATGCTTTAAGATATAGGATTCCATCAGATGTAATTGTAAATATAATATTAAACATCAAGGAAGCTAATAATTTTGGTAATAGTATTACAGATGTTTTAAATACCCAAATAGAATATTTAAGAGATAAAAGATTATTGGAACAGAAAGCATATATATCAAAGATGCCAATTAAAATAAGTATTGTATCAGTTATATTTTTTATTCCACTTATTATACTTTTACTTTTATCTCCAATGATTATTGAACTTTTAGGATAGGAGGAATTTTTATGAGTGGACACTCAAAATGGTCAACAATTAAAAGAAAAAAGGGAGCAATAGATGCTGAAAGAAGTAAAATGTTTCAAAAATTAAATAAAGAAATATTTGTTGCAGCAAAACAAGGGGATAAAGATCCTAATAATAATCCAAACTTAAGGATGGTAATTGATAAAGCAAAGGCTTTTAATATGCCAAAGGATAGAATACAAGCTGCTATTGATAAGGCACATTCTGCAAGTAATAATGAAACATTTGAAAGTATAAGATATGAAGGATATGGACCTTATGGGGTTGCTATTATGGTAGATTGTCTTACTGATAATAAAAATAGAACAGCAAGTGATGTTAGAAGTACCTTTACAAAACGTGGAGGTAATTTAGGTACTGATGGTAGTGTTTCTTATCTTTTTGAAAGAAAAGGTGTAATTATACTTCCTAAAACATACGATGAAGATATGATAATGACACTTGCTCTTGATAATGATGCCTTAGATTTTGTAACAAATGATGATTCTTATGAAATATATGTTGAACCAGGAAACTTTATAAAAATGAATAAAGTTTTGGAAGATAATAATATAACAGATATCATTATGAATGAAATAAGATATATTCCAACAAATCAAGTTACACTTGATGATGAAAAAAAGGAAAAAATATATGCTCTTATTGATACATTAGATGACTTGGATGATGTGCAAAGCGTATATCATAATATGGAAGAGTAGAAATACTCTTTTTTAATTATTAATTTTTTGATATACTATTTATGAAGGATAGATGTTATGAAGAAGTTTTATTATTTATTTTTATTATTTATAATAGGGTGTGTTAGTGGTTATTTATATGAAGAAGTATTTTATCTTATAACAGAGAAAAACTTATATAATCAAGGTATATTATATGGACCATGGCTTCCTATTTATGGGTGCGGAGCTTTACTTTTATTGCCACTTAAAAATATAAAAAATAAAAAAACATTAGTATTTATACTTTCTATTTTTATAACAGGTATTTTAGAATATATAATTGGGTATATAAGTGTTAATTATTATTATTCTTGGCTTTGGGATTATAATGGTTTATTTTTAAATATAAATGGTCTTGTTTGTTTAAGAAGTGTTTTATCTTTTGCTATACTTGGATGTTTACTTATATATGTAATTGAACCTAATTTTAATAAAATATTTAATAAAATAAACTATATATATATTAAATATATAAGTGTTATACTTATTATTCTATTTATAACTGATATAATATTAAGTAATATTTATAGAACACCTAGAACATATAATTAAGGAGGATATTATGCTTGAAAGATTAGAACTTTTAATTGGAAAAGAAAATATAGAAAAAATACAAAAACAAAATATTTTAGTTATAGGGCTTGGAGGAGTAGGGGGATATGCTACTGAAAGTTTAATAAGAAGTGGTATTTTAAATATTACAATAGTAGATTTTGATAAGGTTGATAAAACTAATTTAAATAGACAAATTCTATCTCTTAATAGTACTTTAGGAGAATATAAAGTAAATGTTTGTTATGATAGAATAAAGGATATAAATAAAGACTGTAATGTAAAAGTAATCCGTGAATTTATAAATGAAGATAATATAGATCTTTTATTTAAAGAGGATTACACTTATATAATTGATTGTTGTGATTTTATACCTTGTAAAAAACTTATAATAAATAATTGTATTTCAAAAAAGATACCATTTATTACTTGTTGTGGTACAGGTAAAAGGATGGCTCCAGAAAAATTAATGATTACTGATTTAAGAAAGACATGTAACGATCCAATAGCTAGAATACTTAGAAAATATGTTAAGGATTCTAATATAAAAGGAAAAATAAATGTTTTATGTAGCAAGGAATTACCTATTAAAACAGAAGGTAGTACTATAGCTTCAAATGCTTTTGTACCAGCAAGTGCAGGGCTTTTAATAACAAGTTATGTAATAAGAGATGTTATAGGATATAGTGTAAAATAAATGTAAAAATCATTTTAAAAAAATAGTTATTTTGATATAATATAATTGGAGATGATAATAATGAAAAGTGTTTTATTAAATAAAGTTAGAAATTTAACTGTTTGTGATGTAAACGATCCCATAAAAGATGGAGATGAAGTTGTAGTAAAGGTATTAAAGGCTGGTATTTGTGGTAGTGATTTACATTACTTTGAATCTTTTGCTATTCCTAATTTAGTTATGGGACATGAATTTTGCGGAGAAGTTGTATATCCTGGATGCAGAACTGATTTAAAGGTAGGAGATAGAGTAACTGCTCTTCCTATATCTCCATGTAATACTTGTGATGCTTGCAAAAGTAAAAACGTACAATATTGTAAAAGTACATGGAGTGATGCTTTAGGTCTTTCTTTATCTCATCCTGGAGCATTTAGTGAATATTTACATGTAAGAAGTGATATGGTTATTAAAGTACCAGATAATGTAACAGATGAGGAAGCTGCTATGGTAGAACCTGCCTCAGTAAGTTTACATGCTGTAAATCTTGCTAAAATTAATGAAAATTCTAAAGTACTTGTTGTAGGAGCAGGTATTATTGGTATGTTATCACTACTTTTTGCTAAAAAAATGGGTGCAAAAATGGTAGCTGTTAGTGAAGCCAATGAAGAAAGAGGTAACATGGCTGTTAAGTTTAACCTTGCCGATAAATTCTATGATGTAAAAAAAGAAGATACTATAGCTAACATGCTTAAAGATACAGAAGGCGGATTTGATGTTGTTATTGAGTGCTGTGGTAATAGTCCTGCCGTTACATCATCTATTGTAACTGTAAAAGAAGGAGGAACTGTAGTACTTGTTGGTGTATCATTAAAGCCTATTGAAGTTCCAACAGCTCTTATTGTAACTAAAGAATTAAAAGTTTTAGGAGCTATTGCCTATACTTATGAAGAATTTAATGATGTTATAAATATGTTAGCAAATAAAGAAATATCTTTAAAAGAATTTATAACAGATACTGTTTCTTTAGAAGGAGTAAATGAAGCTTTTGAAAGACTTATAAGTGGAAAATCTAAAGATGTTAAAATACTTGTTGATCCTAGTAAATAGATATTAAAAAAATAATAGAAAATACAAAATATAAATTAAAAAATATTGATAATTATTTATTACCAATATTTTTTTTGTATTCTTCAATTTTTAAATAAGTATTTTTAAGCATTATTTCATGTTTTGATGTTTCTTTAGGATTAAAGTATTTACTGTTTTTGATGTTTTCTGGCATGTACTGTTGATTTACTATACTACCTTTGTAATTATGAGGGTATAAATAGCCAATATAAGGAGCTTTAATACATGATGGTATATTTCCTAAACTATTTAGTTTTAAGTCATTTATAGCAGAATCTATTGCCAAATAAGCAGTATTAGATTTGGGAGATAAAGACATCTCAATAACAGCATTAGAAAGTGGTATCATAGCTTCTGGAAGACCAACTCTTAAAGCTGAATTAATGCAAGCATCAACCTTTACACCAAGAAAAGGATCAGCAAGACCGATATCTTCATATACAATAACAGATAATCTTCTTACAATAGATTCTATATCACCAGATTCAAGTAATCTTGCAAGATAATGTAAGGCAGCATTAACATCACTTCCCCTTATAGATTTTTGAAGTCCTGATAAAAGATCATAATAATCATCACCATCTTTTGATACTTCAATAACAGTTTGAGGATTTATGTTTTTTATAACATCTAAAGTAACAGTATGATCATCATTAAAGTAGTATGATATTTCAAGAATATTAAAAGCAAATCTTAAGTCATATTTAGCTATACTTGCAATATAATCTATTACATCATCATCTATTTTTATATCTTTTAAGTCATCTGTTAATATAGCACGTTTTATAGCTTCTTTTATATCATCTTTAGATAATGGTTCAAGTTTTAAAAGAGTACATCTGCTTCTTATCGCAGGATTTATAACATGATATGGATTAGATGTTGTAAGTCCAATAAGTGTTATAAGACCACTTTCAAGACAAGGTAAAAGAAGATCTTGCTTATCTTTATTTAATCTATGTATTTCATCAACAATTAAAACCATATTATCATACATTTTAGCTTCATTAAATACTGCTTCAAAATCTTTCTTATTATTAAGACATGCATTTAAAAATCTATATGGCATATTAAGGTCATTTACAAGAGCTGTTGCAATAGATGTTTTACCTGTACCAGGATTACCATATAAAATCATAGAAAAGACTTTTTTATTATTTACTAAATTGGAAAGAATTTTACCTTTTCCTACCAAATGTTTTTGACCTACAACTTCACTTAAAGTTTTAGGCTTTAATTTTTGTGCTAATGGAACTGCCATAAATAATCAATCTCCTTTATATACTTTATTATTTTAACATAAACATAAATTAAATAAAAGATAAAAAATATTAAAAAATAGAAATAAAAATATAGAAAAATAATAAAAAAAATGATACACTTAATATAGTGATAGATATGGATATAAATGTAGATAATAGTTGTTATAAGAATATGAAATATCAAATAGATGATTATTTAAATTATGTTAAATATGAAAAGAAGTTAAGTTGTGAAACTGCTAAAAATTATGGATATGACTTAAATCATTTTTTAAACTTTTTAAAAGATAGGAGTATACCAAGTTTTAAAGATGTTAATGAATTTATTATAAAGGATTATATAAAGTTTTTAAGTAATACAAGGACTCCTAGAAGTATATCAAGAAATATAACATCACTTTGTAATTTTTTTAATTTTTTAGAGGTAGAAAAGCTAATAGATAAAAATCCTTGCTGTGATGTTTATAGACCAAAACTTCCTAAAAGATTACCTAGTGTACTTACAAAGGAAGAAGTTAATAATCTTCTTGACATAAAGTTAACAACTGTATTTGACTATCGTAACAAAGCTATGTTAGAATTACTATATGGAACGGGCCTTCGTATTGGAGAAGCTTGCTCTATAAAGGTTCATGATATTGATTTTACAAACTGTTTAGTAAGAGTTTTAGGAAAGGGTAGTAAGGAGAGAATTGTACCTATAAATGATTATGCACTTTTTTATATAAAAGAGTATTACAATCAAAGGTATATGCTTCTTAAAAATAATAAAACTTGTGATTATTTGTTCTTAAATAATCATGGGGAAGCTTTAACTCGTATGGGGTTTAGTAAGAATTTGAAAAGTATTTTAAGGGAGAAAAATATACAAAAAAGAGTTACTCCGCATATGCTAAGGCATTCATTTGCAACTCATTTATTAAGTGGCGGAGCTAATTTAAGGAGTATTCAGTTGTTGCTTGGGCATAGTGATATTTCAACAACTACAATATATACTCATGTAAGTCGTGAAAAGGTTTTAAATGATTATAAAAAGTATAAATTTGATAAAGAAAGAGGAGATATTTAATGAAATTTAAAAGAGTATTTTTGATAGTTTTAGATTCTTTAGGTGTTGGAGAAGCTGTTGATGCAGTAAATTATGGCGATGTTGGTGCTAATACTTTAGGACATATTAATTCTTATGTAAATGGTCTTTTTGTTCCAAATCTTAAAAAGTTAGGATTTATGGAAACACTAACAATGAAAGATATTGAAAGTGATGCTTATTACACATATGCAAAACCAGTAAATATGGGAAAGGAAACATTAACAGGACATTATGAAATAATGGGTGTTAGAGTAGCTGTTCCTTTTAAATCTTTTACTAAGACTGGTTTCCCAAAGGAATTAATTGAGGAAATTGAAAGAAAAACAAACAGAAAAGTAATAGGTAATGTTGCAGCATCAGGTACTGAAATAATAAAAGAACTTGGTGAAGAACAGTTAAAAACAGGTGCTTTAATTATTTATACATCAGCAGATTCAGTACTTCAAGTTGCAGCACATGAAAAAGTAATACCACTTGATATGTTATATAAATACTGTGAAATAATAAGAAATATTACTTTAAAAGATGAGTGGTTAGTTGGTAGAATTATTGCAAGACCTTTTGTAGGTACTAATTCATCTAATTTTAAGAGAACTGAAAACAGACATGATTTTGCACTTAATCCTCCTGAACCATCAGTTTTAGACTTCTTAAAGGAGAAAGATTATAATGTTATATCAATAGGAAAAATATATGATATTTATAATGGATGTGGTATAACCAAAAAGATAACAGCAACTAATAATAAAGAAGGCGTTGATAAGCTTCTTGATATAATGGATAAAAACTTTACTGGCTTATGTTTTGCAAATCTTAATGATTTTGATACATTATACGGTCATAGAAGAAATCCTAAAGGTTATGCAGAAGCTATTGAATCACTTGACGTTGCTATGCCTCTTATTTTAAATAATTTAAGAAATGATGACTTACTTATTATAACAGCAGATCATGGTAATGATCCTACATTTAAAGGAACAGACCATACAAGAGAAAATACTCCAGTTATTGTATATTCAAGATTATTTAAAGAGCCTAAAAAGTTACAACCACTTGAAACTTTTGCAGATATTGGAGCAACTATTGCAGATAATTTCGGTGTTAGACTTCCTAATATGGGTAAAAGCTTCTTGGATAAGTTAAAATAGATATAAGAAGGGATAAATTTATGAAGAAAGTTTTACTATTAATTGTTCTATTGCTTCTTCCTTTAGTACTTTTAACTGGATGTAGTGAAGAAATTATAAAGACAGAATATCAATTAAATGAAGAGGCAAAGATGGATGATTTAGTTATAACATTAACTGATGCTAGTTATAATAATGGTGTTTTAGAGGCGGTATTTAAAATAACTAATAATAGAAAAAATTCTGTTACTATATCACCTAATGTTAACTTTAAGTTATACGATATTAATAAAGTACAGATACCCAATATATATAGTAATGATACAAGTATAATTAAAAAAGGAGAAACAATTAATTATACACTTCAGTATAATGTAACTGAAAAGTCTTTATATGAAATACTTTTCTATTCTGGTATTGTTGAAAATAATATAAAATTTAGCATTACTAATTTAAATAGTTAATAAAAGTAAAAGGGTAGGTCAAGATATTTTAGGTCTTGGCCTTTTTTATGTGTTTTAACTATGGAAAAAGGAATTGTTTTTTAAAAGACCAGAACTTTTGATTTTGGTCTTTTTATTACAAAAAAGTAGAGGAGTTAGGTAGGGTAGTTGTGATAATTTATTTATGGAAAAATGATTATTTTTTTCAATTTCCCTCTTCTCTTTTTTGTAAAAATTTGTTATTATATAGTTGAAGCAGTAAAGAAAGAGATTTTTTAAGTATTTATGGATAGTAACTTTTTAACTATATTAATCTTAGTTGTTTTTCTAATAATAATTCCTATACAAATAAAAGGTATATATGAATACTACAAAGATAAGGAAAATGTAAAAAATGATAAAGTTAAAAAGACAGAAACAAAGAAAAAAAATATTAAATAATTTTTATTGTTAAGTATATATACAAGTTTACATAATATCAATTATGCGAAGTTAAATATTAAAAAAAATAATAACTTGAATTGATTAATGTAATTTTTTCTGTTTATAAAGTTTATTAAAAAATCTATCTAATGAAAATATATCATAAAAAAAACAAAAAATCAAGTAAAAAAATAAAAAAGATAAAAATCAAATTTTTATTTTTTTTTGTTTTTATTTTTATCTCTATAATATTCATATATACCTTTAATTTGAATTGGAACAATTATTAAAAATATAATTAAAATTAATATAGTTATAAATTCATCATTCATAAAAATAAAATAATCTCTTTCTTTACTGCTTTAACTATATAATAACAAATTTTTACAAAAAAGAGAAGAGTAAATATTAATTTTTTTATTTATTTTCTCTTCCCTATTTTTAATCCTTTGAAATATGTAATTCTACTTCGTGATTTCTTAATTTTTGTAATTCTACTTCACGTTCTAAAAGCTGTTTTTTAATTTTAAAATAAGAATTTAAGGCTATTTTAGAATAACAATAAAAAATCAATAATTTAAATATAAAAACACTTATAAAAACAATAAAAATTAAGGTTAAAAGAAAAGAAAAATCACCATTTCTTACTAATTCATACATAAATTTAAACTCCTCTCCTATTTCTAATATAATTATATAATAGAAAATAGAAAAAAGCAATTTTTATTCCACGTTTATTGCAATTCATTTCCTTTTTTATTTTATTTTAAATCGTTCTTTAAAAGAACAGAAAGGAAGTGAAAAAAATGATAAGTTATTTAATATCATTAAAAAACATATCCATCAAAAAATGTTATGAATTATTCCAAAATGGATATGTTTTAGATTTTAAATATGGAAAATATCCATATTTAATAATTAAGAAGGGAAATTAATTTTTCCTTTCTTTTCTTTTAATAATATATCATATTTTAATAAAAAAGTCCATTAAAATTGCAATAACTTTCGCGGCATAAAAGAATCAATTAAAGAAAGCTAATAAAAAAGATGTAGGAACTTAAAAATTATATCACACGCTTTAAAATTCAAGAATAAACGTTGAAAAAATGCATTGCATTTTTTTTCTTGAATTTTAATACGCTACGTGTGAGTAAATACAGTTAACCCCTACATCTAACGCTACGCTATCCCCTACTCAAATATAATAAATTACTCAAAATACTCCAAATGAATTTTAGAATTAATTTCAGGATATAAATTATTAAAAGATATAAAATTTAAAAAATCATAAATTTTTTTGTTTGTTAACGATAAAATTGTATCAAAAAAATCTAATGATGATAATTCTAAAGAACGTATTATTTTTCTATATTTAGTTTTTTGATTCTTAGATAACTTTTCAAATCTTGAAATATCGTGTAATAAATAATCTAAAATCGCATTTTCTTCAAAAGAATAATAATCAACAGAATTATATTTAAACACTAAAATATCTTTATAAAACTCTATTAATTCATTTAAATATTTATCTATATACACATCTCTAAGTTGTATTTCAAATCTCCACCAGTCAATATTTTTATCTAATTTTTGCTCTACCGCTTTATTATAAATTCTAATATATTTATTACTCTTCATGCTACCGCTATAAAATGTTTCGAGTTTCCCTACTCTATCATAAAAATATGCGTTTTTGCGAGAACCAATATCAATTATATTATATGATGATATATCATAATTAAATAAATCTATTGCTAAATCAAGTCTAGTATAATGAATATCAGTAATAAAAGATATTAAAAAATTAAAAAACTTTTTTCCATCTTCTGTAATTTTATTAGGATTAAAATCGAAACGCATTTTTAAAGAATCTAAATCAAATTGAACCAAACCGAAACCCTCTAAATTGTAAGAATATTTAAAAAAAGCATCAGCTAATCTTAAACGTGTAGAAAACTCATTATTATTTAAATAATTTTCTACTTGAAATACAAAATCTTTATACTTGAACTCTCCAATTAAAGACAAACGGTCAATAGAAAATTCAAGAGATTTTTCTTTAGACTTTTTCATAAAATTTTCCTTTCATTTTTTATGTATTTTATTCCTTTTTCCCTCCAAAAGGGAAGTTTACCCGCTGTTAGAAAGGCGGTAAACTTTTTATGACTCACACACAATAAAATTGTGTGTGTGAGTCATAAATCACTCAAATAATTTTTTATTTAAATAATCAACCATAGATTTAGGAATTTCTTTACAAGAATATGTACCATAATCTGGCAATGGCTTACAAATATTTAATACTTTTAAATATTTCGAATCAAATGCTTTAAATACCTTTGATAATTTAAAAACATAAAATCCTGTTTTTATATCTAAAATTTTTTTTCTATCTTTATCTCTAGTAAATGATTCTGTAAAATCTTCAAACTCATAACATTTTTTGTAACAAATAATACCTAAATTTAATAATCTTAATTTATAAAAATGTTTAATTCTATGATATTGAGAAATGACATCTCGAATATAAGTTATAATTCTTCTAGGATGTTGAGAAATTACATAAATATCTTTCACGCCGAAATGCCTATGCATTTGAAAAAACGAAGAAATACCAACAGGAAATTTTTTAAAATCTCTATAAGAATCATAAAATGCCTGTACTTCATCTAAAATAATAATTGAATTATATTTAAATGAATACGTATTATCTAAATCATCAATATTTATAATATTTGAATAAATATTATGCTTTTTATCTAATAAAATAGGAAAATTTGAATAAACATTATTTATTAAAATATTCTCTTTTTTTAAATATCTAATAAACTGCTTTAAAATAGAATTTTCTTTCTTATAATGACGTAGAGCAACTGCTACGCCCGAAACGGACTTTCCAGTACCTGGAATACCATGGAGCCCAATTACGCTCATTTTACACCTAATTTATCTTTAAAACGAATATATAAATTTAAAATATCATTTTTAGAATAACTTTCATCACTTAATAATTTTTCTAATTCTTCAAAAAATTTTTTTGAATCTTTAATATAAGATATAGCTTTTTGCATAATATTAGCATTTGACTTTAAAACATTTTTTTCAAATAATCCATTAATTACTTTTTTCATAATAATCCCTCAACTTTTTTCTATTTTTTTCAGTTAAAATTAAATCATTAAATAATGCAATATTAGAAAAAATACCAAATATAAAATTTAACATATTACAAACCTCCTAAATCAAAAGAAACTTGTTGATTTTTAGAATTTTTTTTCATAATACTTTCAATTAATGAAATTTCACTATCAATAGAATTAATAAATCGCTCAATATCAACCTTTAGCCACCCACTAGCATAATTTAAAGAAAACTTGAATAAATAATATCTTTGAATCTTTAATTGCTTTAAATATTCCTTTTTTGAAATATAATCAAATTTCATAAAATTATCTCCTTATTTTTTTAATTTATTTATAACTACTAAATATATAACTTTCTTATAATTATTATTTTCTAAATAATATTTATTTTCTAAATAATATTTATTTAATTCAACTTCTACTATATTTTTAGTTAACATGATTTTTTATTCCTACTATCAAATTTATTTTCTAAAATAACTCCACTATTAAAGTCTTTATCTTCAAAATCAAGTTTAAAATCACTATAAATAATCTCAATATTATTTATTTTTTCCTCATATTCTAAATTGGAATTTAAAATTAATTCTAATTTATTTAAAAATACAGATGAAAAATAAATATATTTATTTAAATTTTTAAAATCAAGCAAAATATTAAAATAAAATTTTAAATTTCTTTTTAATATTTTTATTTTTTCTATCATAATTAACCTCTTCTAAAAAAATTTTTACATAAAAAATACAATACAAAAAGTGAAATTAAAACACCAACAATTAAACTCATAAAAAATACCTCCTTATAATGAATATTAATAACAATTCTATCAAACAAATAATTGTTAAATCTATTATATAATTCATTAAAAAAACCAACTCCAAATTCTACAAACAACTTTATAAATTAACGAACAAAAGAAAATTAAAAATAAATAAACATAAATATTAAAAGATATAGTTACTAAAATCTGCTCAAAATTCGAAAAAGTAGTAAAATCAATAGAACTAAAAATTGAAAAATTTATAATATCACTATATGAATATATAAAAAACATTTTTTAAACCTCCTTTTTTTATTAAATATCACGTGTTCCTGATATTCTTCTTTTCATTTTTTTTGATTCTTTACTAACTTTTAAACCCGTTTTTGAATGTTTAGCTAAATACTCTTGCGAATGTTTTCCAGTATAATTACTTAATTTTTCATAAGGAACAGACACTTTATCTTCCAAATATTCTTTAGTTCCTTGTTTTATTATTCCTAAAATAATACATAAAATTGAAACTAAAATTACTAATTTAAAATAAGAAATACCTGGAAAAATTTCGACAGAATCCCAAATTTTAAAAATTTTATTTAATTGATTAAAGTAAAAAACAACTATATCAAAAATATCTTTTCCTACTTTGAACTGCATGCTATTTACCTCCTAAAATTTTAAAAATAAGAATAAATGGAGAAATAATTATAATTACAGCTAAAATTGCAAGTAAAAAAGTAAGTAAAGCATATAATATTTCAAATTTTTGAGGCAATTCTCCTAAAATTAAAACAGATAAGTTATATAAATTCATATAATTTTATCCTCCTCTCACAATTTTTATAATAATTAATATAACAGTGGAAATTAATAAAAAATAAAATAAATATTGTATATCAAGAGGCATAATTGAAAAAATAGTAAAAATAGAAGCAAAAAAAGTTAATAAGGTTGTTGTAAAAGTTTTTAACCAAGTTAAAATAGTATTAAAAATTCCCGTAGCTGATAAATCTAAATTGCCAGTAAAATTAACTGTGTTATCATTATCATTTTCTTTTACAGTCGATTCAACTGAAACAACATCGTTTGAAATATCATTAAATGAAATTGTATTTTCTTCATCTGTATTAGGATTAACAAAAACGAAATTCGAATTATTATTTTTTTTAATAACATCATATGCCCGAACATCATAATAAATATAAATACTATATTTAGAACTTGAAGTATAAATATAATAAGAATTATTAATTCCTAAATTTAATGAATTATCATCAATTTTTATTGAACTTAAATCTAATTTTAAATATTTATTAGACTGTGGATTTAAATGCAAAAAATTATTATAATAAACAAAATTATTGTTTTCAATATTATATGGTAATAAATTGATATCCATAGAATCATTAGAAGAATAAACATATAAATTATAATCTAAATTATCACCCTTTTTTGGAACAAAAAGCCATGAATCATCTTTTAATTTTAAAGATTTAAAAGAATAATTATCATTAAAAGGATAGTCATTACTTTTTTTTAACATATCAACAAGACCAAGTAAACCATAATCAGTAGAACTATGTTCTTTAAAAACCTTGTTTTTTTTAAAAAAATCAAACATACCATTATCATCATAAAAATCATAATCACTCAAAATAAGATTAGAAACAAATTGTCTAAATTTAACCATAAAAGCATTAAATGAAACAGAAGAATCTAATAAAAAATGTTCATCAAGATCTTCTCCAAAAATAACATCAGTAACAACAAAATTATAAAGAGTAGTAGAAGGATAAGTATTATGAATTTCTGTAGAATAATTTGAAGAAATAAAATAAGAAAAATTAGCTGATTTATCTACAATAGTACCACTTTTTAAATCAAAAGAAAGTCCATCAAAATTATAATTTTCATAATCAAATGATTCTAAAAAATATTTACAATAATCATAACTCAATAAATTAGCCTCTTCATCAAAATAATAACAATAATTAGAACCATTAGTATTATTTCCAGATTTATTGCTAACAACAGGAAATTTGAAATATTTATAAATAGGATTCCAATTTGAAGTTGTGTAATAATTTTTCCAAATAAAAATATAATTATTTCCTTTAACATCATAAGTTAAACTTGGAGATTGAACTGTACTAAGATTAGGATTAGATTTTTCAGGAACAACAATTAAATATTTTGAATTTCCTGGAGTATCTAAAACACTCTCAAAATCTTTTGAATAAAAAATTTTTATACTATTAGATAAAATCTTATCATTATTATAAGAATTTAAATATAAAGGAAGATTTTCTCCTTGAGAATTCAAAAACATATAAAATGGTGTTTGATGTTTAAATTCATAAAAATAATTAAAATGCTCATGTGCTTCAAAATTTATTCCAGTTGTAATATCTTTGGCATTAACCGAAAAACTAAAACTAAAAAATAAAACAAAAAATAAAACTAAAAACTTTACATTTTTTTTCATTTTAAAACCTACCTTTCAATAATTTTATTAAAAATATAATTAATGCTAATACAACAAAAGAAGCAATTAATATATAAAAAAACGGATAATCAAAACTAAAAATTTTACCAGGCAAATTTAATAAATAAGAATAAAAATTTTCTATAATAGAATTATAATTTGAAAAATTTACGACACTTTCTAATTCTAAAGAAATTTCTTTGTCTTCTATCAAATTAATTTCTCCAGACAATGTCTTATAAAGATTTTTTGATAAAGTATAAGAATAATTACCAGAAACTAAAACAAAAGAATTATCAACGTTTTCAATAATATTATTATTTGAATCTCTCAAAATTAAAATTGAATCTTTAGGAACATTAAATTTTAAAGTATAAAATTTTTGTTGATTTTCTCCAAATAACGGCATAACTCCTTGATAAATTTTATCCTTTTCTAAATATGTAGTACCATCACTAAAATTCAAATTTTGAACTAATTTAAACGGATATGAAGAATAAACAAGTAAAGATGATTTTATAACATTATTTTCTACAACTTTCCAAGTAAAAAAATCATCAGTAACTGTAATAGTATTATAATAAGAAAATGAACCAGTAGAATTGTTATAATTAAACATATAACGACTTAAAATATTATAACCAATATTACAAAAATTATTAGAACCAGCAGCACATGATGTATTAGAAAAATCAATAGAATTCAAAGAAGAATAATCTTTTATTTCAAACAGAAACAACATGTTTAAAGAAGGATTAAATTTTAAAATATAAGTATCATTATCTATTAATTTTTTTGCACTAGCAATTTGTGAATTACTTGTTTTATTTTCTTCTAAATAATTAATAAAATTATCATATTCAAAATTAGAAATTTTATTTAAATCACTATTTAAAATATAAGTATCATAAGTTTCTGCAAAAACTGAGAAACTAAAACTAAAAAATAAAATAAAAAACAATAAAATTTTTTTCATTTCAATATTTCTCCTTTATAAAAAATAATTCATCAACAAATACACAAAAACTCATGAATTATTAAATAAAAATTTGGAAATGAGAAGTTTAAATGCACAACAGAACCACCTCTAGAACTGCCCTCAACAAGTGTATTTTTTAAAAAAGAAGAAATCAAAAACTGATTCCTCCCTCCCCCTTATTCATTAAAAAATTGATTTAAGGACTTTAATTACTGTAAATACCGCAATTACACCGAACGGAACTAATAAAATTGGATTTGAAGTGATTACGCCTAAAGCCTGAACTACCCAATTTAAAACTTGAGTAACTATTGTTCCTAAAGTTTCTAGGTAAGTAGAAAGTGTCATTACAGCCGCACTGCCGTCTAATACCATTTAAATACCTCCTTTATATATTTTTTATTTTATATAAAGGTTAAAGCCCCTATTTTTTAAAAAAAGTACATCTAACTTTTTTTAAAAATTAACCTATTACATACACACGCTCAAATTTGACAAATTTATGCATATATTGATTAAGCTCATTTAATCTTAATTCTCGCCTTTTTGTTTCACTATAAGGCAATGATTTACAAAATTTTAAATAAATTTTGCCATCAGGTCTTTGCCAATAGCAAAGAAAAGAATAAGATAAAATAAATTTATGAGTAAAACAACTTTCATCAATATATTTTGCTATTTTTCTTTTTTTACCATTATAAATTCTTTTATCATATACTGGTAAAGCAATTTTCATTTTTCCCCCTACTATAAAAAATTAATTAAATAAAATTTCCAATGGTTTTGGTTTTTTGTCTAAAGAAACAAATTCAAATTTTATTTTTGCCTTTATAGGATAAATTTTTGATTTTAAAATATCAATATTATCTAAATTTTCCCTAGACAAAAATATATTTGAATTTTTTTTGCCAATTATATTTTTATCATCATCTTTTGAATCTGTGTAATAAAAAACTCGATAACCACAAATTGATTTTCCATCATCTGTTTTGAAATTATAAACATTAATACCAGTAATAGTAACATCTAAATTGAAATTTTTTTCCATAATATACATCTCCTCTTATAGTAGATAGATTTTAAAATAAACTAGATGTATTATAAATTAGAAAAAAACTTCAATGATTATCAATTATGCGAAGTTGTATATTAATAAAGTTAATGATAGATATTATTGATATTTTAAATCAAGATGGATAATTATATGTCTTTTTAAATTTCGATTTAAATTAGAAAACACCAAAAAAATAAGTTTTAATATTAACCAATATAAAAATTAAAAATTAATTTATTTTTATATTTTTTGTTGTATATTGATATATGATTTATTATAATATATTTAATATAAAATAATATAATTGTATTTTTTTTAAATTAAGATGGATAATTTATCATCTTAAGTATTCTCGATTTAAATTAGAGCACTAAAAAAATAATACTACCACTCTCCTACTTATAAAATATTAAAATTGATAGGGGACTTTTATTATTTTTTTTGCAGTAATAAATTTTTATTTTAGTTAGATATTATATTATTTTAGTTATATTATTATATTTCATTTATTTATATAAAATATTTTAGTCATAAAATTCTAGTTTTTAAAATTTTATATTTAAATTTTGTATGGATTTATATACAAAGACTTTATCTTTAAAAACTATTAATATTATATAAAAAGTAGGTGAAAGATACTCTACTTCCCTACTCTATTTTTATATGAAGTAAATGGCAACTCAAAGAAGTGTTAAACTTTTTTTCTGTTGTTTATTAACTCATCAGTTTTACAATTTGCAACAAAAGTTATATCTCTCTTAAATATTACAGGAGACTTATTATAATTAAAATATAAGTAAACAAAAAAGAAACTATAATCTATAATTCCTTTATGCTTTTTTATTAAAATTTTCTTGACATTATTTCGGCAATTTTTTCAAATACTTCTTTAGCATTAGCTTCAGTAATTGATGCATAGCCAAGTTCTTGAAGAGCAAGTTGTTTAAATGTATTTAGCTCTTGTGTTCTACTTAACTGTTCTTCTTTTTTACTTTCTATATCTGCTTCAAATCTTTTATGTGATTCTGAAACCTTACTTTTTGATGGATTACCATTTGTATATAATGTCATAGCAGAATATAATATTCCTTCAAACATATATTGTTTATCTTCATTAAATATAAATTCTAAAGGTTTTATAAGACCATTATATTTTGCAAAATAAGCAAGTATATACTTTAGTTCTTCAATTTGATCCATTGATTGAAGAAAATAATATAAATATTTTATAGTACTATAGGCTTTATCTTTCCTTTCATCTTCAAGTAATCTATCTTTTAGTAATTGAAATATATCGGATAATAATTCTTGTTCTTTTTTATTTAAGCCTTTTAAATCTGTTATATTAGCTTCTTTTAAATTATCTACCAAACCTTCATTTAATCTTACATCTACTTCTTCTAAAAACTTATTATCTACCTTTATTTTAGTAAGTTCTTCTTCTTTGGTAACATTAAATAATTTAAATATTTTACCTTTTTTATCATTAGGTAAATCATTAACATCATCAAATGACAAATAATTGTAAAGCATTTGTCTTGATACTCCTAAATATTTTGCTACCTTTACTTTTGATAAATTGCATTCATTAATAATTCTATTTACTTCCTTCATAATAAAGCCTCCGTCTATTTATATTCTATCATCTTTATTTGACAATTTCAAGGTGTAAACTAAAATTTAGTTTTAATGTTTTGAACCCATCTCAGTTTTTGGGTCTTGAAATTCTTTTAATCTAAATTTATATGCATCCATAGCTTCTTCTTCAAATATTAATTTTTTATCGATATTTAAGATTTTAAATAGATACTTTGTAAATAATGGGTTAAATACAAGTAATGGGCCAAGTACATATGTTCCGTAAAAGTTTTTATATTTAAATCCTTCATATGCTTGTTCTTTATTATTACCTGTTCCTCTATTTAATTTGAATAGCATATTATCTTCATTTACGCCATATATAAAGGAAAACTGACTTTTATGACCTACTACACTAAAATTATTAAATTCTCCTAAAAATAGGGAATTATGACGTTTATTCATATCTCTTTTAGCATAGTAGTCAAATATATTAAGACATGGTATTTCTTGCTTTAGTGTTTCATCATAAATGTACTTACCAAATATTTCAAAACTATTACCTGTTGCTATTATTACTTTACCATTTTCTATCATTTCTTTTAATCTTTCTTTATATGGCATTAATTTTTCTATAATAAGTAACTGATTTGTTTCACTTGCACTACCTATATATATAAGGTCTATATCCTCATTTATAAATTTAGGAGTATCATATAAACTTGTTTTGTATATAGTTTTATCACTTAAATTCTTTTCTAAATAAATATGATTATAATAATCTCCATATAAGTTACAAATTTCACTATATAGTATTTCAATTTTCATAATAATCACCATTTTTCATATTTTTTATTATTGTATCTCTTATTTTTGCAGCTTCACTTACAAAGTAAACATCATATAGTAATATTATTTTATCTATTCCTTTTGTTATTATTTTTTCACTTACTTCTTCTTCTTTCATACAGTTTGCTATTTTTTCTTTTGGAACCCCAGCAAGTAAAAGTCTTAAAACATAATCTTTTGATCTTACTCCGCCTACTACTATTTTTTTTATTGTTTCTTTATTTAAAAATTCAAAATCCGAATCATATATCCAGGCAACAGCTTCACTACCATTTTTGTTATCAAATTGATCATCAAGTAATAAAATAACTTCTAAGTTGCCTTCTATATTTCTTACATAATCTAAAGCACGTGATGTTGCAACTGCATTCATACCCTTAGCAACTAAGTTTATGAAAGTTATACCTTTATATTCTTTAGTTTCATATCTTGATTTTGCTATTGTAATACTATTTATAACATCTATAATTTTATTATCTTCCACATTAAGTTCTTTAAGTAAACTTATAACAGCCATTTCATTATAACAGTTAAATAGACTATCATTTATCATATTAACTTTTAAGGAATTATTTACTATTATTTTATTATTTTCATAATCTAATACTCCTTTATAAGTTAAATCTGGTGATTTAAAGTCACATTTACTACAATGTACTTTACCTATTTGATGGTATCTTACATATGAATATATTAGTTTGTTATGACATTTAGGACACAAAGTAAAGTCATTTACTAAATTTTCACATACATTTTTATCAGTATCTAATTTATCTATTCCATAAAATACTGATTTTGTTACATAATCACAAAGTCTTGATGAAAATGGGTCATCACCATTTAAAACAAGTACTGTTTTTTTATCTAAAGCTTTTGTATATTTTGAAAATACATAATCTGGATTAGCATTTCTATGCATTGAATCTCTAAATAGATTTGTCATAACAAGATAACTTAAATTTAAGTATGGTATTGATTCATCACATGATACTTCATCTATTTCAAGTATAGCAACAACATCTTTTGGTTTATTAAATATTGTAACTCCTTCGATTAAACATCTTGCAAATCCTCCTAAAGTATTAGCACCCCAACTATTATATATAACTTTATAACCGCATTTCTTTAAGGAATCTGCAATTAAATTAGTAGTAGTTGTCTTGCCATTAGTTCCTGTAACACCAATTACTATTTTTGGTTTATTTAATCTCTCTAAAAAGTTATGACAAAATTTATAACCTACAAAACCTGGTTTATCATCTTTTTCAAGTTTAAATATTTTTAAAATAAATAAGTAAAATTTGGCAGCCCATAATCCTAAATAAAACATAATTATCCTTCTTTCTTTATATGTAATTTTTTTAAATATGTATCAATTAAGTCTTTTCCAAATACATCTTGTAATAAGTTATTTTTATATGATACATAAACAAATATTAAGCACCCTATTACTGCATACATAATCATAAAAATTAAGCTTTTAAAATTACTAAAATTATTAAAGTTAATAAATTTATTAAGTATTAAAAGTGGTATAGTCATAAATATACATGACATTATAAGTTTTAAGGTATCTTTATATACATCTTTATAGGTAAAGTTGTATTTTTTATGAAGAAGTACAAGTGCTAATATAATAGATAATGTATAACTTATAACTGATGAAAGTGATGTACCCCAAACGGGGAATATATTTAGTTTATCAAGTAAGAACATACATGGTATATCAAGTATTAGATTTAATATAATACCAAATAAGGTATTGATATAGATTATTTTATATGAATTTATACCAATAAGAGCAGTATTTAAAATACCTGATATATTAGCTAACATAGTTGCGTATACTACAGCTTCAAGTATTTTTCCTCCATACATGCTTTCTCCATAAAATAGTCTATATAGTGGACTTGCAAGTATTGATACTCCAATAGCCATAGGAAGTGATATTACAAAACCTGTTATAAGTATTTGATTAAATTTCTTATTAGTTTTTTTATAATCATTATTTACAAATGATTCTGTCATGTGAGGTATGGCATTTATTGATATAGCTGTTCCAACAGCGCTTATTAGCATACATATTTTAACACCCCAAGTACCTATAATACTACCAATAATTTCTGCATCTTTAGCACTAAATCCTAACATGTTACTTCCTTTTATAACAAGTATTTGATCTACAGTATCATAAATAGATGATGCAATAGCTATTATAACTGATGGAATAGCATAAATAAAAAACTTTTTTACTATTTCTTTTGATGTTATAACAATATTTAAATTATCATCTTTCTTAAAATTTCTACTGTTTTTATTTATTTTATGTTTTAAATAAAGGTATGTTATAAATCCTCCAAAAAAGGAACCTGAAAGAGCAACAGCAACACCTGTTTTAATATCGCTTTTAAATATTCTAATTGAAAGATAAGAGCCTACTAAAACTATAAATATTCTAACAACTTGTTCTATAACTTGGCTATTACTTGATTCTTTTATATATTTATGCCCTTGTAAATACCCTCTTATAATGCTAAGATATGGTATGATTAAAAGTGAAAAGGCAATAATTCTTATAACAAAAGCAATATCACTAATTGTTGTAATACCAACGGAATCTAAACTTTTAACAAAAAGTGAGGCAATACCTTCGGCAAAGGCAAAACAAGCAAAAAATGATATAACACTTATTACAAGTATTATTTTTTTACTTATTCTGTAGCTTTCTTCTTTGGCTTTAAACATACCTTTTTCATTATATTCACTAACCATTTTAGCAACTGCTATAGGGAATCCTGTAATTGAAATGGTTAAAAATAAATTATAAATACTATAAGCATAGCTATATAAGGTGCCACCCTCTTCTCCTATAATATTATAAAATGGTATTACATATAGTGCTCCAAGTATTTTTACAAATATAATAGCAACTGATGCAATTATAGTGCCATCAACAAATGTATTTTTTTTCAAGGTTTTATCCTCCCTTTATTTTAATTTTTTAATAAGTTTTTTATAAAAAGCCCAAGTACCTGTTTTATTTTTTGTATATTCTGGAAATTGTGGGAAGTCATATCCTGGATAGTTATTTCCCTCTATTATACCAGGTCCATCATTTGTTACAAATACATCCCAGCCAACAAAGCCAACTTCTGGTACTTCTTTTGCAGCTTTACAAACTAGTTCTTTTGCTTCTTCAAAGTATGGCAAATGACATCCTTTAAAATAGACATTAGTTTTAGGGTGACTTAAAATAACGTGGTTACCATGAGCTCTTCCATTTTCTGTTATAATACCTGTTTTTATATCAACAAAACAACAAATACCACCATTATCATAATTATCTCTAAAATCTCCGTTATTACCCATTTTAAACATTGAATATACTGGATATACTACGCCATCTACTAATATAGTTACTATTCTTAAACAGTTTACTGAATCAGGATAAAACTTAGCATAATAGTCATGTTGTTTTATTACTTCTTCTACTAAATCAAGTCTTTTATCACTTAGAATATCATTATAAAGGCTTTCTATATCTTTATAATCTTTTTTATTAAATTTTCTAATGCCTTTACCAGATTCCATAGAATCAGGTTTAGCAATTATTACATCTTTATTTTCCATAAACTTTTTAAAGTCTTCTAAATTCGTTTCTTTAAGTATTAAAACATCTCTTTTAAGATAATCTTTAAATACTTTAGAAAACTCTGTTTTTTTATCAAATATATAGGTATATCTATCATCATTCATCATAGATATTAATCTTTTATTTCTACTTCTTGTAACAAATGTACTTCTTTGTTTATTGGTAAGATTACAAAAATCAAATAAATAGTAATCATAATATCCTGCACCATGAATAAAGAAACTTAAAATCATATCAAAAAAGATATATATTTTTGACTTTTTATTTTCCTTACTTATCTTTGTTATAATTTCATTTAACTTTTTAAAATTAATATGTCTTAACATTCTTAATTTATATTTCATAAAAACACTTCCAAATCTACTACTTATTATACATTATAAAGTTTAGATAAGCAAATAAGAAAGATATAAAGTGTCAAAAGTTTTACAAATATTTAGAAAACAGTGGTAAATCTCCGCCCTTTTTATTTCTATGACACTGTAAATTATATATATCATGTCCTGGAAAATCGTTACCTTCAACAACACAATATGAATTTTTTGTTACCGCAATATCCCACCCTACCATACCTACATTTGGTATAACTTGTGCCATTTTTTTACACATATTAATTATATTTTTAAAATATGGTATTTTAAATCCTATTATATTGATATTAGTTTTAGGATGCTTATAAAATATATTACCTTTTTTATCTACTAATGGATAATTTATAATACCTGTTTTTATATCAATAGGACATGTAAAACCATTTGAATTAAAATTATCAACATCTAAGCCATTACCACATCTTAAATAAGCAATAACAGCATCACAATCTTTAGTATTATTTATAGTAACAACTCTTATTGTATTAATACATGATGGGTTTAAAATTGCTAATTTATCATTTTGTATTATTACATCTTCCAAAATAGTTAGATTATCATTTATAAGACTTTCATATAGTTCTTTTATATTATCACTTAATGATACAGTTATTTTTTTTATACCTTTACCACAACTTCCTTGTCTTGGTTTAGCAAAAAAGACTTTATGTTTTGTTATAAAATATACAAATTCTTCATAATTATTATTTAAAATTAAGAAATCTCTCTTAATAAAATCTTTAAATTTAATTAAAAACTCATCCTTATTTTCAAATATATGTATATAGTTTTTATCATTATATTTTTTTATTAATTTATTATTTATACCTCTTGTTATAACTGTTTTTCTCTCATCACTTGACATATCATACATATCAAATAAGTAATAATCCATATAACCTGACCCATATAAAATACTACATTTTATCATGTCTATTATTATAAATATTTTAGGGGTTTTACACTTTTTACTTATTTCATTAATTTTTGAGAAACAGTTCTTATAATTCATATTAAACAAACAGTTAACTAGATATTTAATTTTTTCCATTATTTATACTTTCTCCTTTTATTATTATAATTAGATACTTTAAATATAAATATGCAAAAAAAAATAGAATTTAAATTCTATTTTTAAAGTAAATACCATAACTTTTTACCATTTTGTCTTACTTCTTTTATAATACCTGAACCCAAAACTTTGCCATCTTCATTATATAAAACACATAGTTGTCCTGGTGTTACACTTTTAACGCCTTCATATGATACTTCTATTTCTGTATCACTAAGTTTTTTTAATGATACTTTAACATCCATACTTCTATATCTAAATTTTGCATAGCAATTATCTGGTAATTTGCAGTTTATAGTTAAATCATTTATAATACAGCTTGTTGAATATAGATATTTATTATCTTCTCCTTCGCATACATATAAGACATTTTTATCAAGGTTTTTTCCAACAACAAACATTTTATCTTTATTACCACCAAGATTTAAACCTTTTCTTTGCCCTATTGTATAATACATAAGTCCGTAATGTTTACCAAGTTTATTACCACTTTCTATATCTATTATATCTCCTGGTTTATTAGGAAGATAATTTTCTAAAAATTGTTTAAAGTTTCGCTCTCCAATAAAACATATACCTGTTGAATCTTTTTTGTTTGCAGTTTTAAGGTTGTATTTTTTAGCTATTTCTCTTACCTTATCTTTAGTAAGTTCCCCAACTGGAAATAAAACGTTTTTAAATTTTTCTTTGGAAACTCCCGCTAAAAAGTATGATTGGTCTTTATTTTTATCTAGTCCTTTATAAAGATTACCATCTATTATCCTAGCATAGTGTCCTGTTGCTATATAATCAGCTCCAAGTTTATAGGCTTCTTTTAGAAATAAATCAAATTTAATATATCTATTACACATAACATCAGGGTTTGGTGTTCTACCTAATTTTAATTCGTCTAAAAAGTATTTAAAAACATAGTCCCAGTATTCTTTTACAAAGTCTATTCTATGTAACTTTATACCTAACGCATCACATACTGCTTTGGCATCATTATAATCTATTTCCTGAGTACATATATCACCATTTAATGTTTTATTACCCTTTATATCATTATTTACTAAACTATCCCAGTTTCTCATAAAAAGACCAATTACTTCATAACCTTGTTCTTTTAAAATAGCAGCAGCAACTGATGAATCAACACCACCAGAAATACCTACAACAACCTTTTTCATAAATTCTTTCCTCCAAACATCTCTTTAGATTATACACTATTTTATAAGGAAAGTAAAAGCTTTTATCATAAAAGGAGTTATAAATGTATCAAAAAGTGCTATTAAAATAGCAAATATTAAAGAAATAAATAGTATTTTTAAATATTTAGAAAAAAATATAGATAAATTATTACTATTACTTTCTTTATTTAAAATATTTCTTATTAAATTAATACCCATAAGACATCCAAAAAAGGTCAGTATTAAAAGTGTTATTAAGTAAAGTATTTTTGATGGGAATATATAACAAATACTGCCTATTATACCTTTAAAGCCATAAGAATAAATAATACCACTTATTATAAATCCTAAAGAAAAGGCATTTATAAAGTATAAGAATAAAATAACAATAATACCTATTATACTTATGCCAAGAAACCATATTAATAAAAAGTTAAATATATTGCTTTTAGTATAACTTAATAATATATTTAAGTAGTTATAATTATCTTTTAAAGTAAAGAAGTTATTTACTTCATCTAAAATATTTTGTTTTACTGAACCTTTTACTAAACAGAAAAATAAAATTCCAGAAAATAAACCAATTATAAAAAGTGATACTAAAAATATAAAGTAATTTTTTTTATTTAAAAAGTCAAAGTTTATTTTTCCAAATTTTAGTTTTTTATTTTTTAATTGCATTTTCATAAATTTTATCACCCATTTAATAATACATAGGTATTTTTAAAATTATGTCATAATAATTTTGACATTATTTTTAAAATTTGGTAAAATGTTTTATGGAGTGGTTATTTATGAATAAAAAAGTACAAAAGATAGTAACTATAATTCTTACTTTAATTATGGTTATATCAATAGTTGCAGGTATTGTAATTTATTTTTTATAATTTTTTATAATTTGTTTCATAATAATAATGGTGATTATTATGGAACTTTTTTTTCTTTGTTTAAAAGTATTTGTTGTAAGAATTATTGATGTATCTCTTGGTACTTTTAGAACTATGCAAATGGTTAAAGGAAAAGCCGTTTTTGCAACTTTAATTGGTTTTTTTGAAATACTTATATGGTTTTTAGTAGTTAAAGAAGCTATTAATACTGATTCTAATAGTATTTTTATTGCTCTTTCCTATGCAGGTGGTTTTGCAACAGGAACATATCTTGGTATGTATATTGCAGATAAATATATTGAAGAGTTATTATCTATTCAAATTATAACAACTGATTATAAAAATTTAAGTGATGCTTTAACAAAGGCTGGATTTGGTATTACTGAAATAGAAGTTTTATCTAAAGATAAACAAAAAAGACATATGATTTTTCTATCTATTAATAGTTATAGTTATAACAAGTTTAATAAAATATTAAAAGAAGTATCTCCCAAATCTTTTATGGTTATTAATGAAAGTAAATATACAAGAAATGGTTATTTTTTAAACAATAATAAATAATGCTTGCATATTTTTATATTTTTCTTATATAATTATTATATAAAGTTAAAGATAAGGTGCAGAAGGAACCAATTTTTAATTAGCGCCAGACCAAATATTTTGGTTAACGAGGTATAGTAATTATCGAATTTTCGGCGGATGTTACTACGGATTTTGTATATTCGTTAAATATATTTCAAAAAGTAAAATAAATATTACAACAAAGAATATATTGTATACAAAGAAGAAGGAGAAGTAATATTTTATGTGCGGTATAACAGGTTACGTAGGCAAAAATAATAAATGTTTAAATATTTTAATCGAAGGATTAGAAAATCTTGAATATAGAGGTTATGACTCTTCTGGAGTTGCTTACTTTACTAATAAATTAAATATTGTAAAAGAAGTTGGTAGAATAAAGAATTTAAAGGATAAACTAAACCTTGATGAGGCAACCAATATAGGAATAGGACACACAAGATGGGCAACACATGGTCTTCCTAAAGTTTGTAATGCTCACCCCCATAATACTAACAAGATAACTATAGTGCATAATGGAATAATTGAAAATTATGAAAGGTTAAAAGATAAGGATTTTAAATACTCTAGTGAAACTGATACAGAGATTGCTTGTCATTTACTTGATGTGTTATATAATAAGGAAAAAGACATGTTAAAAGCTATTTTAGAGTTTGAAAATTTAGCTAAAGGAAGTTATGCTATTGCTTTATTAAATAGTGATGAAAAAGATACTTTATACGCTATAAAGAAAAACAGTCCTTTAATTATAGGGGTTGGAGATAACGAGAACTTTATTGCATCAGACATTCACGCAATACTTAAATATACGAATAAATATATTGTACTTGATGATTATGATTTTGCTAAAATAACTAAAGATAAGATTTTAATATATGATAAAAATGGTAAATTAAAAGAAAATATAATAAAGGAAATAAATGAAGATGTTAAAGACCTTAGTAAAAATGGGTTCCCTCACTTTATGCTAAAAGAAATAAATGAAGAACCAAAAGTTATAAGGGAAACATTAAATTGTTTTTTAAATAATGGAAAAATAGATTTTGATAAGTATTTAAAAGGTAAAAAAATTGATAATATCTTAATTTTAGGATGTGGTAGTGCCGTTCATGCTGGTCTTATTGGTAAATATATAATTGAAGAATATGCAAATATTCCTGTTTCTGTTGAAATAGCAAGTGAATTTAGATATAAAAAGGTTTTTGTTACTAAAAACACTCTTGTTATCCCAATATCTCAGTCTGGAGAAACAGCAGATACTTTAAAGGCTTTATTAATTGCTAAAGAGTATAATCCTTATACTCTTGGTATTATAAATGTCTTTGAATCATCTATTGCAAGATGTTGTGATGATGTTTTATATACAAAAGCAGGACCTGAAATTGCAGTTGCAACAACAAAGGCTTACCTTTCACAAAGTTTAATACTTATTTTGCTTGCTTTATATCTTGGCCTTTCTAATAAAACTATAAGTAAGAAAGATTATGATGAAACAATAAAGGAACTTTTAATATTACCTTTAAAACTAGAAAATCTTTTAAATGATGAAAATTATAAAAAAATTGCTAATATAATATATAAAGAGCAAGATATATTCTTTATTGGAAGGTTAACAGATTATGCTCTTTGTATGGAAGGTTCTTTAAAACTTAAAGAAATATCATACATTCATAGTGAAGCTTATGCGGCAGGAGAATTAAAACACGGCACAATCTCTTTAATTGATAAAGATACATATACATTTGCAATTATAACAAACCTTGATATTGCAAGTAAAACAATAAGTAATGTAAAAGAGGTAAAATCAAGATATGGAAAAATTATAATGGTTGTAAGTGATGATATAGAGGTTTCTTGTGATACTTATGATGTAAAAATAGTAATTCCTAAAACTTGTGAAATGTTAAAACCACTTCTTGCTATAATACCACTTCAAATAATTGCTTATGAAACAGCAAAATTAAAAGGCTGTGATATTGATAAACCAAAAAATTTAGCTAAATCAGTTACGGTTGAGTAAAAATTACCACTTTGTTGGTAATTTTTTTTCCAATTTTTTATCATTATATATTTTATAATAAAGAAAATAATAATAATGTAGTTTGTAAGGAGGAATTACTTTATGAATTTTAAAAAAAATTTAAACAAACTACTCTATTTTATTTTAATAATTTCTATTTTTATTATACCTACTAAAGCATTTGCTTATTCAAAAAAAGTTGTTTTGGGCGGAGAAAATATAGGTATCGAAGTTGTAACAAATGGTGTTTTAGTTGTTGGTTTTTATAATGTTTCAGGCAATATATCTCCAGGAAGTGATGCTTCTTTAAAGGTTGGAGATAGAATAATTAAGATAGATGATACTGTTATTAATGGAATAACTGATCTTTCTTTTTCGTCAAATGTTGATAATGAAACTTTAAAAATAACTTTTATAAGAAATGGTAAAGAAAAAGAAACAACCTTAAAACTATATAAAGATAAAAGTGATGTTTATAAAACTGGATTATATGTAAAAGATTCAATCGTAGGTATTGGAACACTTACCTTTATTGACCCAGTAACTAAAACTTATGGTGCCTTAGGGCATGAAATAATTGAAAAGACAACAGGTCAAAAGTTTGAAATAAAGGAAGGAAAAATATTTAAATCACAAGTTACTGGTATAACAAAATCACAAAGAAATTCGCCAGGAGAGAAAAATGCAAGTTATGATGCTTCTTTAGTATACGGTACAATAAATAAAAATAACTATAATGGTATTTATGGTATGTATAATGCATCTTTTGATGAAGGAAATTTAATTGAGGCATCAAGTGAACTTATAACACCAGGCATCGCTTATATAAGAACAACTATTAAAGGTGATTTAGTTAAAGAATATGCTATTGAAATATTAAAGGTATATCCTTTAAATGAAACAAGAAATATTTTATTTAAGGTAACTGATAAAAATCTTTTAGATGAGGCTGGTGGTATCGTTCAAGGTATGAGTGGTTCTCCAATTATTCAAAACAATAAGCTTGTAGGGGCTGTAACCCATGTGATAAGTGATGATACAACAAAAGGATTTGGTATTTTTATAGAAAATATGTTAAAAGAAGTAGATAATTAAAAAGGCAGGAATTAACCTGTCTTTAAATTTGATTTTTTAAAAATTCTTCATATTCCCCTACTACTTCATTAGGTTTACCATCTTTTACTATATTGCCTTCATGAAGCCATATTACTCTATCACATAAATCAGTTAATGTTTTAGAACTATGTGATACAATGACAACTGTTCTATTTTCATCATTTATAAGTTCTTTCATCTTGTTATAGCTTTTCTCTCTAAAAGCGACATCTCCAACTGATAAAACTTCATCTATTAACATGATATCAGTTTCTAATATGGCTGTTATTGAAAAGGCAAGTTTTGAATACATACCAGATGAATATGAGGAAACTGGTTTATAAATAAATTTACCAAGCTCTGAAAATTTTATAATATCGTCTAACTTTTCCTGTATTTGTTCTTTAGAGAACCCAAGTAACATACCTGATAAGAATATGTTATCGTAACCTGTTAATTTTCTTTGAAATCCAACACCTATTGATAAAAGAGAAACGGTATTGCCATTTAAGGAAATAATTCCTTTATCTGCTGAAAATATACCTGCTATGGCACGTAAAAGAGTTGATTTACCACTTCCATTTTTACCACATATACCAACTATTTCCCCTTTTTTAATATCAAAAGAGATACCTTTAATGGCAGTAAATAAACTTGACTTTTCTCTATTAAATAATGTTTTTCTAATTGAAAACTTTTTTATATCTCTGTAACTTACAACAAGATCTTTTATATGTATTGCTATTTCTTTTTCCATTATTTTATCACCTTTACATAACTATTTTCATATTTATTAATAGTATTTATACCAATAACTGATACTATAAGTCCTATAAATGTCCAAACTATTAAAATACTATAATTTATAGGTTTAGCATAAAGAATAGCATTTCTACTACTTTCTATAAAATATGCTATAGGATTACACCATAATAAGTATTTATTATATGGACTTGGAATCTTTTTTGATACAAGATAAAAGATTCCTGATAAATAAAAGACAAGCTTTAATAAAACTGATGTAAGGTTTGATAAGTCATCTATAAATACTCCAAAATGCATAAGAATAACCGCTACAGCAAATGTTATAATAATAAGAGATACAATAATTGGTATAAAATTAAACACATAGGTTGTTAATGGTACTTTATATACTATAATCATAACAAAAACCAGTAAAAGGGAAATTAGCATTTTAAAGAAACTTACAAATATTTTTTCAATTAATAATATATATTTTGGCAAGTATACTTTGCTTACTATTTCTTTATTATTTACAACAAGCCTTGGAGCAGCAGATACTACTCTATTAAAGAAGTCCCAAAGTGAAAGTCCAATAAATACAAAAATCGGGAAATATGCTTCCCTAGATTTAAAGACAACTATTGATATAAAGGCATAGATAAGCATGAAAAATAAAGGATTTAAAAGCCACCATAAACATCCTAAATAAGAGTTTGCAACTTCACTTCTAAGTTCAGCACCTGCAGAATATATCATATAATTAAAATATCTTTTGACATCTTTAAAAAACTTTTTCATTTTTTATCTTTCTTCTTTCTTGACATCATATGGTAAATCTTTTAAGTCTTCTTTTATTTTTGTTGTTGAAACACCATCAGTTCTATCTAAATATATAACTTCACAGTAATCATTTAAATATTCAAATCTATTGCTACCAGCCCAATCACTTCCCATAACAACAACATCTACTTTGTATTCTTTAACATCATTTATTTTTTGTTCCCAGTTATCTTCTGGAATTACTAAATCAACATATCTTATAGCTTCAAGCATTTCTTTTCTCTCTTCGTATGAGTGATAGGCTTTTTTACCTTTAAGTTCATTAAATTCATCAGTTGATAAGGCAACAATTAGGTAATCTCCTAAAGCTTTTGCCCTTTTTAATAATCTAATATGTCCATAATGAAGTAAATCATATGTTCCATATGTTAAAATTCTTTTCATAAATTCCTCCAATAAGTATATTATACATTAATTTTTTTAATATTAAAATATTAATTTGTAATTTTACCATTATATCCTTTTAAATTGTATATATCTTCTCCATAAGATAAACCAATACCTCTTGCACCATCTTTTGATATACCACTATAATAAACGTAATATATACCATCAATTTTTATAAAGGTACTTCTGTAAAGTCCCCCATTATCCCAAGAAATATTAGATGGTTTTATAATTGCTTGAGCTACTTTCCAGTTTTCATTATCATTTGATGCTGTATAGTAAAGACTCATGCTTGCTCTGCCAGACCATTTTTCAAATGCAACTGTTATCATTTCATAACCTATATCTGTTTTTATTACATCTAAATGCCATGTTTTTAAACCTGGATTAAAATAATTAAGTTTTATACGTTTTCTATTATCATATGTTTTACCATCAGTACTATTTTCATATGTTAATATATTGTTTTTGTCAACATACCACATTTCATATAAACCATCATTATAAATAATAGCAAATGATACATAATCTTTTTTTGATCTTTGTGATTTTAATATTTCTTCTTTAGGAGTCCAATTAATACCATCTTTAGTAGTTCTTCTGTAAACAATTACTTTGTCTTCTTTATCATTTACAAATCTATAGTAACATTCAAGTTCATTTGTGTCACTATTATATACAAGATGCGGATCTGAATTATATACTTTTAACGAATTATAATTTTCTGGAAAGTCTTCAAGTGGATTTTCAAAACCTTTAGGTTCAGTAAAATTAACTAAATCATTACTTACTTTTATATGAGGGTTTTCTCTTTTATCATCACTAAATGGATATGGTGAGAATACTAACCAGTATTTATAACCATTCCAACCATCTTTAAAGTATAAAATTTTAGGATGTGTACCTTGATTATCACCATAAGCACTTGTAAGTTTTAATTTAGATGTAGCATTATGATTATTTTCTTTATAATTTTTATCAATATCACTTATTTTTATCATGATATTATTTTTAGTATTTCTAGCAATAGTAACAAATTTTCTTGTAATAGCATTATTTCTATTAAAGTACATAAATGTTAATGACATGCCCCCTAGCATACCAAGTCCTAACACTACTGATAATATTATAATAACTATTTTATCAACTTTTAATTTTTTTTCCAATGCTTTAACTTTTTCATTATTCATAAATTTTTCTCCTAACACAATTATTTATTATCAATAATTTTTTCAAATTTGTCTATAGATTCCCTATTAAATGTTTCATAATTTATATTAAACAAAGCAATTTTGTTTTGTAAAAAATAATTAATACCTTTTTTTATACCATTTGTACTATTTTCTGTAATATAAGCCCCTTTATAATCGCTAGAAAATTTATTTATTGCAGGTATTGATACTGATACAACTGGTATTTTAAGTACATTTGCTTCAAAAATTACTAAAGAAAAGCCTTCATATAAACTTGACATAACAAAACAATCACATTTTGACATAATTGGAAAAGGATTTTGTAAACTTTTTATTAGGATTATTCTATCCTTTTTAGAACTTGTCATAGCTTTATTAAGTAAATCATTATATAATGGTCCAAATCCTCCAATTATAATTAAATACATATCACTATCTATCTCTAAAAAGGCATCAATTAATCTATCAAATCCTTTTTCTTTAGAAAACCTTCCAACTGCTACTATTTTTTTTGCTTTAGAATTAAGTATTTTCTTTAATTTATTTATACTTACATTAGATTCTGTATTATCATCAAAAGCAATTTCTTTATCTTTTTTTTCTAATATAGTTTTATAATCAATAATATTATTAATTACTACTATGTTATCATAGTTTCCTTTTATAGAGGCTGTTGGCTTTAAAAGTCCTTCACTTACAACAATTACTTTATCGTAAATATTATATACATTTTGTAGTGTTTCTAAATTTTGATTAGATCTTGTTTTAGCTTCTTTTGACATATCACTATGAACAAAAATACATTTACCATAAGGAAAATATGAAAACATTCTTATTATGTTGTTACCATAGCCATTATATTGTACTGCATAAGAAAAGTTAGCATTATAATATCTACGTTTTATTTCACGTTTATAATAGCTTTCTAAATATTTTGATGATTTTTTATAACTAATAAGTTTAAACATATACAAAACAAGTATTAATACTTCTTTAAATGTTCCTATTTTATTATCATAGCTTCCAATATAAGATATTCTATTATCTAAATTTTTTAAAACATATTTATTTGCTCCAACACTTCTATTAGTAAATGTAAGATAATAGTTAAATTTATCCTTATCTAAATTATTTAATAGTGATAAAAGAGCAGATGTTATACCATTTTTTTGTAAGTTGCCCGCAAAAATTAATATGTTTTTCTTTTTATTATTTGGTATATCTAAAATCTCTAAATCACTTTTTTTATTATTTAAAACAAAATCAACTATTTTGAATGATGAATTATTATTTTCATAAGGACAGAATTTATTTATAAATTTTGATGTATCAACATTTGTATCATCATTTATGGCATTTATTAATTCGTTTACATTTTTTACTTTTTTAAATGGTAATTCATTAAAATCAAAGTAAGTACCTCTATCTTCAAAATATTCTTTTTCATCATAGGCAAATAAAATAATTTTTTTATTAGTTACTGCATAATCAAAGAATACACTTGAATAATCTGTTATTAAGGTATCTGCCATATTTAAAAAATCATATGTTTCATAATTTTTATTAAATGGCATAATATGTTTAAACCCTTTAATATTTACTTTGTCTTTTAAAAATGGATGAAAATTAACAAACATTATTTGATTTTTAGTAAGCTTTTTATCAATATGTTTAAGATAATTATTAATAATTTCAACTTGATCTGCCATAGTAATACCAAGTTTTCCAAAGGAACCACGCCATGTTGGCATATAAACAATTATTTGTTTATTTTCAAGATTTAGTTCTTTCTTTAATTCCTTAGCTCTTTCTTTATCAAAAAATATTTCATTTCTTGGGTATCCTCCAAGTACAACCTTGGTATTTATCGAAATATTTTTAAGCATATAATCATCAAGCATAATATCCATCATATATTTACTTGGATAAAGTAAGTAATCACACATTAAAAAGTTTCTTTGGACGTTACCTATTAAATGAAAATCATCTTTTATTGATCTGCCAAGAGTTTTAAATGGTGTTCCATGCCATGTATTAAAATATATTTGACCCTCTTTTTTAACAAAATACCATAAAAAAGATGTATCATTAAATAAATATTTAGCAGTTGCTAAAGCTTTAAAATATGTTTTTGATGTAATATCCACTAGTTTATAATTATAAAAATTATAATTACTAAACTTGGCAATAAATTCATTTTTATATTTTTTATCATAAGCAACATATATTTTATAATCCTTATAAGTATCCTTTTGTAACTCTTTTAAAATATAAAAGATATTACCATCTATTGTTTGTCCCTGCTGAGAACAAAGTAAAATTGTCTTATCATCTATTTTTTCTTTTTCATAACATCTGTAATAATACATAATGTTATATTTTTTCTGCGTAAAAAACCTTTTAAGTATTCTAAAAAACTTCTTTAACTTCTTCATTTTATTATCTCCTTCAGTACTTTTAAACTTATATCTTTACTATCTAAATAATTAAATTTTTTATTAAATTCATCATATTTTTCTTTATATCTTATAAAATAAGTATCAACTTCATTAATTTCTTTTATTAAATCTTTTTCTTCCTTTACTATAGGTCCTGGAAGATATGATAAGGAAAAGTAGAAATCTCTTAAATTATTTTGATATTCTTCTTTGTCATACATATAAAATAGCATTGGTCTTTTAAGATTTGCAAAATCGAAAAAGACACTTGAGTAATCTGTTATTAAAATATCACTTATAACGTAAAGTGAATTTACATCATCTATATTTGATACATTGTATACAAAACCTTTATATTTATCAAAATCAAAGGAATTAGCAATAAAATAATGTGCTCTAAATAAAATAATGTATTTATCTCCTATTTTCTTTTTTAAAGTATCAAAGTCTATTCCTAATTTATAAGTATAACCAACTCCTGATGTATGCTGATTATCTCTCCATGTTGGGGCATAAAGTATTATCTTTTTATCGGTATCTATCCCGATACTTTTCTTTATTTTTAAAACGTCATCTTCAGTATATTTAAATAGAAAATCATTTCTTGGATAACCTTTTTCCACAATTATATTTTCTTTATTTAAACTTTTTAAAGCAAAAGCTGATGTTAAGGCTTCACTACAAAACTTTGATGGAGATAACATATAATCATATACTTTAGCATCATTATAATACTTTTCTTTTATTTCTTTTACAGTATTTAATGCATTGCCTTTTTCTTTTAAAATATCGAACCCAAGTCTTTTTAAAGGTGTACCATGCCAGCACTGACAACATATTTGTACTTTTTTCTTTATTAATCTTTCATTAAGTTTAGAATTTACAATCCAATATTTAGCTTTAGCATAACTTTTTAAATAACTATTAGTATTTGTTTTTACGATAGTTGTTCTATCATTTACAAGTTCTTTAAAAAGATTTGTTTTACTTTCTGGATCATTAAATGCCCATATAAATTTATAATCTTTATAATCTTTATTGTTTAACATTTCTAAATACAAATACTTAGGGCTATCACTAAAACTCCTACCATTAAATGTTTCGAATATAACAACTTTATCATCTGTTTTTATTGTAAAATAATATTTTATATATTTTATCTTATGGTATGCTTTTAAAATAAATCTTGACATTTTTCTAAATACAACATTTCTTTTGGCTAAATCATATATGTACTTTTTAATATTTTCCATATTACTACTCCTTTATCCATTTTAATATCTTATTTGCTATTAGTTTTGTTGACATACCATTTTGAATATCAATATATTTATTTTTATAGTTTAAAACAAGATTTATATCATAATTATTACTATCTATCTTTTTCATTAAATCTTTAGCACTTGAAAATACAACACCAGGCATTTCTTTATATAAATCTATATTAAGTCCATTATTTTCTATATATTTTTGATAATCATAACAATAATAAAGGGTTTTTATATTTAAAATAGAAGCCTCAATCGCAATAGCGGAATAATCAGTTATTAAATAATCACATACACTTAAAAGGTCAAGTGATGAAAAAACATCACAAGTATATATATTATTGTTTTTTACATCAACCATTTGGTTTTTATGACATTTTAAAATAAGGTTATATTTAGAAAAATCAATTTCTTTTATTAAATCATTTATTTCAAAATCTTTAGTAGTTCTAAAGGTTGGAGCATACAAAATATTTATCTTGCCTTTTAATCCTTTATATTTATTAAGTATTTCACTCTTTAATTTTGTATGATTATTAATAAGATAATCAATTCTTGGAAGTCCATAGTTTAAAAAAACATTTTCTTTGTAATTAAAGGCTTCCATAAAAAATTTAGTACTCGCTTTAGAACCTGATATAATGGCATCATAGTTTTTATGCATACATAAAGTATTAGCAATTACACCTTTTCTTCCTGATTCTTTATCAATAGTTTGATAACCAAATTTTTTAATTGCTCCTAAAGCATGCCATATTTGCATAACTTTAAGGTCTTTTTTATGATGTAATACTGATACTGGTAATGAATAAGAATCAGTTATAACAACATGAGATGTTGATATATGATACATTGTTTTTAAAGTATAAAAGCCATAGGAAATAAAATGTTTTTTTATATTATCAAATCTTTTACATAAAAATACCATTTCAAGATTTTTATTATTTTTTAAAAGTTCTTCTTTTATAAGCTTCATATCTAAACTTATATCATTTTGTTGTCTACTTAAAAAAGTAATTTTATTTTTATTAGTCTTTTTAAATTTCATAAAAAAATATATAAAGTTTAAAAAGACCTTTAATAAACTTAATATAATTTTCATAATCTACTCTTCTACTTTTTCAAAATCTTCCATATTTCCATCTTTATTTAATACTTTATTTACTGTTTTTGTGGCTTCTTCTAATGTTTTATTACATGATGCTGAAAGTTCCATAGCTTCATTAAATTTTTTTATGGCATCATCTAAAATAACATCTCCATTTTCTAAATCTTTAACTATTTTTTCAAGTTTTACAAGTTTTTCTTCAAAACTTAATTCTTCTTTTTCTTTTTTCATTTATTTTTCCTCCATCTCTATTACTTGTGATGTTATAATACCATCACAAACTTCTGTTTTTATATAATCTTTTTTATTTATATCTTTTATACTAGTAATACTTTTATCATTATATTTAGTTATAGTGTATCCTCTTTTAATAGTTAATATAGGGTTTAATGTTTCAAGCTTACTTAATACATTTAAATACCTATTAGTTTTTTTATCAAGTACTTTTGTCATATCTGTTTTAACTTCTTTATCTAAAGTATTAAGTCTATTTTTATTATCAGTTAATGACTTAGTAATTAAAAGAATAGCTTTTTCCATTAAATTATCAACTTTTTGAGCTTTTACTTCATATATACTTTGAGGATTTTTCAAAATATATGAATCTTTTAATGATTCAAGCTTTTCATATTTTTTATTTATTATATTTATAATACTTTTATTTCTTCTTATAGAAAGCTGATTTATATAGTTTATTAAATCAATAGTATTAGGAACAGCAAGTTCTGCTGCTGCAGTTGGAGTTGGTGCTCTTAAGTCCGCAACAAAATCACTAATTGTAAAATCAATTTCATGTCCTACAGCACTAATTATTGGTATTTTACTTTTAAAGATGGCATCTGCAACTATTTCTTCATTAAAAGCCCATAAGTCTTCTATTGACCCACCACCTCTTCCTACTATTAAGACATCAAGTGGAAAAGTATTTGCAATATTAATGTTTCTTACTATATCTTCCTTAGCACCAACACCTTGTACTAAGCAAGGAAAAATATAAAGTTCTACATTTCTATATCTTCTATTAATGGTTGTTATTATATCTCTTATGGCAGCTCCTGTTGTTGCAGTTATAATACCAATTCTTTTGGGAAACTTAGGAATAGGTTTTTTATATTCTTCATTAAAGTAACCCTTTTGAGAAAGCTTTTTCTTTAACTTTTCAAATTCAAGAGCTAGATTTCCAATACCATCTTCCATCATTTCTTCAACATAAATTTGATAATTACCACTTGCTTCATAAACACCAATTCTGCCAATTACTAAAACTTTAGAACCATCAACTGGAGTAAACTTTAATTTTAAAGCATTATTTCTAAACATTACAGCAAGTATCCTTGATGATTCATCCTTTATAGTAAAATATAAATGCCCTGTTGAATGATTCTTAAAATTAGATATTTCTCCTTTAAGATATACTAAATTAAGATTTTCATCATTATCGAATTTATATTTAATATATTTATTTATTTGAGTAACTGTTAAATATTCTCTATTCATAAATTTATACCTCATAGTTATTGTATCACACTTTAAAAAATTATCATAGCAAATATAACAAAAAATGACAAAAAAACCTTTAAATATATGATAATATCAAAGGTTTTGTTTGTTATAATTTATCTTGTTTGTACGACATAAGGGTCATCACTTGTACCAGAGCCTGTTGCAAGTATATCAGCCTTCAGTGAGATAACTGGACGCACGACGTTGTAGTTGCGGACACCGTTGTAGCTGACACCACCATCATTGTAAACGCGCCAAGCGTGAGCAGAATTATCAGCGCCGGCGGGGCTCATTAACCAATATGCATAGTTACTGTTTGTAATATATGAAGTACTTGATTTAAGGGAATAATTTCCTGCATGTACTGCTTCATCATATGTTAGCAAACCTACTTTTGATGTTAGTACACCCTTCCCATTTCCATCAGTACTACATTTAAAATTTGATGTATAGTTTTCATACGTTGGCGCTGTTGCACTTCCTGCTGTAGCCCAAGAACTATTATAAGCAACTTTAAACTGTTCGCAAAATTCAGTATCTGCTATATAGTCTTCATAATCTTTCAAATTGTCATTGTACCATGTATCAACTGTTCTTTTTATTCCATTTTCTACATCACTATTACTATAATACATATACGTATAATTATTCCAACTTGGATTGAATTGATAATTTGTATTATTATTTATTCCATCATTTAACAGTAATCTAATACTACCATTCTCATTTATTCTTACTATTCTCCACATTAATCCTGCAAAAGATACATAATTATTAGTTACTGCACCCCTATAAAAGTATGTTGTTCCACTATTTGTTTCTCCATCTAATGATTTATATAATCCACTTACATCTCCTGCATTAGAATATGTATTAGTAAGTGTTGCAGTTGCACTTAACACATTACTATTATTAGCACCTAATATTAATTGATTTAATGTATGTGTTTCTTTTACTTCTATACTTTCTGTTGTTCCATAACCCTTTATCTTAAACGTAAATGTTTCACTATTTGTTTCTGCAACATGTTCCACATTTGTACCTGTTCTTTTTTTTATTATATTATTTGTAAGCATATATTGAATCATATCATTATCTTCTGCAAGACCATCTAAAATTTCTAGTGTTTGTCCTTCTATAGAACCAGTACCATTACAAAACGCTGTTGCAACATCAGTACTAACTGATGCAGCATTTGCAAAAAATGCAGCACATGCTGAAACACTTACAACTTCATACTTTTCACTCCTTGCAATTATTGGTAATTTATAATTTTCATCTATCCATGCCTTTAAGGTATAGGTATGTACTTCACTTCCACTTATTACATCTGTTAATAAGACATGACTTGTCATTACATTTTCTATATAAAGAGGTTTAAAACTAGATATTAGTTCTCCTTTATTTTCTGTAAATCCTGCCACTACATTATTGCCTTTTTTTAAATATATTTTTATATAATCTTGTGTTAATGTGTTTCCTTCTTGTATATCTGTTATGCCTAAAGCATAATTTACCTTAGTATCTCCTGTTATATCACTTGTTACAGTAAATGTCATCTGTGAATTAGTATCAGTACTTGCTAAGCCTTCACTATCTGTTTCTGGATACCTATTTTGAATACTAATATTATTCACATCATTAAATGTAATTACTATATGTCCTGTTTGTATTACATTTTCTTTTGTTCCACTGCCAGTAAATGTATACATAGCATATGAAAGTCCAACCGTTATTATTAAAAGAAGTATTACAAATATTACTGGTATTATATACCTTTTAGTTTGTGATACCCCCCCCCCAAGTCTAAACATTTGTTTCATAAAACATCCTTCTTTCCTTATTTTTACATATTTATTGTAGCAAAAAAACTACCTTATTACAAGTAGTTTTTTATCTTTTACTAAATTTACATCCACAATAATTTTGTCTATATAGATTATATTCTTTTGAATATTCAATAGATTTTTTATAACCATCATGTTTTTTAAAGTTTGATTCTAAATAATTTACTTTGTATTTTTCTTCTAATTCCTTACCTATTTCATTTAATACATCAGCATTTTTATAAGGACTTACTGAAAGGGTTGTTGTAAAGTAATCAAAGCCGTATTTTTTAGCAAGTTTACATGTTTTTTCCATTCTTAACTTATAACAGATATGACATCTTTCTTGTCCTTCTTTATCTTTTTCATGTCCTAAAACTTTAATATAATAGAAAAGCGGTATATAGTTTACTTCCATTATTTTTATTTCATTATTAAACATTTCTTTTATTAATCTTTTTTGTTCTTCATATCTTTTCTTATATTCTGCTTTAGGATAAATATTTGGATTATAATATACAAGTGTTATATCAAAATCATCTTTTAAATAAGATAATACGTAACTACTGCAAGGACCACAGCATGAGTGAAGTAATAATGTTTTTTTACTCATATTTCTTATCCAAGTATTCTGTTACTTTATCAAGACATATTCCATGTGATGCTTTAATAAGCACTACATCTTGATATTTTATTAAAGTATCTATATCTTTTATAAGTTCATCATACGTATTATACCATCTTGTATTTTCCTTATTAAATCCATTATTTATTGCTTCATTAATCATGATTTTAGAGTTTTCTCCAACTCCCACTAAAAAATCACATTTGTCTTTAGCATAAGTACCTATTTTTTTATGAATTTCACTGCTGTAACTTCCTGCTTCTAGTATATCTCCTAAAATAGCTACTTTTCTATTTTTAAAACTTTTTAAAACATCTAAGGCACTACTTACCGAATCTAAACTAGCATTATAAGTATCATCTATTATAGTAAGATATTTTTTTTCAATAATAGTAAGTCTTCCTTTAGTAATTGTAAAGTTTTTTAATCCCTCTTTTATCTTAGGCATTGGAATATCAAGCATTCTACCTACTAAAATAGCAGCCATAGCATTATAAATATTATGTTTAGCAATAGATGGTATAGTAAAATATTCTTCTGTATAATTAAATACTACCGTAAAATCTATATGGTCTTTTTCTATTACATAATTAGTGCAGTAAATATCATTTCCTTTATTAAAGCCATAAGTATATACTCTATATAAAGGGTGTCTATCTTTTACTCTTTTTAAATAAGGGTCATCCCCATTTACAAAAAGTACATTATTAGAATCAAAGTTTTTAGTAATCTCCATCTTTGCATTAAATATATTTTCCATGCTTCCTAAATTTTCAATGTGAGACATACCAATATTTGATATAACAGCCATATTAGGATTTACAATATCAGTAAGATAAGAAATTTCTCCCTTATGATTCATTCCCATTTCAATAACTGCCATTTTATATGATTTATCCAGATTTAAAAGAGTTTTAGGTATTCCAATATTATTATTTAAATTACCTTCATTTTTTAAAGTTTTATATTGCGTTTTTAAAACAGAATATATAATATCTCTTGTTGATGTTTTACCAACAGAACCTGTTACAGAAATTATAAAAGGATTATATCTTTCTTTATATGCTTTAGATATCATACCAAAGGATACTGTTGTATCATTAACCATTATAATATTTGCATCATTTTTATTAAAAGTATGATTTTTATCTATTAAAAAAGTACGACAACCATTATTATAAGCATCTTCTAAAAAAGTATGACCATCATGATTTTCTCCAATTATAGGGATAAAAAGTGATTTTTTATTTACATTTCTACTATCTATGGAAACATTATCTATTTTATAATTTAAAGTCATATTTATAAATGTTCCATTTGTCATTTCTTTTATTTCTTTTACTGTTATTATATCCATTATTTAGTCATCTCCTTTATATAATTTAATACAACAACTTTATCTGTTTCATATGGTACATGTACTCCTTTTTCAAGTTGATAATCTTCACTACCTTTACCAAGTACTAAGATAACATCATTACTTTCTGCTTCATCCATTGCTTTATGTATTGCCATTTTTCTATCTTCAATTATTTCATAATCTATTTTTTTATCAAAATAAGATACTACTTCATTACATATATCATATACACTTTCATAGTTTGGATGGTCTTTTGTTAAATATACTTTTTTGAAATATTTTGGAGCAACTTCTCCAAGTTCTTTTCTTCTATTTACTGCTTTTCCACCAGGTAACCCCATAACAAGTTTTAAATTGTAGTTTTTATATTCATTTTTTATCTCAAGACAAACATTTATAATAGATAATTTATTATGAGCATAATCAACAATAATAGGACATTTAAACCCTTTTACAAATTCCATCCTGCCTGGAACTGTAGTTTCATATAATCCTTCTTTTATTGTATTATATGGCACCCCTATATCTGTTAATATAGCAATACAACAACAAGCATTTACACAGTTAAAATCCCCTTTTAATTTTATTTTATACTCTAAATCATTTACTTTAAAGCTTGTAAAATCATCAAAATGTTTAATATCTTTTAATACATAATCACATGATAAATCCATGCCAAATGTTTTAAATTTACCATTTAATTCTTTATCTATTCTATCAAAATAATCTGTTTCTTTATAAACATATACATTTTTACATTTCTTTAAAAAATTAATTTTACAACTTAAATAATCATCAAAATTTTCATGTTCTGTTTTAGATATATGATCTATTCCAATATTTAAAAAAGCACCATAATCAAATGTAAGTCCATATATACGATTTAACTTTTCAGCTTGTGATGATACTTCCATTACACATATATCATTATTAGAATCTTCCATCTCTTTAAAATATTTATTTAAATCAAGAGATTCTGGCGTTGTATTAATAGATTCATTATATGAAAGTCCTGTATAATAATCTATTGTTGATATATAAGGAGTTCTTTTATTATAATATTTATTTAAACAACTATTTATAAAGTATACAGTTGTTGTTTTACCTTTTGTACCAGTTATTCCAATTTTACATAATGGTTTTTCTAATTTATAATATAAAATACTTAAAAGTGCCATACTACATCTTACATCACTTACTATTATATAATCCATATCTATATTATATTTTACTTCACTTAAATATATAGTAGCTCCTTTATTTTTAGCTTCTTTTAAATATTCTTCTTTAAAAGTAAAGCCCTTACATATAAATAATGCATTATCTATAACTTCTTTTGAATTATAAGTAATATTATTTATTTCTTCTTTATTTACACTATATTCTTTTAATAAATTATTTTTTTCTAAAGCTTTTATAAATTCTTTTATTTTCATAAATATTCTCCTTTACTTTTTACTTCTTGGATGACAATTTAAATATATATTTCTTAATTCTTCATTTGTAATATGAGTATATACCTGAGTTGCTTTTAAACTTTCATGTCCTAATAGTTCTTTTACACTCATTATATCACATCCTTCATTTAATAAATGTGTTGCAAATGTATGTCTTATGGTATGTGGTGTTACATTAGATTTTATGCTTGTTTTACTAATTATATCTTTAATTATAAGTTCAACTCCCCTTGTTGTAAGTTTGTTTCCAAGTTTATTTATAAATAAGTATTCACAAGGTTTATTATTTAACATAACATTTCTACCATTTTCTATATAATCTACCATATATTTTTTAGGATACTCTAAAAAGTATACAATTCTTTCTTTATTACCTTTACCTATAACTCTTATAGTACCATTATCAAAATCAATATCACTAAGTTTAATATTTACAAGTTCACTAACACGTACTCCAGTTGCATATAAAGCTTCTAAAATACATCTATTTCTCTTGCCATAAAAATCATCTAATTTTATACTGTCAAACATTTCCATAAGTTCATTATAATATAAAAATTTAGGTAACATTTTATCTTTTTTAGGTAAATGTGCCATATTAAAAGGATTATTATTTATTATTTTATTAAATGATAAATATTTATAAAAACTTCTTATAGAACTAATATGTCTTGCAATAGTATTTTTACTATAATGTTTATCTTCAAGATAATTATAAAGTAATCTTATATCTTGATATTCTACCTCTAAAAAGTTTATATTTTCTTTATTAAAATAATCATTTAAAAATATTAAATCTTCTTTATATCCATTAATAGTTAATAATGAATAATTTTTTTCATATTTTAAATATTCTAAAAATTGTTCCATATAAAAATTAAAATCTTTCATTGCTATCACAATTTTTATTATAACATAAATTAATAAAAAAATAGAACGTTAATTCTATTTTTTTAGAGTTTTTACAAGGTTTTTATTATCTAGTTTTTGTATTAGTTTTATATCACTAACATAAGTATCATAAAGATTATTAAATAGTTTTATAACCCCTTCTTTTTTACCAAGATCAAATCTATCAAAACTTGAATCTGCTTCACTTAATACAATACTTCTTTCATTTTCTAATTCTTCTTCTGTTTTAAAAGTAATATAATTATCTTTTGTTTTATATATATCAAATGATATAGTATAATCAGGATTTAGTATTCTTACATAATCTTTTATTTTTTCTGTATTTTTAGTAGTTGTTGCATTATCTAGTTTATAGCTTGTACTTTCTATATTATCTTTTAAAAATCCAAGTTCTCTATTTAATGATTCTTTTTTATCAGGATTTGTTTCTTTTTTATATTCATTAAAAACTTCTTTATAGTAATCTAAGTTTTCATTTTGATTGTTTTTTAGGTCTATTATGTATTTTAAACGTTTAATTCTTTCTTCTTCAGTTTCACATTTAAAGACCTCATCTTTTTCTATTCTTTCCCAGGTTTGTTTTCCAAAGTATTTTAATTGTCCCCTTAAACTTTGAAGCACATCATGCATAAAATTGTAGTCATCAAGGCTATAGTTCCTTTTATTCCTTTCAAGTGATTCTTTCCACTCATATAGGTATGCGTATAATGATTTTACTTCTGCATAAAATTTCTCGTTATTATTCATAACATCTCTCCTTTATTTTTTTTATTTAAAAACAAACAAAGACACAAAATACCTTATAAATTGTGTCCCTTTTTATCTTTAAACGTCTATTATAAGGCATATTATCCTTATAGATACATTGTATAATATATTTTTTATTTTTACAAGATGTTTTTTTAGCTAACGATGTAGGGGTCATCAATAGTTCCTGTGCCTGTTGCTAGGGTATCTGGATTTAAAGAAATTACTAAACTAATTGTTTCTGCAATGTTAACAGGATAAGCATTTATTGAATATTCATATTCAGCAATATTCCAAACCCTTAAATCACTATTATTACAAGCGCTGGGACTCATAGACCAAAAATCCATACCTACATCATTACTACGCGATACAATATATGGGTAACTATTTATCTTTGGATACCCTCCTGCATGTACTGCCTCATCAAAGATTAATAAACCTACCTTTAAATTTAAAATTCCTTTGCCATTTTCATCAATATTACATTTGAAATTTGATGTATAACTAGAATATAATGGTACTGTTACACTGCCAGCTGTTGCACTAGAACTTTTAGTAGCAACTTTAAATTGTTCGCAAAATTCTGTATCTGCTATATAGTCTTCATAAGTTTTTAAATTATCATTATACCATGTATCTACTGTTCTTTTTATTCCACCTTCTACATCACTATTGCTATAATACATATAAGTATAATTCTTAGAACTTGGATTGAATCGATATGTTTTATTGTTATTTATTCTTTCACTTAATAATAATCTTATACTGCCATCTTCATTTATACGCACTATTCTCCATGTGAAACCCGCAAAAGACACATAATTATTCACTGCATTTTCATCATAGGTTCCTCCATTTAAGATACATTGCTCCTTCGACAAATTTTGCACTTTTTTTACTTCATATTCATATTGCCCTATTTGCCTTCCACATTGTAAGCTACTTGATAAAAACCTTGAACCTCCAAGTAAAGTGCATATTTCTTGTGTCATAGCAACACCACTACAACCATTGTTACCTCTAAAATAATAAGTTGGACTACCATCATTTGTATCTGTTGATACATATAAACCTGATTTGTCTCCAGCTAATTCATATGTTGTTTGTAAAGATGCTTCTGGTAATACTCCTATTACATTACTATTGTTTTTTCCTAATATAAGTCTTCTTAAAGATTTATCTATCACTTCTATACTTTCTGTAGTTCCATATCCTTTTATCTTAAATTTAAATGTTTCACTTGTTGTATTACTTGTATGTGTTCCGTTAGTATTACTTTCTGTACTTGGCAATTTATACTTTTCATCTATCCATGCCTTTAATGTATAGGTATGTACTTCACTTCCACTTATTATATCTGTTAATAAAACATGACTATCCATTACATTTTCTATATAAAGTGGCTTAAAACTAGATATTAGTTCTCCTTTATTTTCTGTAAAGCCTGTTGCTACTTCATTTCCTTTTTTTAAATATATTTTTATATAGTCTTGTGTTAATGTGTTTCCTTCTTGTATATCTGTGATACCTAAGGCATAATTTACTTTAGTATCTCCTGTTATATCACTTGTAACAGTAAATGTCATTTGTGAATTTGTATCAGTATTTGCTAAGCCTTCACTATCTGTTTCTGGATACCTATTTTGAATACTAATATTATTCACATCATTAAATGTAATTACTATATGTCCTGTTTGTATTACATTTTCTTTTGTTCCACTGCCAGTAAATGTATACATAGCATATGAAAGTCCAACCGTTATTATTAAAAGAAGTATTACAAATATTACTGGTATTATATACCTTTTAGTTTGTGATACCCCCCCCCAAGTCTAAACATTTGTTTCATAAAACATCCTTCTTTCCTTATTTTTACATATTTATTGTAGCAAAATACTTTATATATTTCAAGTTGTTTTACAAAATAAAAAGATAAAAAAATTATCTTTTATCTTCTTCTTACTAATTTATTACTTACAACAGCATACATGTAGCAGTCTTTACTTGTTGCATATTCACATGTATAACTATCTATTAATTTATCTTTTAAAGCCTCTAACATATTTATTTTATACTCAATATCTTTATCATAAATACTACCATATACCCCTACTGCTATAGCAAAGTTATTATTATGTAATTTATCAAAATCTTTTATATAACTTTTATTATATGGATTTTGTGTTATATACCTTGTTATATTAAAATGGCTTATATTTTCTGTACCTATTTCATTTTTTATATATGGCATATCATCTATTACAGTAAACTCTCGTGGTATAATCATCTTAAAATTACATCTTTCAAAATCATTAAAAAATGGTGTAATAATAAGCATATCCTTATCCTTTACAATGCTGTCATACTTACCCTTATTTACTTCGCATATATTATTATCAAGCATAGGTGTTGTACATAAATAATCTAAAAAATCAAAATATATTTTGCCTTCTTTTTCTCTTTCCTTTATAAAATTTGCAAAATCTTTAATAAATAAAGTACTATTTAAATCAATATGCTTTATATTTGAACTTCTAACATATTCTTGTACTAAATTATTCATATATTTATCCATATATATAGCTCCTTTAATGATTAAATATTGTAGCATATTTTATATATTATGTCAAAAATTTCTAATAAAACTTTCTTTGTCAAAATATACCTAAAGCATATTTTGACATATTTTTTAATATATTTAATTAGGAAGTGATAAGTATTTTAACAAGTTTAATTGAAATTTTAAAAACGTGCTTATTTTTTACAACATCTTATTCTAATAATGTTTTTCCAGATCCTTTAACTAAAGAGGAAGAAGAAGCTTGTATAAAAAAATTACTTTTAAATAAAGATAAAGATGCTCGTAATATGTTAATAGAACATAATTTAAGATTAGTAGCTCACATTGCTAAAAAGTTTGATAATAATAAAAATTTAAATGATGATTTAATAAGTATTGGTACAATAGGTCTTATAAAAGGTATTGATTCTTATAGTTTGAAACATGGTACAAAAATTACTACTTATTGTGCTAGATGTATTGAAAATGAAATACTAATGTATTTTAGAAGCAATAAAAAAAATGATTCAAATATAAGTTTAGATGATAAAATAGGTTTTGATAAGGAAGGTAATGAAATAACTATCTTAGATGTTTTAAAAACTCCTATGCCTATGTTTGATGAAGTATTAGAAACTAAAGATAATATTAAGCTTTTAAGGAAATATTTTAATATACTAACTGAAAGAGAAAAAGAAATTATTATAAGAAGATATGGTCTTTATATGCATGATGAACAAACCCAAAAAGAAATAGCATATGACCTTAATATTTCAAGAAGCTATGTATCACGTATTGAAAAAAGAGCTATTACTAAAATTTTAAGAGAGTTTTTAAAAAACAAAAAATGTTAAAAAGGAACCAAATTATGATTCCTTTTTCTTAACTAAAATAATTAATATAAAAAGCAATGTAAGATTAGCAATGCAATAATATATTGTATGAGATGATACGTTTTTAACACTTTTTATATATTCATTATATAAAGTTTGTGCCTTTGTTATTATCTCATCTTCATCTAATAAATTATAATTATCAAAAAAGTCTTTTATATTATCTACTGATATTTTATATTCATCTTGTTTTAAAACCTGAGTTTTATCAATTACATTTTTTGTTTGTATTATATTATAAAGATTAGATAATTTATTAACTTCTTCATATGTTTCATATAAAGGTGGTACCTCATCTGGTAATTTATAAGTATGGTTTATTTGTTCATATAAAGACGCAAAACTATATAACATGTACTCTTCATTTTTTAACGCTACAACTTCCATACCATAATAAAGTCCCTCGATACTTCCAAGAGAAAGGTTAATTGACGGCACTCCAGCAACTGGAGCAATAGTAGATGAATTAGTTATAAAACTTCCTGTGCTATCTCCATTTTTAATAAGTAAATTTTTAGTTGTTGGATAAACTAAAAAATCAGCATCATATATTTTTAATATTTCCTTAATATATTCTATATAATCATTCTTTACTTCTTTGTCATGTTCATAAAGATTATTTGTATATATATCACCACATTCTGCTAAATAGTTTGAAATAGTATTAATATGTCCATAATCTCTTTCAAGTTCTAATAAACTTCCTATATTAGATGTTGTACCTTTTATATATTCATTAAAACAAGTACACATATATTTACCATTTGTTGTTAAATAATCATAAGTATTATATGGATATTTATAAAAATTATCTATGTATTTTACTTCTATATTATTACTATCTAATTTTTTTAAAACACTATCCATTAATTCTACTATTTTGTTATCTGTTTTAGATGTTTCATAAGAACCATAACTATATCCTTTGTAAAAATCATTTATAACAAGAATAGTATGTTTCTTTTTATTATTTATAAGTTTTGTATAATACTCTTCGTTCTTTTCTTGAAGTACTGCTAAAAAAAGCATATTATCATAAGTATTTCTTGAAAAAACTCCAATAGTATCTCTTGTCATATCATATAAAATAACACCTTTACTACTTATTGTATTAAATGTTGGTCTTATACCTATTACATTATTAGCACTTGCTGGAGTTCTAACAGATGCTGCTGTATCAGTACCAAGTGAAACTTGGGCAAAAGCAAGAGCAACAGCAACAGCACTACCACCTGATGAACCATAACTTGAATATTCTTTATTATAAGCATTACTTGTTGTGCCAAAAGAGCTTTTGCTTGATGATGCATAAAAAGCAAACTCACTCATATTTGTTTTTCCAAGCACTATAACACCTTTTTCTTTTAATAGTTTTATAGCTTCACTATCTTCTTTAGGGAAAGAGTCTAAAAGTGTTTTAGTACCATTAGTTGTTGGCATACCATATACATCTATATTATCTTTAACAAGTATTGGTATCCCAAAAAGAAGTGAATCTCTCCCCTTTTCCTTATATATAGCATCACATTTTTTAGCTTCCTCTATAGCATTATTATTTAAAGTGATTATAGTGTTATAATCTTTATCATAGTTTTCTATTCTTTCTAAATATAATCTTGTTAATTCTTCGTATGTTAAATATCCATTATCAATAGCTGTTTGTATTTCATATATATTCATATTTGTAATATCAACTAAAGCCTTACTATAAGCTGAAACTTTAAAAGGTATTACAAACAAAATAGTTAAAAATAATAAATAAAACTTCTTCATACAACCTCTTACTATATATATTTATAATACCTTATTTTTTAAATTTTTGCAAATAAAAAAGTAAATGCCTTAATTTTTAGCATCTACCTTTTTTATACTAATTTTTTGAAACATCTAAATATACAGTAGTATCATTTAAAACATATTTATCAGTTAAAGACTCATTTTTTATTATATCAGTAGCTAATGTTTCTTTCTTTATATAAGCTTCAAAATCTTTTAAAACTTCTTCAAAATAATTATCTCCATTATAATATAAAGTTATTCTATTTTCTATATCAAAGCCTTTTTCTTTTCTTAAGTTTTGTACTTTTGATACAAGTTCTCTTGCTATTCCTTCTTTTAATAAGTCGCAAGTTAAAGTTGTATTAAGTATTATAAATAATCCTTTATCCATAGCAACATCAAAGCCTTCTTTGGCTTGTACTTTAACTTCTATTAAATCATTTGTTATAACTAAATCATTAAATTTTATTGTTGCATTATTTAATAATTTTTCTTTTTCTTCTAATGTTAAATTGCTTAAAAATTCTTGATATTCCTTCATTTTATTACCAATAACTTTACCTGCAACTTTAAAGTTTGGTCTTATAATAAAATCCATTACTTCACTTAAGTCATCTTTAAAGATAATATTTTTTACATTTAATTCTTCTTTTATTAAATCTTCCAAACCTTCTAAAGTATATTTTAATTTGCCATCTAATATAACTTCACTTATTGGTTGTCTTACCTTTATCTTTACTTCTTCTCTTTTATTTCTACCAAGTGATATTAAATTTCTTACAAGATCCATTCTAGTTTCAATATCTTTATTTATTAAAGATTCATTACATAAAGGGAATTTACTTAAATGTACTGATACTTCTTCTGTTAAATTCCTATATATTTCTTCACTTATAAATGGTGATATTGGAGCAAGTAATTTTACAATTCCTAAAAGACAAGTATAAGTTGTTTGATATACAGCAATTTTTGATGTTTCAAGTAAACTACCCCAGAAACGATCTCTATTTCTTCTTATGTACCAGTTTGATAAATCTTCACTTACAAAGGTTGTTAAATATTTTACAACTTTATTTAAATCATATTCATCATATGCTGTTGTTACATCTTTAATTAATCTATTATATTTTGAAAGTAACCATTTATCTATTTCTTCTAAAGAATTATAAGGAACGGTAAACATCTTTTTATCTATTTTATCGATATTAGCATAAGTTGCAAAGAAAGTATAGGAATTTCTTAAAGGATTAAAGAATTTAGAATATACTTCTTTAAGTCCTGACATATCAAATTTTAGTGGTGTCCAAACTGGAGATACATATGGAAGATAAAATCTTACTGTATCTGCTCCATATTCTTCTATTGTTGTAAATGGTTCAACAATATTACCTTTACTTTTACTCATTTTTTTACCATCTTTATCAAGTAAAAGATCATTTACTAAAACATTTTTATATGGAGCAACGCCCTTTATGAAGGTAGATATAACAAGTAATGTATAAAACCATCCTCTTGTTTGATCAATTCCTTCGCATATAAAGTCTGCTGGAAATTGGTTTTCAAAAAGTTCTTTATTTTCAAATGGATAATGGTACTGAGCAAATGGCATAGAACCCGAATCAAACCAGCAATCAAGTACATCTAAAATACGTTTCATCTCTTTGCCACATTTAGGACATTTTAATCTAACATTATCAATATATGGTTTATGAAGATCAAAATTATCATCTATTTTATCTATAGATAGTTCTTTTAATTCTTTTATACTACCAACCATATGATTATAACCACAACCACACTTAAAATATGGAATTGGACTACCCCAGTATCTTGTTCTTGATATGTTCCAGTCCTTTGCATTAGAAAGCCAGTTTGCAAAACGTTTTTCTCCAACATAACTTGGATACCAAGAAACCTTACTGTTAGCCTCAACTAACCTGTCTTTAAAGCTTGATACTTTTATATAATAACTTGGCATAGAGTAATATAAAAGCGGTGTTTGACATCTCCAGCAATGCGGATAATCATGACTCATTTTTTGTTTTTTAAATAACTTATCATTTTCTTTAAGATATTTTATAACATCAAGTTCTACATCAAAAACACTTATACCTTTCCATAAACCTTCGGTATAGATGCCATCTTTTCCAACTGGATTTAAAACTGGTAAGTTATATTTTTCGGCAACTTTACTATCATCCTCTCCAAAAGCTGGAGCAATATGTACGATACCCGTTCCATCTTCCATAGTAACATATGTATCACAAGTAACATAAAAAGCCTTTTTAGATACATTAAGGGAAGGTATTAATTGTTCGTATTCTTGATATTCTAAAGTCTTTCCTTTAAATGTTTCAAGTATTTCATAATCTTTATCAAAAACTTCATTTAAAAGGGCTTTTGCAAGAATAAACTTATATCCTTTTGATAGTACCTTTACATAATCTTCATCTGGATTAACGCATAAAGCAACGTTAGCAATTAAAGTCCATGGGGTTGTTGTCCATACTAAAAAGTATTCATCTTTATCTTTAAGCTTAAATGGTACATAAACAGTATTTACATCAACTGTTTTATAACCTTGTGCTACTTCATGTGATGCAAGACCAGTTCCGCAGTGAGGGCAATAAGGTACAACTCTTGTTCCTTCATAAAATAATCCCTCTTCATAGAACTTCTTTAAAATCCACCACTCAGTTTCAATATATTCATTTTTATATGTTAAATATGGATTATCAGTATCTATAAATTGACCCATTTTCTTTGTAAGACGTGTGAAAGCATCTTCATTTTCTCTTACACTTTTACGGCACTCTAAATTAAACTTTTGGGTACCTATTTCTTCAATTTCTTTTTTTGATGAAATACCAAGTTTTTTCTCAACATGATTTTCAATAGGAAGTCCATGAGTATCCCATCCTACTTTTCTTAAAACTTTATAACCTTTCATTGTATAATATTTACAAAAAGCATCTTTTAAATTTTTAGCAACCATATGATGAAGTCCTGGAAAACCATTTGCAAAAGCAGGTCCATCATAAAAAACAAAATATTTATCACCTTTATCTATTGATTTTTTAAGTATATCAATATCTTGCCAGTAATTACTTATTTTATCTTCTTCTTTTGATACTTTATCTTTGCCTAGCATTTTAAACATAATAATTCCTCCTTTAAAATAAAAAAGCTTTATGTATTTAAGGGCGAAATAATCGTGGTACCACCTTAATTCATAAAGCTTTATGCACTCATTTTACTATAACGCGTAAACCGTTTTTACTTTTTATAAAAAACATCCAAAGTGATCCAAGATATAACTTTATATTAGCTTACACCAAACGCTAACTCTCTATAATAAATATTTATATCTTCGTCTTTTTCATCTGCTAGATATATGTTATATTATCATAAGTTTTTATATTTTGCAAGAAATTTTATAAAATCGGCAATTAAAATTATAACGTTTTTTTACTAATACCTCTTAGAAATCAAGATTACTTTTTGCTATATTAAGTATTATACCAACTCCTATCATACTTAATAAAAGAGATGATCCTCCGTAAGATATAAAGGGTAAGGTAACACCAGTTACTGGTACTAAACCAACAACTACTAAAAGATTTAAAACAGCTTGTATAATTATTTGAAAGGTAATACCAAAGACTAAATATTTAGCAAACAAATCTTTACAGGAAAGCATTATTTTAACGCTTGAAAAGATAAAAACTGTAAATAAAACAATAATAAATAACGCCCCTACTATACCAAACTCTTCACATATAATAGAAAAAATAAAGTCAGTTTGTGGCTCTGGAAGATAAAAGTGTTTTTGTCTTGATGATAAAAAACCAAAACCAAATAATCCTCCTGGTCCTATCGCATATAAACTTTGTATTATTTGAAAGCCAGTACCTAAAGGATCTTTCCAAGGATTTATAAAAGATGTTATTCTATCCATTCTGTAAGGTGCCACTATAATAAGCAATGTAATACCAATTATTCCTATAAAAAACAGATAATAAAAATATTTTAAATCAAGTCCTGATATAAAAATTAAAGCAACTATAGAAACAACAAGTATCATACCAGTACCAAAATCAGGTTCTAACATAATAATACCAAAAGTTGTAAATAAAATTATTAATAAAGGAAATACACTTTTTAAATTTATCTTACTTTGTTTTGATAAATATTTAGCAGAAAAGATAATAAGTCCAAGTTTTGATGCTTCACTTGGTTGAAAACTAAAACCAAATAAACTAAACCAACTTCTTGAACCATTTCTTATAACACCAAGTCCTGGGATAAGAACTAAAATAAGTAATATAAAGCAAACTATTAAAATCTTGTTTGCTAAACTATAATATTTTTTATAATCAAATTTACTTATAACTTTTACTAAAATAAGTCCCATTATAAAAAATAATATTTGTTGTTTTACATACTTAAAACTATCATCAAACTTATACTTAGCCCATATATTACTTGATGAATAAATCATTATAATACCAAATATTATAAGCATCATAACAGATGTAAAAAGTATTATATTATATCTTTTTTTAATAGGACATCACCTATATAAATATATAGATTAAACCTCTATTTTATTACAAATAAAAAGGATATAAATAAATTATATCCATACAGCAAAGAAAATTCCAAGTAAAGAAAATATAATACCAAATAAATAAAATGCTTTTACTATATCAGGTTCTTGAAAACCTAATTTTTCAAAATGATGATGTATTGGAGAGTTTAAAAATACTCTTTTTTTAGTTAATTTATAATATCCAATTTGAATTATTGATGATGCTGTTTCAAATACAAATGGGAAACATACAATAAATAAGGTAAGTTCTCTTCTTGTTAAAATAGCAATAGTTGCAAATACAGCACCAAGAGCAAGAGAACCTGTATCACCCATAAATACTTTGGCAGGATAAGCATTAAACATTAAAAAGCCAAATAATGTTCCAACAAGTATCGCACAAAATATTCCAATATCTTCTTGACCTATAAATAAGGAAATAAGTAAAAAAGCAATAAATGATATAAGAGATAACCCTCCAGATAAACCATCTAATCCATCTGTTAAATTAACTGCATTGGAAAAACCAACAAGAAGTAACAAAATAAATACTCCATAAAAAAAGCCAAGGTCAATATCAATATTAAGAGTTGTAACAACAAATCTTGTATCACCATCATATTTCATATATATATAGAAAAATAAAAGTGCAATAATTATTTGTCCTAAAAACTTTTGTGCTATAGTAAGTCCTTCATTTTTACCCCTTTTGATACTTAAAAAATCATCAAGGAAACCTAAAAGTGCGTAAAGCACAAAGACAAGTAGCACTATTCCTAAATTGTATGTAAATGAAATTCTATTAGTTAAACAAAGATATAGAATTGTTCCAAGTGTTGGTATTATAAATATTAGTCCTCCCATAGTTGGAGTACCTTCTTTTTTACGATGGTTTTCTCCAACATAATCACCTATTCTTTGTCCAAAATTTATTTTCTTTAAAAATGGTATAAAGAAAAAGCCAAATATAACTGCCCCTAAAAAACCTATCATAAGTGATAATACAACTTTTGTAAGTAATAACATAAATCTATCGCCTCTTTTACTTTATTATACTATATATTTATATAATTTTTAAAGCTTTTTTAATATTATTTACATAAATTATGTAATAAGTCTTACCATGCCACCTTCATATAACCTTTCATTTGGTGATGGGGATTGGTCTTTTACTATATCACCATCTCCAATTACTGAAACATTAAAGTTTTTTAAAAGTTTCTTTGCATCTTTTACTGTCTTACCAATTACATTTAAAACATCGTAATACTTCTTGTCATACCACTCATACTCTTTCTCAACTTGATTATCTTGTTTTTTAATATCCATAATTGTTATAATATCAAGCAATATTTTTCTTACAAATGGTGTTGTTGTATAGCTTGATAAAAGAGCTGTATTTTTAGGATTATCGATAGCTAAATATAAAATAACTTCTGGATTATTACTTGGCATAACAGCCATAAAACTCATAATATAATTATTTTCTAAATACCTACCATTTTCTACCTTTTGCGCTGTACCTGTTTTACCTCCTACTCTGTAACCATCTATATAAACAAGTTTACCACCACCATTTGTAACAACCTTTTCAAGTGCCATTCTCATTGTTTTACTTGTTTCTTCACTTATGGTTTTTCTTACAATAGTTGTTTTATTTTCCTTATATATAGTATCTGTTTTAGAATCAGTAATATTTTTAAGAATATATGGTTTTAAAAGATACCCACCATTTACAATAGAAGATACTGCGTTAACTTGTTGCAGTGCAGTTACTGAAACTCCTTGCCCAAAAGCTGTTGTTGCAAGTTCTAAATCATGTACGTTATCTAAATCAAATAAAATACCCTTGCCCTCTCCATTTAAATCAATACCTGTCTTTTCTCCAAAACCAAATAAATCTATATATGAAAATAACTTTTCCTTTCCAAGTTTAAACCCTAGTGATACAAATCCTGGATTGCACGAATTTTCAAATACCTGTAAATAAGTTTGATGCCCATGACCGCTTCCTTTCCAGCACCTTATAGTAGCCCCACTTACCTTAACCTTTCCAGGGTCATAGAAAGTATCACTTAAAAGATCAACAACGCCTTCCTCAACTGCTGCTGCCGTTGTTATTATTTTAAAAGTAGAACCAGGTTCATATGTTTTCCATATAGCTAAATTTCTATTTATTACTTCTTCACTATAATTTTGATATTTATTAGGATTAAATGATGGGATAGATGCCATACCAAGTATCTCTCCAGTTGAGGGATCCATAGCAAGAGCCCAAGCACCATCTGGATTAAACATATCATTTATATTAGAAAGTTCCCTTTCAATAGATTTTTGAATATCTATATCTATTGTTAAAGTAATATCCATACCCTTACTTGATTCTTCATAAACCTCACTCATTTCAAGTCTATTACCCTTAGCATCACTATAATACTTTATGTAACCATCTTCTCCCGCTAAATAAGAATCATACAAAAGTTCAACTCCAGATAATCCAATATTATCACTACCTGTAAATCCTAAAACATGTGATAATAAATTATCATAAGGATAATATCTTTTAGATTCTTTTATCAAATAGACACCCTTTAAATTATGTTTTGCTATTTTATCTGCTGTTTCACTATCTAAATTTCTACCTTTTTTCTGTATTCTTTCAATAGATACATTTTTATTTACATGCTTTAACATTTCATCATAACTAACATCAATAATACTACTTAATATTTCTGCTGTTTTTTCCTTATCTTTTATTTGAGAAGGTATTAACATAATAGAGGATGTTGTAATGTTAGTAGCAAGTACATTACCATTTCTATCAAGTATTTTGCCTCTTTCTGCAACTATTGGTAATTCTCTTGATATTAAATCATCTTCCATAGAATACAACTTTTGATAACTTATAACCTGAATATAAAATACTTTTAAAAATATTATTAAAAATAAAAGAACAATAATAAGTAATATATATTTAATTCTAGTATCTATATTCTTTACAAACATTTATATCACCCATAAAATAATATGAAAACAAGATAAAATTAATTCTAGTTAATACATCTAATAAAAAGGCAAAATTAATATTATCTTGCCTTTTTTAAATAACTTTCTAAACTCTCTTTCTAATAATTACTGAGTCGAAGTATCTTTCTTGAAATTCTGTTAATGCTTTTATAGCATCATCAGTATAATCTTTACCATTTTTTGATACAACTATTTTATCATCATCATCATTTGTTCTATGTATTACTGCGATAACCTTACCAGAAGATATATCAACAGGTTCAAATTCTCCAAGTAAATAAGCATCAATTTCCTCTCCATCCCCACTTATAGTATTAGGAATATAACCATAGTTTAACATATACATAAATCCATGTTTTGGATGTCTAGAACCTAAAGGTCTATCTATTTTTATAGCAACATCCTTTCCTAAATAATAGTTAGCACAAATCTTTTCCATAAATATATACCTCCATTTTCTAATATTTTTTATAAAAATAATATTTATAATAAGTAAACAACTAAAAACAAAAGAATTAAAGTTTCATAATAGAAATTTTAATTCTTAATATTTTTAACCTCTTTCATTTGAAGATGATAATGTTACTTTTATTTCTTGTTCTTTATTATTTCTTATAATAGTAAAGGTAACTGTATCATTAACATCATGTTTATATAATAAATATTTAAAGTAGGCCGTACTTTTTATTTCTTTACCATCTAATTTTGTTATTATATCACCTTTTTTAATACCAGCTTTTGCAGCACTACCGTTTTCATCAACACTTTCTATATATACTCCAGAAACTTTTATATTTCTATATAATTTTGGTGATACATAGTACATTGAAATTCCAAGATAAGGACGTGTTATTTTTTTACCATTTAACATATCAGCAGCATAAGACATAGCTGTTTCAATAGGAATCGCAAAGCCGATACCTTCGATAGTAGTTGATGATAATTTCATATTTGTTATACCAATAACTTCTCCATTAGAGTTACATAATGGGCCACCACTATTACCTTCATTTATTGCAGTATCTGTTTGTAATACTTCCATTACTGTTTCTTCACTTGAGAAAATATTATTACTACTTGGAATATTTACAGAAACTTCTCTATTCTTACCTGATATAACACCTCTTGTTACAGTCCAAGAATAAGTATCAGCATCAAGTGGTGCTCCAACTGCAAAAGTTGTATCTCCAAGTTTTAAAGCTTCACTACTACCTATTTCAGCAACACTTATAACATTTTTTGAAGAAGTACTTAAAACAGCAACATCAGCATACGTATCACTACCAACTATTTCAACTTCATATTCCTTATTATTAGTAAATGTAGCCGTAAATTTATCTCCAGATGATACAACATGAGCATTTGTTAAAATATATGCTTCCTTATCATCTTTTTCAAATACAAAACCTGTACCTGTTGCGTATAATGAACCATTTTTATATGTTTTTATAACAACAACTGAATCGTATACTTTATCTACTGCCTCTGCAATACCAGTATCATTTATAGTTACATTTTTATTTTCTGTTATTATATTTTGATTTGGCTTATAAATTAATAAAAACAAAAGATAAAAAGCAAGAGAAGTTACAATAGCTGTTATAAAAACAGTAATAAGTATTGTTGTAAATTTAACACTACTTCCATTTTTACATGACTCTTGTTTCTTATTATTTTCTACTTTTTCTTCCTTTACATTTTCCTTATCTTTATTCTTTAAATCTTTATCTTGTTTTATTTCATCAGTTTTACCTTTTACTTCTGGTACTACTTCTTTTACAACTTTAGATTCATTATTATCTTTATCTATATCTTTTTTTACCTTTGCCCCACAAAAAGTGCAATATTTATCTGTCTTTCTAAGCTCTGCACCGCAAGCATCACATATATATTTCATTTAAATTCACTCCTTTATATTTTCCATAAATAGTATACCACTTAAGGCATAAATTATCAAAGACATTTTTATAATATGATTATTTTATTAAATAAATATTAAAAAGGAAATAATTTTTTAGCCTATTATTTCCTTTATTATATCATCCATATTTATTTTAGATGTATCAAAGTACATAACATCATTAAACTGATGTTTAAAAAATGTAAACTGTCTTTTTGCATAATTTCTTGATGCTTGTTTTATTTTTTCTTTTACTTCATCAAGAGTTTGTTTCTTAGAAAAATAAGGTATAAATTCTTTATATCCAATAGCAGTTTTAAATATACGATTATCTTTATTTGTTTTATATAGATTATATACTTCATCTAAAAGGCCCTTATCCATCATTATATCAACTCTTTTATCTATCATTTCATATAAAAGTTGTCTTTCTTTTGTTAAACAAATAAGTTTAAAGTCATATGCTTTTTTACTTGTTTTACTTTTAAAGTCATAATCATATAATAAGGCTTTTAAATATAGTCCTGTTCCCCCAACTAAAACAACATTTTTTCCAAGACTTAATAATTTATCAAGTATCCTTCTAGCATCTTGTTGATATAAAAAACAATTATATGTATCATTTATACTTTTTATAGATAACATATGATGCTTTACGCCTTCCATTTCTTCATCTGTTATTTTAGCAGTTCCTATATTTAACTCTTTATATATTTGCATACTATCGCAATTTATAATTTCAGCATTTAAAGTTTTAGCAAGCTTTATAGAAAGTGCTGTTTTACCAACTCCAGTTGGTCCTATTACCGCATAAATTATAATAATCACCTACTTAATGTTCTATACATACCCCAAGCTGTATCTATTTTTTCATTTTTATTCTTCATACATTCATCTCTTAAACAAATCAAAAATTCTTTTAATGTTCTATTATCATCTAAACTTTCCATAGTTTGAAGCCATAATTCATTTAAATTTTTATTATTTAGTAGCATTTTAGGTATATCATCATCTGGTATTATTAATGCTTCAATACCTTGATTAAATCTTTGAATATTACTTTCCTTAAGTAATTTATCACTACTTAAAGCATTATAAAAATCTGTATCAATAATTTTTATACCATTATAATATATCATATTTCTTGGTAACACATCACAAGTTTCAATATTTTGATAACTTAAAGCATCAGTATCACTATATGCTTTATCTATAGATTTTATAAGATTGTCATATGATATATCTTGTTTATCTAAACTTTTACCTGGTATATATCTTTCATATATTCCTAACTTTTCATATTCGTTTTTTAAAAAGCTATCATAAAACACATATGTATCATTTTTAATACCAAGTAATCTTTCATCTATTTTATTTATAAATTTCGCCATTGTAAATATTTTAAGCACCCTAAAATCATCTGTTAAATAACATCTTCCAAAAGAGCCTTCTCCTAACATCTTTGCCATAAATAAAACCCCCAACCTTTTTAAGTGCCTTAATTATACCACAAAACTTAAGATATTACAAGTAAAACTAGTTCATTACTCTTTTAAATAGCTTTTCTATTTCATAATTTGTATAACTTATAATTGTTGGTCTTCCATGAGGACAAGTAAAAGGATTATCACATTTTCTTAATCTTTCAATTAATATTCCAAGCTCATTAAGTGATACATACTGATTAGCTTTTATACTCATTTTACAAGCCATTGTTGCAGATACCCTATCATAAAACTTTTCCTTATCAAAATGCTCAAAATTTATAATAACTTCCATTATCTTATCTATTAAATCCTTGGCAAATTTTTTATTTATCCAAGCTGGATGACTTCTTATAATAATTGTATTATTACCAAACTCTTCAAAGTCAAAACCTAATTCTTCCAAAATATCAAAATGTTTTTTTAATATTAAATATTCTTTATTTGAAAACTCTAATTTTATTGGTACTATTAAATCTACCTTTTCATTAGTTCTTTGACCCATCATTTTTCTGCAGTATTCATAATTTACTCTCTCATTTACTGCATGTTGATCCATTAAATACATACCATCTTCATTTTCACAAACAATATAAGTCGCATGAATAACTGCAAGAGGTGTTACTTTTTTAAATTTATATTTACTATTATTTTCTTTACTTGGCAAAACCATACCATTTTCTGTTTCTATAAAATCATCTTGTTCCAAAGTCTTTTTATATTCTAAAGCATCTTCTTTTACATCATAAGTAAAATCAAAACTTAAATCTTCAAACTTTGGTTTTTCAAAAGAATCTATATTTTCTTTAAAATCTATCTTATCATCAACTGTTTTAACACTACCAATATTAGCAATAGGTCTATCTTCATACTTAACTTCTGGAATAAGTGTAAGTTTATGAAGCGTTTCATTTATAGCATCTAAAATCAAATTAACTAAAGTATCAATTTTAGATATTTTAACATCCATTTTAGTAGGATGTACGTTTACATCAACTAAACTTGTATCACAATTTATATTTAAAACAACTATTGGGTATTTTTCCTTTGGTATATAAGTATGATAAGCTTCAACTATTGCTTTATTAATAGTCATATTTCTTACATTTCTTCCATTTATTAAAATAGTTATTTCATTTTTACTTGTTTTAGCCATCTCAGGATATGAAATATACCCCTTTACTATAAAGTCATCATTAAATGTAGATAAAGCAACCATTTTTTTAGCAAGATTAATTCCATATATATTACTTATAACTTTAAGTAAATTACCACTTCCATCAGTACTTAATAATACTTTATCATTATTTATTAATGTAAACTTTATATCAGGATTAGCAAGTGCCATTTTATTTACATAAGACACTATATTTGAAAGTTCACTATATAAACTTTTTAAATATTTTAATCTTGCTGGAGTATTAAAAAATATATCACACACTGTAATTTCAGTACCACGCCTTAAATCACTACTTGACGTACTAATTATCTTACCACCCTCTATATAAACTGTTGTACCCTCTATTCCATCACTTGTTTTTAATGTGAAGTGAGAAACACTTGCAATAGAGGGTATAGCTTCTCCTCTAAAACCTAAAGTACTTATATTAAATAAATCATCATCATCATATATTTTACTTGTTGCATGTCTTTCCAAGCAAAGTATGGCATCATGTTTATCCATACCACATCCATCATCTATTACTTTAATACTTTTAATACCTGAATCTGTAAGTTCAATTTTTATATTCTTAGCCTTAGCATCTATCGAATTTTCAGTAAGTTCTTTTACAACGTTCATTAATTTTTCAACAACTTCTCCTGCTGCTATTTTATTTGATAGATTAACATCCATTACTTTTACAACATCCATAAATAAAAACCTTCTTTTCTACTTGCAATAATCCTTTAATTCTTTATCATTTTTATCATCTATAATTATTTCTCCGTTACAAGTAAATAAAATACAGTATACCTCTTTATTACTTGGTTCCTTTTTAGTATAAAAAATCTTTGAACCATCAAATTTACACTTTTTACCATTATAATTTATAATAGCATCACTATCCATATTAGATATAAAATATTTATCACCCTGTTTTATAACTTTACCTTCTTCTAACATTTCAATTCTATAATTATTAAATATAGATATAATATTTTGTCTTAAAGTTTGTTTTTCTTTTTCTTCTGCCTTACTTTTATATCTTGAAACTGATGTAACAACAAGTCCTACTAATATACTAATTATTACTATAACAGCAAGTAATTCCACCAAAGTAAACCCTTTTCTATTTTTTTTCATAAATCATCACCTAGTTATAAGTTTATCAAAAATTACTAAAATAGTCAAAATTTTATAAGGACTTTCTAACAACAAAAATTAATAAAAAATTAAGTTTTATATAAACAAAAAAATAATAGACATATTCTTACGATAATATATCTATTATTTTAGATACTTCATCTATTCCATTACTTATTCTTTGTATCTTATCAATAGTTGTTATTTTATAACTTTTTTTCATCTCATCATTAAATACTTTATAGTAAGCACTACTTCTATTTAAATATTTATACCAATATGATTTTTCTCTTAAATACCTTAAATTATTTAAATCTTGTCTTATCTTATTTTGAAGTATAATATCCATTAATCATCCAAATGCTTATATATAGGTCTTGGTTCATAAGTATTCCTAACTAAATCTTTAGGATCATCTTTTTTAACTAATAAATCACTTACATAACCAATTCCTTTTTGAAGAGATGTAATACCCTTTTGAAGTTCATCTTTATCAATATTTTTAAACATATTAAATATATCCTTAAATGCTCCCCCTGTTTCTGTAACACCTTGTTTTATATATTTATCCCATATATTACTATTAGGTCCATAAAGATCAAATAATTCATAAAAACCTTGCCATGTCATTTCATTACTCTTAACAAAGTTTATTAAAGATGGATTATTCCTAACAAATAATTTAAAGTTATCTAAAGCCATAAAAATCACCTACTAAAATATATGTAATTTAGTAAGTGATTAAAACTATTTTATAATATTATCTATATCTTTTAATTTTTCATCAATAAGGGATAAAGATATTTGTACGTTTTTTACTTCTTCTTTTTCTAAGGTGTCCTTTGTATCTTCTGTCTTTTCATCAGGCATTTTATCTTTTAATTTTATTTTTTCTTCATAGAAAACATCAAGTACTTTACTATTTATATATTTCATACCTGTTTTAAATCTATCAAGTATTGGAAAATCAGTATTTTTTACATATGTAATTTCCTCATTTGTTTTAATACCAAAACTTGTGTTTGCATTACTTATAAGTGCCTTAATAGTTTTATGAGGATTTGTCTTAACATCCCTAATAACTAAAGTACCTCTTCTTGCTCTTTGAGAATTTTCAAGATCTGTTAATTTTATTCTTTTACAAGTTTCTTTATCAGTAAATACAGTTAAATAAGAATTTTCTTCTTTATTAAAGATATTATAAGATACAACATAATCTTTTTTAAGTGCTACTGCTTTAACACCACTTGACTTAATACCACTATCAGGTACTTCTTCTAAATTAAACCAAAGATTATAAGAATTATTAGTTGTTAAATTTATATCGTTAAAGTCATCAAGACCTACAAAAATAACTTCATCTTTATCTTTTAACTTCATACATGATATTGGTTTTGTATATCTTGATACTTTAAACAAATTAAGAGGTGTTTTCTTTATCATACCATTTAAAGAAGCAAGAACAACATTTTTATTTTTATCAAAATCACTAACAGGTATAGCTCCTATTATTTGTTCATTTTCATCTATCTTTATAATATTACTTATATGTTTACCAAGTACCTTCCATTTTATATCAGGTATTTCATGAACTGGTAAATATAAATAATTACCCTTATTAGTAAATAATAAGACAACATCTTTAGTATTAAGTTCATATAAACCAAGTATATAATCTAAATCCTTAAGTAATGGAGCATCATTATTTGATAAATAACCTCTTTTACTTGTTCTTTTAACATATCCATCCTTTGTAATAAGTACTATTACATCTTCTTTTATAATCATATCATTAGTATCTATTTTTATTTCTTCAAAAGTATCACAAATACTTGTTAAACGAGGTACATTATATTCATCTTTTACTGCTTTTAATTCTTTTTTCATTATATATTTTAAAGCTTTTTCATCACTTAATATTTTAGTAAATGCCTCTATCTTAAGTTGTAAATCAGCCTTTTCTTCTTCAAGTGTTTTTATATCAGTATTAGTTAATCTATAAAGTTGTAAGGTAACTATTGCTTCTGCTTGTTCTATAGTAAAATCAAATTCTTTAACTAAGTTCTCTTTAGCATCTTGTTTATTTTTAGAAGCTCTTATAACACGTATTACACTGTCAAGTATAGATATAGCCTTTATTAAGCCATCAACAATATGATATCTTAATTTAGCATGCTCAAGATCAAAATTAGTACGATTTATAATGACTTCTTTTAAATGATTTATATAACTATTTAATATATCAATTATTCCTAAAAGCTTAGGTCTACGATTAACTATTGCTATCATATTATAGTTATATGTTGTTTGAAGATCAGTATTTTTATAAAAGTAATTTAATATTAAATCCCTATTAGCATCTTTTTTAAGCTCTATAACTATTCTTAAACCATCTTTGTCTGATTCATCTCTTACTTCAACTATACCATCTATCTTTCTTTCAAGTCTTATTTCATCCATTTTCTTTACAATGTTTACCTTTAAAACATCATACGGAATCTCTGTTATAACAATATTATTTTTACCTTTTTCATCATCAAATGATACTTTTCCTCTTACATATACTCTTCCCTTACCAGTTTTAAAAGCATCATAAATTCCTTTTTTATCGTAAACAACACCACCAGTTGGGAAATCAGGCCCTAAAACAACTTGCATTACATCTTCAAGAGTAGATGATGGCTTATCAATTAACATAATTGTTGCATCAATAATTTCACCCAAATTATGTGGTGGAATATTTGTTGCATAACCTGCACTTATACCTGTTGTACCATTTACTAAAAGATTAGGAAATTTAGCAGGTAATACTGTTGGTTCCATTATAGTATCATCAAAGTTTGGGGCAAATGAAACAGTTCTTTTTTCAATATCTTTTAACATTTCACTAGATATTTTAGATAATCTTGCTTCAGTATAACGGTATGCTGCAGGACTATCACCATCTATCGAACCATTATTACCATGCATATCAATTAAAGGATTCTTAATCTTCCAACTTTGAGATAATCTTACCATAGCATCATATATTGATGTATCACCATGAGGATGGAAACTACCTATTACATCTCCAACTGTCTTAGCACTTTTTCTATATGCTTTATCATAAGTATTATGACCTATATACATTGCATAAAGGATTCTTCTTTGAACCGGCTTTAAACCATCTCTTACATCTGGTATTGCTCTATCTTGAATAATATATTTTGAGTATCTACCAAATCTTTCCCCCATTATATATTCTAAAGAATAGTTGTATATTTTTTCTAATATCTCTTCTGTATTACTTTTTTTTGTTCTCACATCTATCACCATAATTAATTATAACAAAAATATTTGCTATTTCAAATAAAAATTAAAAAAAGAGCCAAGTTTTAACCATAGATTTTAATTTTTTTAAAAATAAATCATGAAACATCGTAAGGGTCATTGGCTGTTGCTGTGTCTGCCACTATCACATCTGCTTTTAGGAAAATAACGGAAAGAACCATAGCATTTTTATAATCAATCGATAAACTTGCTATAGCACCATCTTTGATAATCTCCCAAGTAATTGTTACCTCTAAAATAATATGTTGGATTTCCACTATTGGTATCTGTTGACATATATAAACCTGATTTATCTCCAGCACCATCGTATGAATTAGTAAGGGTAAGCTTTTCTTTTACAATATGTAGTAATAAGCTAAAGTAGACAACTTAGTTGTTATATAGACAATAAGGAGGAATTAAATATGCTATATATTCGTGAACTTAAAAAGAAAATTTGTGAAAATATTTGTATTAATCATTATTTAACTTTTTCAACTGCTAAGGAATATGATATTCCAATTAAAACATTAGAAAAATGGATTACTGCTTACAATAAAAAACCTCATTGTTATGACTGCTTTTACTTGACTAATGCAATCCTTCTTTCCTTATTTTTACATATTTATTGTAGTAAAAAACTACCTTATTACAAGTAGTTTTACATAAAAAATTTAATTAATATCCATATCTTAGCACTTCAAACATTGTGTTATGTTGTCTACCAAAAAATGATGCTTTATATTCACTTTCATATAATAAATCCATTTGTGATAATGTTTGAAACCCTATAGCACTACCTCTATCAAGTACAATAGCTTTTATATTTATGGTGTCATTTGTTATTTTTATAACTGTTCCAAAGGGAATAGATGCATCTGCTGCAACTATTCTTAAAGTACCATACGTATCATCTTCATAGTAAATGTTATTTGTTACATCATAACCTGATGCTGTTATTCCTATACATCCATAACAATCTGGTCCATAAGCGGTAATTGTTCCATAAAATACATCTTGTACTTCTTCTTTTATTATTTCTTTCTCAGTAAATACAGGTACTTCAAAGTCATGGTAAATATATTTATAATCTTGATAGTTTTTGTTATCTAATAATAGATATATAATTAAATTTAAAATAAATATTAAGTTAATACTTATAAATAATAATCTCTTTTTCATGGCTCTATATTTTAGTATATTTTATAATATATTTCAAGTAGTCTTACGTTATTACTAAAAATTACCAAAAAAATAAGAATAGTTATTATTCTTACTTTTCATAAACACATGCTTGTGTTTTATCTTTATTCTTTTCAAATTTAACAGTTCCTGCAACTTTAGCATATAAAGTATCATCGCTACCTTTACCAACGTTACAACCTGGATAAATTTTTGTTCCTCTTTGACGATATATAATTGCTCCTGCTTTAGCAAATTGTCCGTCTGCTAATTTTGCACCAAGTCTTCTACCTGCTGAATCTCTACCATTTGTTGAAGATCCACCACCTTTTTTATGGGCAAACATTTGGATATTTAATATCATAATAAATTCCTCCTATAGTATTTTTATATTTTTGGGGTAATAGCTTTCTAGTTCTTTTAATAAATCTATCATATTATTTATTAAACAACTTACAACATCACTATTTTTAACTATATTAATAGTTAATACATCTTTCGATAAGTTATGATTAATAAAAGTTTTATCAAGTTTTTCTATTGCATTAACGGTTGTTATTACAATACTACTTACGGCAGCACATACTATGTCTTTCCCCAACTCATCATAGTTTGCATGTCCTTTTATAGTAACTTTAGAAATATAATTATTATTTTCTTCAACCTTTACTTTAATCATATAAATTACCTTGCAATTTTAGTAATTTCAAGTTTTGTATATGGTTGACGGTGTCCTTGTCTTCTTTTACTACTTTTTTCTTTACAAACATATTTAAAAATACGAATTTTCTTATTTTTACCTTGTTTTAAAACTTTAGCAGTAACTTTAGCTCCAGCAAGTGTTGGATTACCAACTTCGCCATCAATCATTAAAACTTTGTCAAATACTACTTCATCATTTACATCTTTATCTAATTTTTCAACGTAAATAACGTCTTTTTCAGTAACATAATATTGTTTGCCACCAGTTTCTATAATTGCTTTCATTTTACTTTTCCTCCTTTTTTTGATACCTAAGACTCACTTTTAAGGTGTATAACTTTTTTATAACTTTTAACCTTTTCAATGTGGTTTAAAGCTAAGAGGCCCTAAACATATAAGATTCTAACATAAATATAACTTTTAGTCAAACATTTTACGCAAAAATTATTATTTTTTTATTCTTTTTCTTATATTTATTAATCTTTCTTCTTCCTCTAATACTTTACTATTACTTTCCCAACCATCATATAAAGTATTACAATCACATCTTTTATTTATAGTATCGTATATTTTTTCATATAAGCAGTCTATTTTATTTCCTATTTCTTCTTCATATTTACTAATTTCAAAAGATAGTTCCCATATTTGTTTATAATAATCTGCCACTTTAGAATATTTTCTCATTAAATATTCTTTTTCTTCTTTTGTTAAAATATCGCTATCTATTTTAGATACTTTTTTACATATAGGACATCTAAAATAAAATTCCAAGTTTTCTTCATCAAAATATCCATATTCTCTTCCTGGTATAATATCATTTAAAGTGATTTTTACTTCACTTCCGCATCCATTAAATGTTTTATAAAGGTTTATATTATCACTATCTTCTTTTTCTTTACATATAACACTATATGTTTTTACTTCTTCTTTTTTCATAAATACTACTCCTTACTACTTTTTGTATAAATTTTTTTTACTTTATTATATACATCATCTACTGTTAATTTACATGTTTTTCTTATATTTAAACTTTCTTTATCTATTCTTTTTATACAGCATATTTGTTTATCATTTAAACCAAAACTATACCAGTATAGTGATAGTGATGATTCAACTACTGCTTTGGCTTTATTTTTTAAGATTTTATCTTTATATTTATTATCTTGTATCATAAATCTATAAGTTGATGGCATTGATACTACATTTATTATAATACCTATACTTTTAAGTTTTTTATATACATCAAGTGCTATACTTACGTCAACTCCACTTGATATAAGTATACCAGCACTTCCTTTTTCATTTGTTAGATAATAAGCTCCATTATCTACTTCATCTATTTTAGTATTTTTTATTTGTTTATCATAAAAGTCTGGTATTACAATAACAGATGTATTATTGTTCTTTAAAAAACTTTTATATGCCCCTAAAAATTCATTATTAGAACATGGTCTATAAAATGAAAGATCTGGAATACTTCTTAAATAATTAATTGATATATAGTTTTTATCTAAATCATCATATCCTTCTTCTATTATATATAAAATATGTTCATTATTTAAAGTAGATTTAATAATATTTGGTAATAAATAATTTGAATCTTTAAGTTTAGTTATACTTATAACTTTAAATCCTAAGTTATATATACCGCTTTGTATTCCTCCTACTATATCTTTATAATCACTTAAATTATAGTTATATTTAACATCTTCTATAGATATTAATTTATTAATTTTAAACTCTTCATCATCTATACCATTTAATAGAATATTAGTTTCATTATTTTCATTTGTTTCTTTATATATTATTTTTATTTTATTCTGTTCTTTTATTAATACTTCATCTAATATTTTACAATAACTTGTATTATCTTCATAAACTGTATATAAAATATCTCTTATACCAAACTTTTTCTTATAATTTGTAACTGTTTTTAAATTTAACATTGAATTATCTTTAATAGATTTTTCATTTTGTTTTTTTATAAGTATACATACTGGTTTTGTTTTACTACTAGTTGCTTTTTTTAAGGTATCAAATATAGTATTAAAATCACTATCTTCATTTATTTTATATACATTCCAGGAATTTATTTTAAAGGTTTCATGAAGTTTTTCGGTATATTTTTCGTTATTTATAAGGCATACAGTTATTAATCTATTAAGTTTATATTCTCCTGCTAATTTTATACAGGTATAGTTTTTACCTTCATTAAGTATTTTATCATCACATAAGTAGTACGTATTACTAAAGTATATATTTTTTCTTTTTACATTTTCATATTTACTATTTATTATACTTTTTCCTACTGCGTCTCCTATAGATAAAGAAAAGCCATCATCTTGGTTATATGTATAAAATGATTGGTTGTTATTTTTTAAATCTTCCACTGTTATTTTAGAACACATATATAGTGTACTATTAATAAGAGGAGTAATTGGAAGTGATGTTATTATTTTTTCTTTATCATACTTTATATATCTTGTTAAAAGTGCATATAATATTTTACAAAAGGAAAAGTTAACGCTTTGAAATTTAATATTATTATCATATATATTATCCAGTATTAAAGTTTTTATATTATCTATAACTTTATTATCTTGGATATAATTATTATTATTTTTTTTAGGTTCCAATATCTTTATCATAAAGTACCTCCAGCCTTTACTATTATAGACCTATTTTTAATATGAAACAAGAAAAAAACAAAATATTTTTTTACTTAAGGCATTAAAAGTAAATATTATTTTGTTTGTTGTAATATGTTTTTAGTATACTTTTTATTTTAGGTTTTCAATTTCTTCTTTTGGAAGATTAGTCATTTTAGATATTAATTCTATATCAAGCCCTTCATTTAACATCTTGCTTGCTACATTTATTGAATTTTCTTTTGCACCCTTTTACCACTTACTTTCATTAAAAGTAAATAATCGTAACAAAAATTACGACATTTTAAGACATATATAATTTTAAACATAAAAAAACATGTAAAAATCATCTTACATGTTAATTAATTTTAATACTTATTAAATTGGCATTATAAAGAACTCATATATAACATTCACATCTAGTTTTAGTAAGAATAACATAAGATATGCTGCCACTAAAAATGGTCCAAATGGTATTATTTTATCCTTGTGTTTTAATAATAAAAATAAAGATATTGGAAGAGCAAGTACTGTTGCTAAAACTATTCCTAAAAATGATTCTATTAAAGGAAGAGTAAGTCCTAGGACAAAAAGTAATTTTATATCCCCTCCTCCTAAAGCTTCTTGTTTAAATAAAACGTTTCCTAAAAGACCAATAAGATACATAAATAAAAAGCATATAATACCATATAATACATATGTTAATGATGGCACAAAGCCATATTTTAAGGCATTAGTTATTAATATTATAATACCTGCTGTTATAGTTACTTCATCTGGTATTATATAAAAGTTTAAATCACTTACAATAATTATACTAAATAAGCTAACTAACGTAAGAGCTATTATAAGGTCATAACTTATATTAAATGAGTGATAACATACTGTAAATAAAATACCTGTAAATAGTTCTATAACAGGGTAAAATATAGATATTTTATTTTTACAATATCTACATTTACCCTTTAAAAATACATAAGATAATATTGGCACTAAATCTTTATAGCTTAATTTATGATGACATGAAGGACAATAACTATTCTTTGGTTTTATAAGGGAGCCATTATTTGATAGTCTAAAACCTACAACATTATAAAACGAACCTAAAACTGTTCCTAATATGAAAAATATAATATACATTAATGTTTTCATGATTATCCTATAGAAATTGCTCATACATACCAAACATTGGAATAATAACTGATAATACAACTATTCCAACAATTAAAGCTAAAAAGACAATCATAAGTGGTTCTATCAAAGTGTTTAATCTTTTAACATAATTGGCATGTAAGTCATCATAATATTTAGCAACATAATCCATCATAACAGCAAGTCTACCTGTATTTTCTCCGGTTACAAGCATTTCATAAGCAACAACTGGAAAAGCCCATTTGCCTTTAAAGGAATCACTTATCTTAGCACCTTTAGCAAGGTATGATAAAGAGTCCCCTATAATTTCTGCATAAACTTCATTTGATGTTACTTGACTTAGTATTTGCATAGAATCAGTTATAAATACATTATGGCTTAATAAAGAGGCAAATGTTTTAGTAAACATAGTAACTTCTTTATAAATTATAATTTTACCAAATATAGGTGTTTTCATCATAATAGTTTGCATAGCTTTTCTAAATGGTTTTACATTTTTAAATAGTATTGTGTATATTACAAGTACAAGTGCTAGGATGCCTACGATATATAAACCATTTTTAACAAGGGTATCACTAATACCCATTATTACTTTTGTAAGATATGGCATTTCCATATTACTTTGCATAAATATACCTTTAAAGGTTGGAAGTACATATACCATAATAAAGGTAATTACTGCAATAGCAAAGATAAATACAATAGTTGGATATGTCATAGCACTTATAGCGGCTTTTCTTGTTCTATCAGTTGTTGTGTAGTAGTCTGCCATATCATCTAATGTTGATGGTAAATCTCCAGTCATTTCAGCTGTTTTTACCATGTTTACTAAAAAGGTTGGAAAAATATTACCTTGTTGTTCTAAAGCTGTTGAAAAACTTTCTCCTTTTACAAGTTCATATGTTATATTGGAGTATATTCGTCTTTTTTCAGGCCTTACTGATTGCTTTTCAAGTATTCTTATAGAATCTACTAAAGATATACCTGCTTTTAAATAAGTTGAAAGCTGAGTTAAAACAAAGGCAAGTTCACTATATGAAAGTTTACCACTTCCAAGAACAATATCTTTAGATACCCCAATAGAAGTGATTTTATAACCTTCATTTTCAAGATATGCTCTTACTTCACTATCACTATAAGCATCAAAATATCCCTTTACTTTTTCTCCTTGACTATTTATAATTTGATATTTATATCTCGTTTTTTTTCTTTCATCAAGAGGTTTTTTATCAGGTTTATTTTTAGGTTCTAATTTTACTTCTTCTTCTTTTACATCATCTGCTACTTCTTCTTCTTTTTTATCATTTACTGATGTAACTTCATAAAGATTTATTTTTTCATCATTTGGATTTTGTTCTTTTACTGTTTCAAATGATGATGTATTGGTAGGCTTTACATCATTATTAAAACTACTTTTTATTACTATATCACCATCTACTTCTTCATCATTAATTAAAGAATTTAACATATCTGCACTTGTTTTATTAGTTACATTTTCTTTTGTTTCGTTTTTCTTATCTTCTTTTGCTTCTTCTTTTACTTTTGTTGTTTCATCATTTTGTATGTTATTATTTTCTTTTTCTTTTTTCGTATTCTTAAAAAAATCCATCAATCTCATCTCCTATTATCACCTAATATTTTAGCACATTTAAAGTCTATAAAGCAATAACTTTTAACAAATTTTAAGGCATTAACATAATATATATTTGAAAGGAGTATTTTTATGTATTATACTAATCCTTATAATAATTATTACTATTATAATATAAGAGGTGTTAATAGTAATAGATATGGTATTGGTGGCTTTTTAGTACCATTTGGACTTGGTTTTTTAACAGGACCTTTAGTTGTAAATCAAAGACCAAGACCTATATATAATCAGGCACCTTATTATCCTTATTATCCTTATAATTACCCTTATAATTATCCATATTATAGAAAAAATGTAAAATTTTAATTATTTACATTTTTTTCTTATTCTTTTATTTTTAGTTCTATAGTCTATATACTTTTCTTTTTCTAATATTTTCTTTATCTGTATAATCTGTTTTTATATCTGTATCACTTACTATTATATAATCCATATCTATATTATACTTTACTTCACTTAAATATATAGTAGCACCTTTACTTTTTGCTTCTATACTTATGTTATTTTTAATTTTTTTATATTCTTTATTCAAGAAATTTATTATTTCTTCTTTGGTTAAATAGTTTTCATCTTGTACTTCTATTATAAATAACTCTTTATCTTTCATACGCATCATTAGTTTGTTATTATAACATAGTTTATATAAAAAAAGCCATAATTATTACTTTTCTAGTAATTTTATAGCTTCTTCTTTTGTTAAAATATTAAAGTAATTATTTATTTTACTTGATACAAATAGTTCTTTATAAGACATTTTATTTATTAAATTCAAATTTTCTTCAAATAGTCTTACAAGACTTCCTCTTATTAATGTTATAATGTTATCTTTTTCTTGCATAACAAGGTTTGCCATATTAAAACAGGTATTTGTTGGTAAAAATAGTGTTCCATTTAATACTGCTTTTTTATATAATTCAAATGGTTTATCAAAGTTATATGAAAAATCTATTATTTTATACATTATATCTTGATATTTTTGCATACTTTTATCTACTTCTTCATATGTTGTTCCAACTTGTAAATTCATCTTTAAAAGGGTATTTTGAGATTTATCATATAAAGTATTACAAAAAGATAATAAGTAGTCCTTTAACTCTTTTACTTCTTTTTCTTTACTATTATTTTTACGTGTTTTTTCTAATGCTATTATTTTTTTATGTGTTTTATCTATTTCCAAAGTTATTTTAGTTGCTACTTCATTTAAAGATTTACTTACTGTTATATATATATTTTCTTCGATAATTTTAAGTTTTACATCTTCAAGTAATCTTATATTTTTATTTTTATAACTTTCTTTTAAGCCTTTTACATCTATTAAAAAGGTATTTAGGTAAGTATCATAATTATTTATTATTATATCTTTTCTTTCTTCATATATATTTTTTAAATTATCAAATAATATTTTTTTATTTTGATTCATTGTTTTATTAATTAGATTATAAGTATTTACATCACCTTTCATATCTATTTTAACTGATATGTTATATAAAAATAGTTCAAAGATGCTGTCATACTTTTTTAAAAATTCTTTATTTAATATATTTATATTTTGTATTTTAGTTTTACTATCTTTTATAAGTGCTGTTATTATTTCTTCATCAAATAGGTAATTAGTATAGTTTTTTATAATCATATCTTTTATAGATTTATTTACAAGTTCTAAGGTCTTTTTAAAGTTTTTGTCTATTTCATTTAGGTTTTTTGTAAGACTTGTTATTATTTCTTCTTTTATATTTTTCTTAAGGTTTATATTTTCTTTACTTAAAGTTAGGGATAAACTATTTACTGAAGTGTCATAAAAATTATTTAAAACATTTACATACTTTTCATTTTGAAAAAGATTTTTTTGCTTTTCTTCTATATTTTTTAAACAGTTCTCTATCATTTTTTCTAATCCATTTTGCATAAACTATACTCACCTACTTTCATATTTATTATAAGATAATTAAAGGCTTTAGTACATTAATACATCTTAAATTTACTTTAAAGTTTACATATTTTGACGCATTGTTTTAAGTTTAGCATAAAATATCGTAGGAGGATTTTTATGAGATATAACTATAATAATTTTTATCCTTTTTATAATAATTATCAAGGTATGCCTAATATGAATAGTTTTAGGGGTTATCAAAGTATGCCTATGTATGGTAATACTGCATCTAATATGCGTAGTGGCGGTGGTATTTTATCTAAACTTTCTTCTTTATTTGTCCCAGCAAGTACTACTTCCTCTATTGCAAGCGGAGTTGCTGGTGCTTCTAATGTAGCATCATCTGGAATTACTTTTTCTGGTATTTTAAATGGTGCTTCTAAAACACTTGGAGTAATAAATCAAGCAATACCTATCTTTTACCAAATAAAACCTATTTGGAATAATGCTAAAACTATGCTTAGGGTGGCTAAGGCTATGACAAGTAGTAGTAGTGATGCAGTGGCAGTTAATAGTAGTAATAATGCAAATACCGATACTAATAATACAAATGAAAGTACTAATAAAATTTCACCTAATAATTATAAAGAAAGTTTTAAAAATGATAACGAACCAACATTTTTTAATTAAAAAAGTTACTGATTTTAGTTTTCAGTAACTTTTTTAGTGCTTTAATATTTTGTCTAAAGACTTTATTTCCATACTAATCTTTAACTTTTTTAATATATATTTATTTGGCAATTTATGTAATATATTTATCATGGTTTGACGTTTATTATTAAAGTATTTGTAATAAAGTTCATCTTTTTCAAAATATTTACCATATTTTATTTCAATGTTTGTTATTCTTTCTTTTTTATTTGTTTTTCTAAAGGTAATTATTTCATATATGTATTTATCTTCCACTAAATATTCTTCTTCTATTACAAAACCATTTTTATACATATTGTATCTTAATATATCACTATCATTATTAGGACATGTTATTATTCTTTGGTTTTTTATTTTGTCTTTATCTTTTAAAATTATGTCCTTTATTAAGATACCACCCATACCTGATATTACAATATCCGTTATATCATCACTTATATTTCCTATACCATCACATATTCTTAAAGTTATTTTATCTTGCAAGTTTAATTTTTCTATATTTTCTTTTGCTTTAAGAAGAGGTTTTTCTCTTTTATCACTTGCTATACATTTTATATTTTTTTTATTTAACATGAGTGATACATCTAAAAGAGCATGATCACAGCCAATATCTAAAATAGAAGAGCCATCTTTTATTAGCTCTTCTATTTTGCTTAATTTATTATTTATCATTAATCAGTTAAAAAATCCTTTAATTTTTTACTACGTGATGGATGTCTCATTTTACGAAGTGCTTTTGCTTCAATTTGTCTTATTCTCTCTCTTGTTACACCAAATATTTGTCCTACTTCTTCCAAAGTTCTACATTGTCCGTCTTCAAGTCCAAATCTTAATTTTAAGACTTTTTCTTCTCTTTCTGTTAATGTTAAAAGGACATTATCAAGTTCTTCTTTTAATAGTTCTGTTGTTGTGTATTCTTCTGGAGACATCATTCTCTCATCTGGTACAAAGTCGCCAAGATGAGAATCATCTTCTTCTCCTATTGGTGTTTCAAGTGATACTGGTTCTTGGGCTATTTTCATTATTTCATGCACTTTTTCGATACTTGTATTCATTTTTTTTGCAAGTTCATCTTCAGTTGGTTCCCTATTTAATTCTTGTGTTAACTGTCTTTGTATCCTAGCTAATTTGTTTATTGTTTCTACCATATGTACTGGTACTCTTATTGTTCTTGCTTGGTCTGCGATAGCACGAGTTATTGCTTGTCTTATCCACCATGTTGCATAAGTTGAAAATTTATAACCCTTTTCAGGACTAAATTTATCAACTGCTTTCATAAGTCCAATATTACCTTCTTGTATTAAATCAAGGAAAGCCATACCACGTCCTACATATCTTTTAGCTATTGATACAACAAGTCTTAAATTTGATTCAGCAAGTATTCTTTTAGCCTCTTCATTTCCTTCTTCTGCTTCAAGAGCATATTCATATTCTTCATCTGCTGTTAAAAGATTTATTCTACCTATTTCTTTAAGATACATTCTTACTGGATCATTTATTTTTATATCTTTATTTTGTGTTATATCAGCTAGTAAATCTTCTCCAGTATCAGTATCATCTTCTTCATCTTCTATATCTGCTGTTTCAATAACAATACCATTTTGAACGAACATGTTGTACAGTTCATCAAGCATATCACTATCAGCTTCTAAACCTTTTAAGTGTTCTGCTATTTCTTCATATGTTATTTTACCATCATTTTTTTTGCCTAATTCTAAGAGCTCATTTTTACGTTCTTCAAATGTTTTAATTTCATTAATCATTATTACATTCAACTCCCTATTCTAACTAATCTAATTTTTTCAAGTAATTTTGCTTTTTTTTCTGGATCTATTTCTTCTTTCATTAATTTTTTTAATCTTTTTATTTCTTGATTCTTATTATAACTATAGATAACAGAAATATACTCATTAAATGTGTCTAAATTAGATAAATCTTGTTCCCACTTTAAAACCTTACTTAAATATTCTTTAAGTTCTGGTTTATCAGTTAAAGTTGTAATGAAATCTGCCAAAAGTAAATTTTCATCTTGTTTATATAGATAAATAATTTCATTTGCTAGATATCTTGCCTCAACATCTGGTAAAAAATTTAATTTTTTTTCATATATATGTCTACACTCTTTATTATATAGCATATAGTATAAAATGCCATAAGTAGACTTTTCATATTTATCCAAAACCTCTTCTTTTTTCGTTTCAACTTTTTTGAACGCTTCAATTTTACTACATTTTTCAAGATTTTGCAACTTTTTTCTTAAAATATCTATATCTATTTCAAATTCTTTGCTTATTTTCTTTAAAATTAGTTCTTGTTTTATGATATCTTTTTCTTGATTTAGTTCTTCTAAAACGGTATTTATATAGGTTGTTTGGTCTTCTAAATTAGTTAAATCTTTACCTTCTTTTAGATAATTTATTTTAAAATCGTTATAAGTTACAGCATTTTCTAAAAGTTTACGGTATTCTTCTTCTCCATAAGCGAGGATAAATTCATCTGGGTCTTTGTTTTCTTTTAAAGTTATAACATTTACGTTTAAATTTTCATTCCTTAATTGTTCGCCAACATTAAAGCAAGCTTTCTTACCAGGTCCATCGCTATCTAATGACACTACAATATTTGTTGAGGCTCTTTTTATTAAGGCAATTTGATTTTTAGTAAGGGCTGTTCCCATAAGTGCAACAACATTTTTAATGCCAACAGAATATAGCCTTATAACATCCATAAAACCTTCCACTAAAATAAGGCATTTTTCTTTTCTTGCTTCATCTTTAGCATTATGGTAGTTGTATAAAAGTTCCCCTTTTTTAAAGATAACCGTTTCTTTTGTATTTATATATTTACTTCCATTTGTTACATTATATATTCTTCCTGAAAAACCAACTACTTCTCCTGATGTGTCATATAATGGAAACATTATTCTATTTTGATATAAGTCTTTACCACCATAAGCTAATCCTATATCTTCTAAGTCTTTCATAGTACACTCTTTTTTTATTAAAAGTTCAGTAAGTGATTTATTGTAACTTGATAAACCTATTCTAAAATTTTTAATTATTTCATCTGTTATACCCCTATTATGAAGGTAGTCTACTGCGTCTTTACCTTCTTGTAATAAGAGATTATTTTGATAAAATTTACAAGCAAGTTCATATATTTTATAGTATTTATCATACTTTTTAGGAGTTTCTTTTACGTAAACATTTGCTACTTTAACACCTGTCATTTTAGATAAAATAGCAATAGATTCAGGAAATGATACATGTTCATAATCCATGACAAAGTTAAAGACATTACCACTTGCCCCACAAGAGAAACATTTATATATTTGTTTTTCTTGTGATACACTCATTGAGGGGTTAGTATCATCATGGAAAGGACAAACACCAAAGTAATTTTTACCCCTTTTAGTAAGCGGAAGATATGAAGAAATAACAGATACAATATCAGCTGCTTGTCTTAATTCTTTTAAGTTTTCTGTATTACTGTTCATACCTATCATCCCATTTCTTAGAATATTATAGCATTATTTATTTTATTTGTTAAGAAAAAAAGAATTAAATAACTCTTTTTAAATGATTTTTTAATCAATATTTATTACATATGGATCACTTTCCGTACCAGAACCCGTTGCAGGTCTATCATAAATAGATATAACAGGACGAACTGTTGAACCAATCATACTAACTTGAACATTAGTTAGTTTATTTTCATCGCCAAGATACCAAGCAGTAGAATTATAATCTTCCTCAAATCCAGCTGGACTAATTAACCAGTATACTCTGTTTCCTTTTGTTTTAATATATGAATCAGATTTTTTATTTGGATATGTTCCTGCATGTATTGCTTCGTCATATGATAAAAGCCCTATTTTAGATTTTAAAATTCCTTTACCATTACTATCTGTACTGCACTTAAAGTTAGCTATATAATTTTCATATGAAATAACAGTTTCATTGCCTGCAGTATAATAAGTAGTACTTGGACTAACTTTATACTTTTCACAAAAATTAGTATCCGCTATATATTTTTCGCTTTCTTTTAATTCATCATTATACCAAGTATCAACTGCTCTTTTTATACCTTGTTCAACATCACTATTACTAAAATACATATAGTCAATATTATCATAATTTATATTAAATGGATAATAAAGAAAACTAGCTATACTATCTGTTAGTAATAATCTTATTGTCCCATCTTCGTTTATTCTTACTATTCTCCAAATATTTCCACCAAACTCTACATAATTGTTTTCTACATTACCCCTAAAATAATATGTAGATTTGCCATCATTTGTATCTGTTGATACATAAAGACCCACAGGATCTCCTGCTATACTATATTCATTATTTAATGTTGGGATGTTTGGTAATACATTAATATTATTATTTCCAAGTATTAGCTTTGATAATTTTATATTCTCTCCGTCATTTCCTCCAGATGAACCTCCACCATTTTCACTATAAGCTTTACAACGTTTTGTTTTATCAAGTTTTAGTATTTTATAAGTTTTATCTATTTCTTTTAAAGAAATACTATTTAATTCCCCTTTATCATCTATCAATCCAATAGCATTACCAAAAGTATCGAGTAAACATATATATATTTGATTTGAAGAGTCAACATATACATAAGATGAATCATCATAAGGATAACCATATGGGCTTTTATGTAATTCTTTTCCTAATAAATTTTTACTATTTATTGAATTCAAATCATATGTCATACCTTCTTTCATTCTACTACTTGTATAATATGCTAAAACACTATTTGCAGTATTTACAGCATTACTTATATTCATTTTATCTTTACTAAGTTTTATATATTTTAATATTGCAGGTACAGCAAGGGTTATTAAAATACTTATTATTACTATAATAGCAAGCAATTCAGTTAAAGTAAAACCTTTTTTATTTTTTTTCATAAAACAATCATCTACCTTATATCTTAATTATAACTAAAAATAAATTATTAGACAATATAATTTAATAATTAATTATAGTTTTTTGTAAAGAAAAAAAGCATTGCTATTTTTTTAATGCTTCTTCTTCTAATTTTTCTTCTGCTTCTTCTAAAGCATCTTCTTTTTTACATTTTAAACGGACTTTCTTTTCTAATTCTTCATATAATTTTCTATTTTGTTTAAGCATTAATCTTACGTTTTCTTTTCCTTGTCCTATCTTTTCGCCTTTATAAGAATACCAAGCCCCACTTTTTTCAATGATATTAAATGCTGTTGCAAGGTCAATTACTTCACTTTCACGTGAAATACCTTCACCATACATTATCTCAACATTTGCTACTTTAAATGGTGGTGCAACTTTATTTTTTACAACTTTTATAACAGTTCTATTACCAACAACATTATCACCATTTTTAATTTGTTCTGCCCTTCTTACATCAAGTCTTATAGTTGAATAAAATTTTAATGCTCTTCCTCCTGGTGTTGTTTCAGGATTTCCAAACATTACTCCAACCTTTTCTCTTAACTGATTAATAAAAATCGCTGTTGTCTTTGTTTTATTTATTGTTCCTGATAATTTTCTTAAAGCTTGGGACATAAGTCTTGCCTGAAGTCCTACGTGATTATCTCCCATTTCGCCTTCTATTTCTGCTTGTGGTACTAAGGCTGCAACCGAATCTATTACAACAATATTTACAGCTTCACTTCTAACTAAAGCTTCACAAATCTCTAAAGCTTGTTCTCCAGTATCAGGTTGTGATAATAAAAGTTTATTAATATCTACTCCTAATCTTTTTGCATATACTGGATCCAAAGCATGTTCGGCATCAATAAATGCTGCTCTTCCCCCTTGTTTTTGTACTTCTGCTATGGCATGCAAAGCAACTGTTGTTTTACCACTTGATTCAGGTCCAAATATTTCAATTATTCTTCCCTTTGGGTAACCCATAACACCAAGTGCTATATCTAGGTTTAAAGAACCTGTTGAAGTTACCTCTACTTCCATACTTGGGTTTTCTCCTAAAACCATAATTGAACCCTTACCAAATTGTTTTTCAATATCTTGTAATACTTGATCTAATGTTTTGTCATGCGTATCTTTTTTTGTCATAAATATTTCCTCCGTTCATGATTTAATTGTAAAACAAAAAATCAAGGTTGTCAACATATTTTTCAAACATTCGTTTGTTTTTACTAAAAATTACCAAAAATAAAAAATTGCCTAGACAAAATTTAAAATTTTGAAGACAATTTTTAATCAATTTTTATTTTTTATTTTTAATAAAACTCTGAAAAAATAATTTTTTTATTAATTTTATAATATTCAATCATAGATATAATAGACATAATTGTTCCAAAGTAAAGGAAAAATGTTGATACTTTAAGACCAATAAGTTCAAATGGTAAATTATAAAAGAAAGTTAATACCATACCTATCATTAAAGATGCTGTCTTTATTTTACCTGACATAATAGCAGCTTGTTGTCCCCCCTCTTTAGCAACACTTAATTTTATAGCATCAACTATTATATCCCTTGCTATAATTATAACAGGTACAAATAATGAAATATATCCATAACCTGCAAATATAATAAGCACTGAATCTACTAATATTTTATCAGCTATTGCATCTATCATTTTACCAAAATTTGTTACTTGTTTTCTTTTTCTTGCTATTTTACCATCAAAATAATCTGTAATTGATGCAAATATAAATATTATGCCACATATAATATATCTTAGATCTATTATCATATCTTTATATAAAATACTTGGAAACGTTATATCTAATCTATAGAATGGAAATAACAATAAAAGTATAATTATAAATGCAAATATTATTCTTAAAAAACAAAGTTTAGTGGGAAAATTAAATTTCATATTTTTTATCTCCTATCTTAATATATAATTTTTTATAATAAAGTACATAATAACAAGTACAAATAATAATATAATACATAATGCAATAATAATATTTTTATCTTTTTCATCTCCACTATTATTTATAGTATAAGGAGATTTTATTTTTTGTTCTTTATTTTCATTATTGTTTTCTAACTTTTCTATTTTTTTTGTCTTTTCTATGCCTTCTTTTATATCTTCAAGTGATATTTTAGAAGTTTTATTAAATAAATATTCTTGGTAACTTTCTAGTATTTCTTCTGGGTCAAGACCTAAGTATTTAGCATATGCCTTTATAACATCTTGTACCTCTAATATATCTTTAAATACTTTATCATTGCCATCTTCTAAGTTATCAAGTAAAACACTATCTATTTTCAAATCGAATGATGCTTCTTCAACAGTAATGCCAATTTCTTCTCTTTTTTCTTTAAAGATTTCTCCTATTTCACTCATAATTTTCTCCTAAAATATAAAAAACATTTAATAAGCCATGTTCTGTACCAATTTCTTGGTGGCAAACATTTATCTATTAATATAATTAATCTTAAAATTAGTTCTTTATTCCCAAAATTTAAGCTCCCCTACCATAATTTGGGTTTCTCGCTTGTGGGGTTTACCAATCGTTTCACTTATATTATTTCTAATATAACTACGTCTCTGTGGCACTTTATGCATATTTAATTCATGCCTTATGGTTTAGAATTAAATTTGCGCCGTTAGAAAAATTAATTTCTACCTTAGGTTATTTATTCCCTAAGCACAAACACTAAAAACATCACAGTTTTTGCGAGCATGGACTTTCCTCTACATAATAATATTATGCAGCGTTTGCCTAAAATGTTATTTATTCATAATTTTCTTCAGTTTTTGTTTTGCCATATATAGTTTTTTCTAAATTTGATAAACGTTTTAATATATCTAAATTAGAACAAGAAGTATTATCTTTCACTTCTCTTTTTGCAATTTCTACATTAATATTTGCTTCACGCAAACTTTGCTTTAATCTTAATATTTCATTTTGAAGTTCATCTTTTTCTTTTTCTTGCTTCTTTATCATATCAATTAAAGTTTCATAGTCATGTATTATAAGGTCAAGATATTGGTCTACTTCTTTTAATCTATATCCCCTTGTATCAATTTTAAAGTCTTTTTCTAAAATATCATTTGGCATAAGATTTAATTTATTTTGATACATATTATTCCTTCTTTCTACACTAATATTGTATAGAAAAAATCTTATTTTGTCAAATAAAGTTATGTTTTTCTTATTTAGTATATTTTTACATAATATATTTCAAGTTCTTTTACAAAATATAATTAATTTTAGTCTTTGCTTTATACTTATTTCATATATATATAATATGAATACAAAATTTAAGGAGAGATTTATTAAATCTACAATTATTTTAATTATTGGTGGTCTACTTACTAAAGTTTTAGGTATGCTTATTAAAATTATATCCACTAAAACTATAGGGTCTTATGGTATTGGTCTTTATATGATGATATTACCTACCTTTAATCTTTTTATAACTATTGCAACTCTTTCTCTTCCAACATCTATATCAAAACTTGTTGCGGAAAATACTAAAAATAATAAAAAGTTAGTTCTTGGAGTTGTACCTATTGTTTTATTATTTGATTGTTTGCTTATACTAATTATTATAATTTTATCTCCTTTTATTGCGTCTATTATGCTTCATAATAAGAGTTTAACTCTTCCTATTATTTGTATATCTATAACACTTCCTTTTATTACTATATCAAGTATTTTAAGGGGTTATTTTTTTGGTAAACAAAAGATGTTTCCTCAAGTTTTATCAAACTTTACAGAACAAATTGTAAGAATAGTATTAATACTTATTTTTATTCCTATTTTTAAAAAATATGGGATAATATATGCTGTTTGTTTTCTTGTTTTATCAAATGTTATAAGTGAACTTTCCTCTATATTTATATTTTTATTTTTTACTCCTAAAAAAATAAGTATTAAAAGAGAAGATATTATTTGTTCTAAAGATGATATAAAAGATATAATGAGTATATCTTTACCTACTACTATGTCAAGACTTGTATCTAGTATAAGTATGTTTTTAGAACCTATCATTATAACTTTTGTCTTTTTACGTCTTGGCTATAATATTTCTTATATAACAAATGAATATGGTATTATAACTGGTTATATTATGCCTATTGTATTTATGCCTAACTTTTTAACTAGTGCTGTATCTATAGCTTTACTTCCTGAAATTACAAGAAGTTATGCTAAAGGTGATATAAAAACTGTTAAAAAAAGAATAAATCAGTCATTTATATATTCTTTAATTATTGGTATACCTTGTTCTATTATTTTAGTTTTATTCCCATCTTATATATTAAATTTAATCTATAAAACTGATATTGGTGCTTCTTATTTAAGAGTATCTGCCATTATTTTTTCTATATCTTATATACTTGGTCCTTTATCTAGTATCTTGCAAACAATTAATAAATCTAAAACTATATTTATATCAAATCTTATTGGTTGTATAATTAAAAACATTACTTTATTTTTACTTTTATATTTAAAACTTGATATGTATCCTCTTTTAATATCTTATTTTTTAAGTTATCTTTATATAGTAATACATCAGTATAAAACTTTTAAAAAGGTATTATAGTTTATAACTTTTTAAAAGTTCTTTTACTCTTTTAAAGTTAAAACTTAAATCGTTTATAGTTTCATTATTATATTTTATTATATAGGAATTATTATATAGTTTTTCATATATATATTTAAATAATATAATTATAAGGGTTGTTATAAAATATAAAATTATATTTATTTCACCTTTTATAAGTATTATATCTAATACTATATTTAAAAGTATAGATATTATATCTAAGTATGTAAAGTTTGTTACATATTTATTTTGATTTAGTTTTATATCTATATATATAGTTATTATAATTAGTATTATTTTTAAAGTAATCATTTTATCACCTGTCTTCATAATGATTATTTTAATATTTTTTTATGCATTTACATATATTTTAGTGGTGAGTGTTATGATTAAAAAATATATGAAATATGGTAAGTTTTTACTTTTAAGTTTTAGTATTTTATTGCTTCTTACTTTTATAATTTCTATTTTTAATTATTTTGATATTTTAAAGGAAAATGTATTTAGTATTTTTAAGTTTATTGTTATATTTTTATCTTTTTTTACCGGAGGTATTTACATTGGTAGTAATAGTTTAAGTAAAGGGTATTTAAGTGGTTTAATAGGGGCTTTTTTAGGTATTTTTATAGCTTTTATTATAACTATTTTAGCAAAAAATCTTACTGTTTCATTTTTATATTTTATTTTAATTTTATTAATAGCTTCTTTATCTGGTTCTATTATTGGAATAAATTTAAAGCAAAAAAAATAAGGCATCAGGCCTTATTTTAGTATTATATCAAGTACTTCATTATTTATATCTTCGATATCTCTTATTTCATGTTCTTTTACACATATTACATAAGAAAAGTTAAATTTATCTCTTAATTCAAGATATGAGCTTTCTGCCATTTGTAAATGTTCTTCATCTTTTTCATGACCATCTAAAGATTTTCTATTTTGTTTTAGTTCTTTAGCGTATAAATATGGCATATGTAAAAATATTACTTTATCTGGTTTTACAAGTCCTAACATATTAAATTCTAAGTGATATAGAAATTCATACATATTATATCTTTCTACTTTGTCTTTTATTTTACCACCTTGATGTGCCATATTACTGTATACATATCTATCTAAAATAACGTAATCATTTTCTTCTTTTAATTTTAAAAGAAGAGGCATATTGTAATATCTATCTGCTGCAAAATAAAGTGATGCTACATAAGCTGGTACATGACTTGCACCTTCTTTAAAATATGATTTGCATATTTCTTCTTTTCCTAAGTATGGTCCTCCCACTATCTTACCTGTTGGGCTATCATAATTGGGAAATGTAAAATAGGTTGCACTATAACCTAGTTTTTTTAATTTTTCTGTTAAAAGTTTACTTTGCGTTTCTTTACCAGAACAATCTGTTCCCTCTATTAAAATTATTTTACCCATTATTTCCTCCTATATAAAACGTGTTTATATGTTATATCATTTTCTTTTACTGTTTTTAAAACTTCTCTTTCATAGTTTTCTTTATTAAATGCTGGAAAATATACAGTTGCATCTTTAAAAGTATCATCTATTTCTGTTAAGTATAGTTCATCTGCATATTTTAAGAAAAGTTTATATATGGTAGCTCCCCCTATTACAAAGATGTCTATATCTTTGTCTTTATAATCATCAAGAAAAAGATTTATATCGTTATATAAAATAACATCACTTGGAAAGTCGCATCTTGTCTTTGAAAGAACAATATTTGTTCTATTACTTAAGGTTTTAGGAAGGGAAAGGTAGGTATTATCCCCCATCACAACTACATGATTTAAAGTTTTCTCTTTAAAAAATTTCATATCTTCTTTAAAGTGCCATATTAAATCATTTTTGTAACCAAGTTCTAAGTTTTTTCCTACTGCCGCAATCATTTTTATTTTCATAAAGACCTCCCTACTGCGAAATTTCAAATTTTATTGGTCCTAAAGATTCGTAGTTTTTTATTTTTATATCTTTTAACTCTCTTGAATTATCAAATTTATAAAAATCTTTTATTTCTTTATTAAGCCAAAGTGTTGGAGCTTTTATATCAGGATTTGTTTCATATCTTTTTATTTGTTCTTTTATGCCTTCTACTTGATTTACGTATATATGGGCATCTTTTATAGACCAATATATTTTACCTGGTTTATAATTTGTAACCTGTGCTATTAATGATAAAAGTGTAGCATACTGTGTTACATTAAATGGAAGTCCAAGTGGCACATCACAGCTTCTTTGATGAACGAAAAGATTTATATATTCTCCTGTTACATCCCATTCTGTTGACCAAACACATGATGGTAAAACAGCTGTTTCTAAATATTTATCTTGCCATAGTGATATTACTATTCTTCTATCTCTTGGATTGTTTTTAATAGTATTTATTATTTTATCTGTTAAGTTGTATTTATTAACGATATAACCATATGCAGTACCTATTGTGTTAGCATATTTTTTATCAAACTTTTTCTCTACCTTTACTTTTTCTAAAACGCCTTCTTTATTTGGAAGCATCTGGGTAGCATGCCAAATACCATCATCATCTATTTCCCATTCATCCCAAATATGATTTCCTCTTTCTTTAAGCCATCTTACATCATTTGATTTAGCTTGGTAAATCCATAGTATCTCTGTTATAGCATTTTTAAAATATAGTTTTTTAGTTGTTAATACTGGGAACTCTTTTTGAAGGTCAAACTCCAAAAAATAACCCGGTATTTTAATAGAATCAGTACCTGTTCTATTTTGAACTAAAGTGCCTTCTTCTAATATTTTTTTACATAATTTTATATATTCTTTATCCCAATTTGCCATATTTATATCTCCTTATTATCTATTTTTAGTATACTAAAATATATTATTTATAACAAGAAGAACTTATAATTTTGACAGATATTTTACTAAATATCAACAAAGTCTTCCAAAATAAAATTTGATACATATAAATATTTTTCAGGTATATAATAATTATTTTTATTGAAAGATAAGTTTTTAACGTTAAAGACATCCTCAATTTTTTTACCATATTTATGATAAAACCTAGATTTACTTACTCCTTTTGTTTTTCTAAGCCCTAAAATCATTTCGTTTTCCATATTTTCTTTTTCTGTTACTTCGTATTCTTCCACTCTTTTAAAATCATTTAAATAATTATTAAGACTTCTTGTTATAGTATACCTTTTATTATTAACAAAGCCTGATGCCCCAAGTCCAAAACCATAATACTCCATATTATTCCAATATATCATATTATGTCTTGAGTAATAGTTTGGTTTAGCAAAGTTACTTATTTCATAATGAATATAACCATTTTCTTTTAGCTTTTTAGTAATTATATCATACATAGTTCTCGACATATCATTATCTATTTCTTTATAGTTATTAATACTAAGAAGAGTATTTTTTTCTAAGATAAGTGAATAAATTGATATATGTTTTAAGTTTAATTTCAGTATTTTGTCAAGTTCTTCTTCCAAATCATCTATAGTTTCATTATTTAATCCATATATTAAATCTGCATTTACATTTTTAAAGTATTTTTTTACCATTTTCATCTTTTTATTTACATCCACATAACTTCTATGCATTATATCAAGAAACTTTTTATTAAAGCTTTCTATTCCTATACTTAGTCTATTTACTCCTTTTTTACTTATAAGTTTTAAAAGGGGAAGAGTTATATCACTTATATTGCACTCAAAAGTAATTTCTGCGTTCTTAGAAATTTTAAATTTATCTATTATAGTAAATAGTTTTTCTAATTCCTTTTTGTTTAGACAAGATGGTGTTCCCCCTCCTACATAAATGGTTTTTACTTTATCATTCATATAATATTTTTCTACTTCTTTTTCTAGAGCTTCTAAATATTTTTCTATCAAATCATCGTTTTTATAGAGTTTACAAAAATCACAATAACTGCATATTTCTTTACAAAATGGTATGTGTATATATACTCCTCTCATTTTTAACCTCCAAAAGAAAAAACACGAGTTAAATGTCAATCGTATTTTTTCTTATTATTACCTCATTTTCCTTTATAGAATCAAATTTATCAATAATTAAAACATTTATTAATGAACCATCTACATTATATGTTACAAGTTCATTAATTTTTTTATGATAAATAGCTTTACCAAGTGGAGAATTAAGTGAAACAGACATTACCTCATCATCAAAAAATTCGCCTTCTCCCCCTACTAATTTTAATGTTAGGTTTGAAGTTTCAGTGCCATCATTTATAGATATGGTAACAAAATCATTTATATCTATTAAAGAGGTATCTAAATCTTTTTCTATAATTGATATTTTATGAAGCTCATTTGTCATTTCTTTAAGTTCATTAATAGCTAGAGTTTCTAAAGCTTCAATATCTTGCATAGCTGCGGGGTGAAAACCATCGCTTTTTGAGTATGATAGCGTATTATGCTTTTCACTTCTTATTTTAGATATTTTCTTCTTTAGGGTATCTATCTTTTCAAGATGTCTTTTAAAGCCCTCTTTATCCATTAATATAACATTATTGTCATCTTTCATTTTCTGCCTCCAAAAGTATGTCTATCGTAACATAAAATATTTAAAAAAGCAATAGGTTAAACCTTAAAAAATCTAACCTACTGCTTTCTTTAGATATTTTTATTTTTTACTCTAATCATCTTTTTATTTTTCTTACTAAATTCTAAATATTCCTCATATTCTTCTAAATATTTGTTTATTGTTTCATAATAATTTAAGCTAGGCTTTGTCTTACTTTCATTTAGTTTTTTAAATTCTCTTGTTATTTTTTTAGAAAGATAAAAGTCTTGTCTTACTATTTTATGAAACAAGGCGTGAGAACTACTTGTAAGTAAAGCTCCATTATCTATTGTTGTTTTGCCTCCATTTGATTTAAAGATGATATGATGATACTGAAGGGGATTATTTTTAGTTATTTCAAACCCCATAAAATCTATATCTTTTGTATCAAAAATTTTAATAAGTTCATTTATAATTGTTCTTTCTTCTGTCATTAAAATTCACATTTTTCCAACACATAATCTTTAAGTTTATCTAAAGAAATTGTTGTTTGTTCCATAGTATCTCTATTTCTTAGAGTAACTGTGTTATTATTTATAGTATCATCATCTATTGTAATAGCAAATGGTGTACCACAAGCATCACTTCTTCTATAACGTTTACCAATGCTTCCTGATTCATCATAAGTACACATAAAATATTTTGATAAATCTTTATATATTTCCTTGGCTTTTTCACTATGTAATTTCTTTATTAATGGAAGAATTGTTACTTTATATGGTGCAAGATATGGATGTATTTTAAATATTTCTCTTTCTTCTCCATTATCTAAAGTTTCTTTTTTGTAACCATTACATAAAAGCATTAGAATCATACGTTCAACTCCAACAGATGGTTCAACAACATATGGTATATATTTTTCATTTGTTGCTGGGTCTAAATATTCCATGTTACATCCTGAATACTCTTGATGCTTTGAAAGGTCATAATTAGTACGTGATGCTATTCCCCAAAGTTCTCCAAAACCAAATGGAAATTTGTATTCTATATCAGTTGTTGCATTACTATAAAATGATAATTCCTCTTTTTGATGATCTCTTAATCTTAAATCTTCTTTAGGAATACCAAGACTTAATAGGAAGTTATAACAAAATTCTTTATAGTATTTAAACCATGAAAGTTCAGTTCCTGGTTTACAGAAAAATTCAAGTTCCATCTGCTCAAACTCTCTTACTCTAAATATAAAGTTTCCTGGAGTTATCTCATTTCTAAAGCTTTTACCTACTTGTCCTATACCAAATGGTAATTTTAATCTCATACTTCTTAATACATTAAGATAATCAACAAATATTCCTTGTGCTGTTTCAGGACGAAGGTATACAACACTTTTACTATCTTCTGTTATACCTTGAAATGTTTTAAACATAAGATTGAATTGTCTTATATCAGTAAAGTTTTGTTTACCACATTTAGGACATGTTATACCTTCTTTTTTTATTGTTTCCATAAGTTCATCTTGAGTCATACCACCAGCTTCAATGTTTAGCTTTTCTTCAATTAACTTATCTGCTCTAAAACGTGATTTGCACTCTTTACAGTCTATAAGGGGGTCTTGAAATGTTTTAATATGTCCTGATGCTTCCCAAGTTTTAGGGTTCATTAAAATAGCAGCATCAAGTGCAACATTATTAGGGTCCTCCTGTATAAATTTTTTCATCCAAGCTTGTTTTACATTATTTTTAAGCAAAACTCCAAGTGGTCCAAAATCCCAAGTGTTAGCAAGTCCACCATAAATTTCACTTCCTTGGTAAATAAAACCATAATTTTTACAAAAAGTTACTATATCATCCATTTTCATAATTGTTTCCTCCTTATATTTATCATTTCTTTGGATAATTTTTTAATATAAAATAAATCACTTAATATTTTACTACCCCTTATATATAAAATACCATTTTTATATGTTACAAGGTGTGCTTCATTTAATGTATATCTAGAAACAGTTGTAATATTTGACATAATATCATTACTATTATGTTCCATAAAAAAGGTAAGCATTTTCCCTAATTCCTCTTTTGTCTCAAAATTTCTATTAACATTTATAACCAAAGTATTATATAAATCATAATTTTTATAAAAAGTATCCTTACTATTTTTTATATATTTTATACTATTATAATTATCTTCTTTTACAATAATACTTTGTATTTCTCCTGTTTCTATTTTATTATAAATTTTATTTAAAGTTGCAGCATTATTATTTACAACATCACAAATTTCAGGAAAGGATTTTTTTATATTAAGAGCAATAAGTTTTAATATATCTTCATCTTCATTAATATAAGTTACATATTCCATATCACTATCTTTTACCTTACCTTTTGATATTATTCTTATACTAAAACTTCTATTTATATAGTCATCTATTAAATATGTAGCTAAGTCTTTGGTATTTTTAATTCTACGTTCTATGTATGTTTCTTCTTCTCTCATTTCCTTACAACTTGCATCAAATAAATATGTATCATCATTGTTTTTTGTAATAACTATTTTTTTATACTTTGCATATTTCATGTTTCTAATAAAATCTTTTTTATTCATAACTTACACCACCCTAAAAATAAAAAATGATTCCAAATACTTCTTATAATATAGAGACGAATAACTATTATCCGCGGTTCCACTCTATTTATTCTAAATAAGTATTAGAATCACCTTGTAATAATATTGCTAGGAGTTTCCAAGCTCCATCATCGCATTTAAATAAAATTATAATGTTATTCTATTACAATTTTTATAAAAAGTAAATAGTTTTATAAATGTTTATACTTAAGTTTATCCAAGATAATTTATAACAACATTACTTTTATATTTATTGTAATCCTCCTTACTTTCAAATTTTGTAACTTTTGCTGATATTATAAATGTTAATACCATCATAACTAAATAAAATAAAGCAGCAATTCTTAAATTTTTCATAAATCTCTTTCTCCCTTCAACATCTATATAATAACACAAACATTTGTTCTGTGTCAATAATTTATTTTAAAAAAGTAAACAAATGTTTGACATTTTACAAATAGTATGCTAATATATTTCTTGAAAGGAAAGGTTATAATGGAAAAACTAACTAACAGACAAAAATTTGTACTTGACAATTTAAAAAAGTTTATGGCTAACAATGGTTATGCCCCAACAGTTAGAGATTTATGTAAACAAACTAATTTGAATAGTACTGCTACTATCCAAATGCATCTTAATAAATTACAAGAAAAAGGATATATTAAAAAGGAAGGTATAAAAAATAGAACTATTGAACTTTTAGTTCCTAATGAATATAGTGATAAAAATGATGGTGTTGCAAATGTTCCTTTACTTGGTAAAATAACTGCAGGAAGTCCTATTGAAGCTATTGAAATGCCAGATGAATATTTTTCACTTCCAGTTAATTTAATAAATACAAAAAAGGAAATATTTACCTTAAAAGTATCTGGAGAATCTATGATTAATAAAGGTATTTATGATAATGATATAATAATTGTTGAAAGATGTAATACAGCAAGAAACGGTCAAGTAGTTGTTGCTATGAATGATAATAATGAAGTAACTGTAAAAACTTTTTATAAAGAAAACGGTCATTTTAGATTACAGCCTGAAAATGATACTATGATGCCTATTATATTAGATAATGTTACAATATTAGGTAAGGTTGTTGGTTTATATCGTAAGTTCTAGTTATAGAACTTTTTTTATTACTTTTTTATCGTACCATTTATAATTGTGTATAAAAAGTCTAAAACCATACAAATAGACAAACTTATAGTAACAAATGATGGAACCTTTTTTATAATTCCAGCAAATAAAGGATTTATTAAATAAATAAATATAACACTTATAACACCCCACATAAGAGCAACTTCAAGTGATATATAATGTCCTATATGAAACTTATATTTAGTATAATCCCAGAAAACAACATGGAAAGTCTTTTCAATTAAAATACCTCCTATAGCTTCAATACATGTTAAAAAAATAGCCATTATAAAAAAGACAATAATTGTTTCTTTCCATCTTGGAAGATGAAGATTTTTAAAAAAATAATTAGAAAGTAATATTATAATTACAGATCCTATACCATATATTGGTGTCCAAAAGCCATGTAAAAAGCCACTTTTATAATATGATTTTGTAATTATTCCTAAAATGGTTTCAAAAAAGTAACCAAAAATGGAATAAAATATAAAACATGATAAAAGGTACATAATAATCACCATTTTTATTATGTACCTTAATTTATTAATAATTCTTAATTTTTTATATTTTCTTTTTTAAAATCTTCATCTTCAAAATAATTGATACCTATTTTATCTCTTACTTCTTTCAAAGTTTCATTACTTACTAAAACGGCTTTTTTAGTATGCTTTATTAACATATTAAATACTTCTTCTTTTCTTGCTTCGTAATATGCTCTTCTTTCTCTTATTGGAGTTAAAAATTCTTCTAAACAATTATACAAAAGTTTTTTTATAGTAACATCTCCAAGACCACCATTTTCATAATGTTTTTTTATTTCATCTAAAGTATTATAATTGCTTAAGTACTTTTTTACTAAAGCATCATTACAGAAACAATCAAGATATGTAAAAACTGTGTTACCTTCCACTTTGCCTTTATCTTCCACTTTTATGTGGTTTGGATCAGTATACATCATCATAACTTTTTTATATACTGTTTTACTATCATCTTTTAAATAAATTGTATTGCCTAAAGACTTACTCATTTTTTCTTTACCATCAATACCAGGTAATCTTTGTTCTTTTAAATTACTTGATAATACTGGCACTGGTTTTACTAATATATCTGTTTTATATGTTTTGTTAAATGAATCCACTATTTCTCTTGTTTGCTCTATCATTGGAAGTTGATCTTCCCCAACTGGTATATGAGTTGCCTTAAAAGCTGTTATATCTGCTGCTTGACTTATGGGATAATTTACAAAACCAACTGGTAAACTTTTATTAAAATTTCTTTCTATTATTTCTTTTTTTACAGTTGGATTTCTCTCAAGTCTTGATAAAGTTACCAAATTTTCATAATATAATGGTAAATAATGAAGTGCAGGAATTTGGGACTGAATAACAAAAGTACATTTATTAGGGTCAATACCTACAGATAAATTATCAAGAACAACCTCCATTATATTATCCCTAATCTTTTTAGGATTATCAAAATTATCTGTTAGTGCTTGAAGGTCTGCAACTAAAATATAAATGTCATAAAGATTACTATTTTGCATCTCTATTCTTTTTTTTAGGGAACCAACATAATGACCTATATGAAGTGGTCCTGTTGGTCTTTCTCCAGTTAATATAACATTTTTCATAAAGTTCACCTCTTTAAATTAAATATATAATATCATAAAATTTAAGTTACTTTCAAGGTTTTTAATATAATTCTTTAAATACAACCTTTAATTCATCTTTCTTTTTTATACTAGATGATTCTTTTATACTTTGACTATTTGCATAACCAAAGCCATCGAAAGTGCAGTTTAAATCTAACATACTACAAATTTCTACTACTTCTTTCTTTGACATGCCTATTAAAGATGGCATTTTGTAATTACCATTTGTTTTTAATATAACGGTATCATTACTACTTAAAAGATAACCTTTTTTAGGATACTGATCTATTATTTTTTCGCCATCTCCTATAACTACTACTTTATTACCATTTTTATTTAAAGCATTTGTAATATCTTTAACTTTTTTATTTAAATAACTATCCATCTTGTAATTTTCTTTAGTATTATTATCCTTATCTCCATAAATATTAAGATATGTACTTACATTTTTAACAACTGATTTTACAGTAGATGTAAGAGGTTTTGATGATGAAGAGGATTTCCTAACTGAAAAATATATGATAACTTCAGGGTCTTTATAAGGCCACATACCAACAAATGATCTTGTATTATAATAATCTCCTACATAATATGCACCTGTTTCTTCATTTACAAGCTGAGCTGTACCTGTTTTACCAATTAAATCATAACCATCAATATCGTATATATCTCCTGTTGTAAAAGCATATCTTGTGTGAACTGTTTTATACATTAAATCTTTTATATAGTCAGTTGTTGCTTTACTTGCAACAACTCCTAAACTTTCTTTTTCTCCCTTATATATTACTTCCCCATCTTTAGTTACTACTTTATCTATTATATAGGGTTTTAACATAACACCATCATTAGCAATAGATGTTAAGGCTTTTATATGTTGCATTGGAGTTGTTGTTATACCTTGTCCAAAACCTGCATTATAAATTTCAGATTGGTAATGAAATGATATTTTACCAGGTTCTTCATTTGCTAAAACAATATTTGTTTTTTCACCAAAACCTAATTTTTTAAAATATTTATACATAGTATCGCCATCAATAAAATTATTTAATATGTTAATGATTCCAACATTTGATGACCCTATAAAACCTTCATCATAAGTAATTTCTCCCCAACCATTTCTATTCCAGTCATAAATTGTTAGGTTATCATCCACTTTATAGCTTCCTGATAAAAACTTTTCATCACCTTTATATTTACCACTTTCAAGGGCTGCCATATATGTATATGTTTTCATAATTGAACCTGGTTCAAAAGGTTCTGCAACTGTTAAATCAAGATATGATGTTATATCAAGACTTGTTGGGTTTGGATTATATGATGGCTTTTGAGAAGCAGCCAGTATCTTTCCCGTTTTAGCATCTGCTATAACACCAACCATCCACTCAAAACCATATTTATCACTTGTTTCATTCAAAGCTTGTTCTAGTATATACTGGATATTATTATTAATAGTTAAATAAACATCAACACCATCTTTAGCCTTTTCGTATATTTCTTTAGTACCTGCTATCTTAAAACCATTTACATCAACTTGGTATGATGTATAACCATCTTGTCCCTTTAATTGATCGTTTAAAACACTTTCAAGACCAAGTTCTCCTTCAATTACGCCATCTTCATTTCTTCTGGCATAACCTATAATATATGAAGCAAAATCACCATTTGGATAATATCTTTCTTTACTTTCTATAAATGAAATACCTGGAAGATTTAAACTTTCTATTTTTTCTTTTACTGTTTGTGTTAGGTTGTTACCAGCAGTACCAAACTCAACTTGGTATAAATCTTCTTGATTTAAAATAGATAAAATATCTTCTTCTTTCATATCAATTACTTTAGATAATTCTTTAGCAGTTTTTTCCTTATCAGCAACATGATATAATTTATCCATACCTTCACTTCTTGCCGGAGATAAATAAGCAATAAGCTTATATGTCGATACCGTTGTTGCAAGCGTTTCCCCATTTACATCTTTTATATTACCTCTTACTGATGGTATAACACTTTCATATATTTTTCTTTCACTGGCAAATTCCTTTATATTAATACCATCAATAGTAGTTGCTGTTGCAAGATATGATGTTCTATATAAAATAATACCAAAACAAAAAAGAGTTAAAACAAAATATAAAAAGTTAAACTTAATATTATTGTTTTTCTCTTTCATATTATTTTCTCCTTTACTCTACTATTTTTACATTATTATAAGTATAATGTAATCCTAACTTTTTAGCTACTTCTTCTAAATTTGATAAGGATGCAAGCTCATTAACTTGCATTTTTAAGTCCTCATTACTTTTCAATATTTCAGCCTTTTCTTCTTTTATTTCCTCTACTTCATAATTTACTTTTGATAACAAAGATTTTGAATAAACTGAGAAAAGTGGAAATATTAAAGCCATAAGTATCGAAAATGTTAATACTACTTTATTAATTTTACTCTTTTTCTGCTTTTGTTTTTTCATAAATCCTCCTTATTTTATTCTTTTTATTATTCTAAGTTTAGCACTTTTACTTCTTTTATTATTTATAATTTCATCATCTGTTGGTAATATTGGATGATTTGTTATTACTTCATAATCAGGTAAAAGCTTAGGGTCAACATTTGGCATACCCTTTAACACTGGGTCTACCGTACTTACCTTTTTAAATATATTTTTACATATTCTATCTTCTAAAGAATGAAATGTAATACACACTATATAACCATCAACATTTAACATAGATAAAGCATCAGTTAAAGCCTTAGTAAATTCTTCAAGTTCATTATTTACTTCAATTCTTATAGCTTGAAATACCTTTTTAGCAGGATGACTTCCTCTTTTTTCTTTATATGGAATACATCTATCAATAATATCCGCAAGTTCTAAAGTTGTTTCTATATTTTTTATACTTCTTGCATTTATTATTTCATTTGCTATTTTTACAGCATGTTTTTCTTCACCATATTCCCTAAATATTTTAACAAGATTATTTAAGCTATAATTATTTACAACTTCATAAGCTGAAAGGTTAGATGATTTATCCATCCTCATATCAAGTCTTGCTTCCTTCATGTAACTAAAGCCTCTTTCGGCATCATCTATTTCAACACTTGATAAGCCAAGGTCAAATAAAAAACCATCAACTAAAGTTACATTAATACCTTCTAGGGTATCTTTCATATTTATATTACCAGTATTAAATATTTTAAAGTTTTTACCTATCTTAGATAATGTTTCATAACTACAAGAACAAGCATAACTATCTTTATCAAAACCATATAGAAAGCCTTTATCTAGTCTTTTTAATATTTCACTTGCATGACCTGCATAACCAAGTGTCATATCAACATAGATACCATCACTTTTAATATTTAAACCGTTTATGGCTTCTTCCTTTAATACACTTATATGTTTCATAACCTTATCCCCTTAATTTTCATTATTCTCAAATAATGTTTCAACTGCTGTTGTTATATTTTCACTGTTAGAATTAAGATAAGTATTCCAAGAATCAAGATTCCATATTTCAAGTCTTTCATTAACTCCAATTATGGCACATTCTTTTGTAAGATTGGCATATTCTGCTAACATACCTGGAAGTTTTATTCTTCCTTGCTTATCAAATTCTGTTATAACAGCACCTGATAAAAATATTCTAGTGAAACTTCTAGCATCCTTTTTAGTAAATGACAAAGTATTAAGTTTATCAATAACCTTTTGCCATTCTTTTAAAGAGTAAATAAATAAACAATTATCAAGTCCTCTGGTAACAACTACTTCGTTTCCTAATTCATAGCGAAACTTAGATGGAATAATCATACGTTTTTTATCATCAATATTATGATGAAACTCACCCATCAACATAATTTCTACCACTTCCCTCCATTTTCATCCACTCTACACCATAATTTTACCCATTTTTTCTATATTTGTAAAGCCTTTAGACCTATTTTTACATAAAAAGACCATATAATTTTTTACTTTACGTAAAATAAAAAGATTTTTGATAAAATTCAAAAACCTTTAGATACTTTTAGAATATATTTTTTAGTTTGTTTGTACGATATAAGGGTCATCACTTGTACCAGAGCCTGTTGCTATAGTATCAGCCTTAAGAGAGATAACTGGGCGCACGGCGTAGAGGGTGTAGTTGACATTGATGTCGACACTGACGGAGCTGATATAACCCTTACTACTAACTTCCCAAGCGCTAGCATTAGTATGACCATAATTACTAGCGCCGGCAGGGCTCATTAACCAATAATTATTTCCATTTGTAATATATGAATTACTTGGTTTACTATAATGATTTCCAGCATGTACTGCTTCATCATATGTTAATAGTCCTACCTTTGTTGTTATTATTCCTTTTCCATTACCATCAGTGCTACATTTGAAATTTGATGTATAATTTTCTATTGCAACTACTGTTTCATTTCCTGCTGTATAACCTGATGTACTCCAACTAACTTTATACTGTTCACAAAATTCTGTATCTGCTGCATAATTTTCATAAGTTTTTAAATTATCATTATACCATGTATCAACTGTTCTTTTTATTCCATTATCAACATCGCTATTACTATAATACATATATGTATATTCATTTCCGGTTGGATTAAACTGATATGTTGTATTATTATTTATTCCATCTTGAAGCAGTATTCTTATACTGCCATCTTCATTTATTCTAACTATTCGCCATAACATATTTGCAAATGATACATAATTATTTGTTACATCTCCTCTATAAAAATATGTTGTTCCACTATTTGTTTCACCATCTATGGATTTATATAATCCGCTTGCATCTCCTGCATTAGAATATGTATCAGTAAGTGTTGCAGTAGTATTTAATACATTGCTATTATTAGCACCTAATATTAATTGATTTAATGTTGGTCTTTTCACTTCTATACTTTCTGTCGTTCCATAGCCCTTTATTTTAAATGTAAATGTTTCACTAGTTGTATTGCTTGTATGTATTCCATTAGTATTGCTTTCAGTACTTGGCAATTTATAATTTTCATCTATCCATGCCTTTAATGTGTATGTATGTACTTCACTTCCACTTATTACATCTGTTAATAATACATGACTTGTCATTACATTTTCTATATAAAGTGGTTTAAAACTTGATATTAGTTCTCCTTTATTTTCTGTAAATCCTGCCGCTACATTATTTCCCTTTTTTAAATATATTTTTATATTTTTTTGTGTTAATGTAGCACCCTCTTGTATATCTGTTATACCTAAAGCATAATTTACCTTAGTGCTTCCTGTTATATCACTTGTTACAGTAAATGTCATTTGTGAATTAGCATCAGTATTTGCTAAGCCTTCACTATCTGTTTCAGGATACCTATTTTGAATACTTATATTATTCACATCATTAAATGTAATTACTATATGTCCTGTTTGTATTACATTTTCTTTTGTTCCACTGCCAGTAAATGTATACATAGCATATGAAAGTCCAACAACAAGTGTTATTAAAAGTATTACTCCAATACTTATTAATATTATTTTCTTTTTATCTTTTTCCATAGCTTACTTCTCCCTATATTATTATCTATTATATATTAATTATACTATAATACCCCCCCCCCCAAGTCAATATTTATTTTTGAGAAGCTTATAATATTTTTAAAATTAATTTTTAGATAATTTGTAAAGTTTGTAAAATTTTGGAAATTTTTTCAAAAAAAGTACTTGCATTTTAATTTCGCATATTATATAATATTAATCGTTAGATTAGTAGTCTAACAGTATTTCATTTTTGCTTGTAAGTTTGCTTTAAGTTTCACTTCTTGAAATTTTAAAGTTAGCGCGTAATTACTTAAAATAAAGTTTAGTATTTATTCTTTATTAAAAGAAACTTACAGAAGAAAAAACAACTCATTGCGAGCTGTTTTTTCTTTTTATTTCCCATTTAGAAACTCTAACAAGTTTTGCGCTACATCTTTTGGTATTATTTTTGATAGTTCCTCTAAAGGAGCTTCTTTTATTTTATTTATATTTTTATACTTTTTAAGTAGTGCTTTTCTTCTTACACTTCCTATGCCTTTTATATTATCAAGTATTGATGAAATACTACCCTTTGCTTTTATATCTCTATGATATGTTATAGCAAATCTATGTACTTCATCTTGCATTTTTGTAAGGTATAAAAATAATTTATTATCTTTAGGTAATGGTATTTCCTCTAAAAGCTCATTTATAAGTACTTTAGTTCTATGATTATCATCTTTCTTTAAACCTGCAACTTTTATAGAAAGGTTTAAACTATTTAATACTTCAAGTACTGCTTTTACTTGTGTTTCTCCGCCATCTACAATTATTAAATCTGGCTTTTTAAGGTCTTGAACTAGTACTCTATAGTATCTACGATATATTACTTCTTTCATGGCATCTATATCATTAGTTACATTTTTATCTATTTTAAACTTTCTATATTCATCTTTTTGGGGTTCCATATTATTATATACAACCATACCTCCAACATAAAAAGTTCCAAAAAGATGGGAGTTATCAAAAAGTTCAATTCTTTCTAAATTTTTTAAGTTTAATAAACGTTTTAAATCCTCTGTTACAGCCTTTTTAGTGTTTTCATCTTTTCTTAATTTTTCTAATTCATTATCAAGAGATATTTTAGCATTTTCTAAAGTCATTTTATAAATATCATTTAATTTACCTTTTGATACTTGTTTTATATTTGTATTTAATATTTCCCTTAATGTATCAATATCTGTTTCATCTTTTACAATTATTTGTTTTGGTACTTCATATTTTGTATAGAAATCTATTATATATCTTGTTATAAAATCATCTTCTTGTTCTTTTAAACTAAAGATTTCATTTACTGTACCAACAACTACTCCTTTTCTTACAAAAAGTGTTTCACATGATATAAAATCATCCTTTATTATATAAGCAAAACAGTCAAAGTTGTATTCTACATTTGATACAATTACTTGTTTTTCAACAGTTTCTTTTATATCTTCTATCTCATGTTTTATCATGTTTGCTTTTTCATAATTTAAGCTTTCACTTGCTTTTAGCATTTCTTCTTGAAGTCTTTTTGTAAGTATTTTATGATCTCCATTTAAAATAGATGTTATTTCTTTTATCATTTCTTTTATTTTTTCTTCATCTATTTTATATTTACAATATCCTAAACATTCATTTATATGGTAATAAAGACAAGTATCTTTTGGCATTCTTTCACATTTTCTTAATGGATAAATTCTATTTAATATAGATACTGTATCTTTAGCACTAGTAACATTTGGATATGGTCCAAATAATTTATTTTTAGTTTTCTTACGTTTTTTACTTCTTATAATTTTTAAAATAGGATATTTTTCATTTGTAAGCATTATATAAGGATAAGTTTTATCATCCTTAAGTAAGATATTGTATTTAGGACTATATTTTTTTATTAAGTTTATTTCTAATATAAATGATTCTGCATCTGTTTTAGTTACAATATAAGTAAAATCATCTATAGTATCAACAAGTGCTTTAGTTTTACCAGTATGAATTTTATTAAAGTATGAGCTTACTCTTCTTTTTAAATTTTTAGCTTTACCAACATATATAACATTACCATTTATATCTTTATGAATATAACATCCTGGTTTTTCTGGTACTAGTTTTAATTTTTCTTTTACTTTATTTGTTGTCATCTAAAGTTACCTCTTTTTAATAATTTAGCATTATATATTTTTAAATTTAATGTTTTATTATTTATATAACTTATTGCATCACTTAATAAAACTTGATCTTTATTTAATAATTTTTTAAAACAGTTTTCTACTTCAACACTTATAAAATCATCAAGAGCACATTTGGCTTCTTTATAATCATTTAGTAGTTCTTCATCATTTTTTGATACGTTTAAAGCCTGAAGCGTTTCATACATTTCTCTTAATATATCATTATAATATTCCATATCTACTTTATGCCCTAATGATTTTAAAAGTCTTATTAAGTTGTCAGTACAATGTTTAATGTTGACATAGCTTTTTGCTTCTATTGGAAGCATTGGTAAGTCACTAAGCTGGTATGACATATATTTTTCTGGTACCATTAAACCTTTTATATTTTCTTTTGGGACTTTATCCTTTACAAATACTTCATCTGCATGATTAAAATACATCAGGGCATCATTTGATATATAAGGTGTATCTTCGATAATTAAACTTATTCCTCTTTCTACATATTTTCTGTAACAAGAGTTTTCATCATCACTTGATGTATAAAATGGTTTTGTCATAGAAATATAATCATCAAAGTTATAACTAAAATGATTTCTTGAAAAATTTATACCTTGTTTTTCTGCTTCATTTTTAGATAAAATACCATTTTGCATAATACTATATAATTTATATAAATCAAATGATACTGAATGAAGTAATGTATCACTATTAAACCTATAGTCTTCCATAAATATCACCATAACTATTGTATCAAAAACTTGTAATTTTTTAAAGTGTTTGTTAAAATTATATACAAAGAAAAGAGATGGTTTTAGTGTATATTATAAGTGATAATACAAGTAATACTTTGACCTTTAATAAATCAAAGTTTATTGCTTTTTTATATAAAGTATCAAATATAGAGGATGTAAATAACATCTTAAGTGATTTAAAAGTATTATATAAAGATGCAAGTCATATATGTTATGCTTATATAATAGATAATTACGAAAAGTATAGTGATGATAGAGAACCTATTAAAACTAGTGGATATAAAATACTTGAAGCTTTAAAGTATAAGAATTTAAATTATACTTTAGGAGTTGTTATAAGGTATTTTGGGGGAATAAAACTTGGATATGGTAACCTTTCAAGATGTTACTTTAACTCTATAAACGACTGTTTTAACAATATAACATTATTAAAACTAGATAATAGTATAAAACTTGTATTAAAAACCAATATAGACAACTTAAAGCTTTTAAATAATATATGTAAAGATGTAACAATTTTAAATAAGTACTTTAGTGATACAGTTATTTATGAAGTGTTAATTAGCAATGATATAAAGAATAGTTTTATCAAGTCTTTAGATAGTACAAATATTTATTATGAAGAAAAAAAATAGGGTTTTTGCTCTATTTTTTAAATATCACACTCCATAACCATTTTTTGGCTTTTAAAACCATTTTTTTCATATAGTTTAATCGCCTTTTTGTTTTCGTTTAGTACTGTTAATTCTATATATTTTGCTTGATGTTTACTAGCCCATAATTTAAATTCTTTAATTAGACTTTCTCCTACTTTATTATTTCTATATTTCTCATCAACAAACATAGCCTCAAGTTTTGCCTTTTTATTTAAATAAGCATCTCCTATATCTATCATATATCCATATAGATAGCCAACAAATTGATTATCTATTTGTGCTAGTAAAATACATACATTACTATTTTCATAAAATGTATCATATAACATTGTTACTTCACATTGTTCGTTTATATTTTTATCATATTTTTTTTCATCACGAATTAATTTTGTTAAATAATCGTTTGCTTTCTGTGCTAATTTTTTATCATTTACTTTAATAATGTTAATATTCATATATTCTCCTTTCTATATAAAAATATACCTATAGTATAACATTTTTTGTGCCTTTGTACGAATTTTATGAAAAAAAACATGTAGATTTTTTACATGTTTTTAAAATTATCTAATATTACTTCTTTTGGCATAAAACCTATATCTTTTTTTACAAGTTTACCATTATTAAAGTATAAAAGTGTTGGTACAGACATAATACCATATTGTTGTGCTAAAATTGGGTTTTCATCTACATCTACTTTTACTATTTTTATCTCTCCTCTTGAATTTACTATATCTTCAAGTTCTGCTCCTAACATCTTACAAGGTCCACACCATGTTGCAAAAAAGTCTACTAAAACTTTACCTTCATTTACTTCTCTTTCTAAATTATTATCTTTTACATATATCATAATAAACCTCCATAACTTTTATCTAATTTACCTTTATTTATTAATTCTTCTACATAAGATTTTGTTATCATATTATTAGAAAGCATTATTCTTATTGCTTCTTTATTAAATTTATCTTTATCTTTATCTTTTGAGTAATCATTTACCAAATCATATATTGAAAGACATGTATCTTTAGTTGTTCCTACAATATTTGATATAACTGGACTTGATTTTAATATTGGCCTTGCAAATGATGAGTTGTTTATTATATCAATTTTAAGTATTGGTAACATTAATATAAATAGAATTATATATGTTATAACATATCCTTCTACTAAGCCAAGTATAAATCCTAATATTTTTGAGGGAATACCAAGTACTATAGTAAGTCTTAATATTTTTTCAAAAATACCTGTTATTTTTATTATTACTGCAAGAATACCTGAAAATATAAGTACCATAAGTAAGAAAGCAATAAGTTGATACATAATAATATTTAATGATGTAAGTCCAAGTATTTCTCCTTTAAAGTTAAAAAATGGTAAGTTAAATGTTAAAAAGTTAGCAACACCATCTTTAAAGTAATAAGCAAGAACAAATACTAAAATACTTCCTACTGTTGTTACTGTCTGTTTAAAGAATCCTCTTTTACTCCCAAGTACTCCAAAAGATAATATAAAAATTATAATTAAAATATCTACAATTCCCATAAATATATACCTCTATTAATTATTATAACGTATATCTTTTAATTATTCCATGATTTTTATAATTTTTTTACAGATAATTTTATTTTTGCAATTTCTTTTAAAATTTGTTACAATTTATTTGGTGATTAATTTTATGAATATTGTAATAAAAGTAAATGAAGATGAAAAAAAGAAAATAATTGATTATTATAAAGATAAATTAAGAGATAAAACTCCTCCTTATGCTATTTTTCAAGCTCAGGAAGAGGATACAATTATAACTTTATATAATAGTGGTAAATGTATGTTTCAAGGTCCTTCTGCATTTGTTGATGCTAATATGTGGAAAGCACAAATAGATAATGATAAAAAAGACCCTGTTGATTACTCTAAATATTATAATGCAACAACTGTTGGATCAGACGAAGTTGGAACTGGCGACTTTTTTGGACCTATTGTTGTTACTGCATCTTTGGTTAAAAAAGAAGATGTTAAATTTTTAGAGGATTTAGGTATTAGGGATTCTAAAAAACTTACTGATGAATTTATATTAAATGTTGTACCTAAATTTATAAATAAAATTAAGTATAAAAGCATTATATTAAGTAATAAGGAATACAATGAAAAATATAGTAAAGATATTAATATGAATAAAATTAAAGCTATTATGCATAACAAAGCTTTATATAGTATTTTAAGTGAATGTCCTAAACCTGATTATATAATTGTTGATGAATTTGCTAAAGAAGAACGTTATTTTTCTTATCTTAGTGATGCTTCTAATATTGTTAAGGGTATTACTTTTATTACAAAGGCTGAAGATAAATGTTTATCAGTTGCAGCTTCTTCTATGATTTCAAGATATATATTTTTAAAGGAAATGGATAAATTAAGTGATTTTTATAAGATGCCTTTTCCAAAGGGTGCTGGTTTAAATGTTGATGAGTTTGGTAAAGAACTTACTGATAAATATGGTGAAGATGTTTTAAATGTTGTTGCTAAAAAGAACTTTTCAAACACTAAAAGAATACTTAAGACAATGATTTTTTAATAGTCATTGTCTTTTTTTGTCGCAATTTTGGGTACGATTACATCTTGTTTTTACTTTTGTTTATGTTATTATAAATAACGATTTCTAAATTATTTTAGAAATCAAATAACTTATTTCTTTATGAAGGAGGTATTTAAAAAAAACATTAATACAGCAAAAATATACGAAACCTTTTCTTTCAAAATTTATATCATACTTTTAAAAAAACTTCAAATTCAAACTTTTTAATCTAAAAAAAACTATTATCATGTAACGCCAAATATTGTATTAATGTTTTATAAATTATAGATTATTTCTATAATTTATTTTTAATTTTATAATTTGTCGAAATTTGTCGAACGATTACCTCTTTATTTTTTTAAATTTTTATGTTATTATATTATTGGTTTCCAAATGTTGGAAACTTTAGGCATTAATACTTGATTATTATTTATTTTTTAACAAATTTCGTAAATAATAAATCACTTCTTACTTTCTGTATTAGTGGCTAACTAAATAGACTATTACTTTTGGGTAATAGTCTATTTTATATACTTGTCAAAAAAAGTTCCATGCCTAATTTTTTATCAGTTTGTCCGCTTTTTATTTTTATATCAAGTTCACTTAATTTTTTTAGCATATTTAATAAATATTTTTCACTATAATTATATGATTCTTGTTTTAATATTTTTAATCTATAGGGATTTTTTATATTACATTTTGTCATAATATCATTATCTAGTGTTGTATTACTTAACACTTTTATTTTATAAAGAAGTCTATAGTTATTAGCAAGTGCCCCTATTATTTTTATTTCATCTTCTTTATTTTGAGATAATTTATAATATATATTTAAGGCTTCTTTTTTATTTTTATTATTTATAGCTTTTAAAAAGTCAAATATATTGGTATCAAAATCTTTTAATGTTACTTCTTTTATATCTTCTTTTGTTATTTTTTTTTCATCTAGTTTTAACATTTTTAGTTTATTTATTTCATTTTCTATTTTTTGATAATTATTATTTGTATATTCTTTTAACATATTAATTATTTGATAATCTATTTCATAGTCTTTAAAGCTTTCTTTTATAAAGGTGTCTATATTGGTATTTTTAGTATCAATTATTTTAGCTTTTTCTTTTAGTGTTTTTACTATTTTTCTTCTTTCATCAAGTGATGATGTTGTTAATATAAGAATATTATTATCTTTACTTTTTTCTATATATTTTTGAAGAATATCTTGTTCTTTTATATTTAAAAAGTCTTTTACTATTACTATTTTTTTATCATAAAACATGTCAATAGTATTTAATTCTTCGATAATCTTATCACATGGTGTTAAACTATCATATTTTATTTGAGAATAGTTTTTTTCTAATTTTAATATTTTATCTATTTCTAAATTTATTAAGGATTCTTCACCCACGATTAAAATTGTCATTTTACATCACCTTTATATATAATTATACTAAATTTTTATAACATTTTTAAGCTTTTTTATAACTTTTTTTTCAATTCTTGATATATATGACTGACTTATATCAAGTTTTTCTGCGACATCTTTTTGGGTCATTTCTTCATTACCATAAAGACCATATCTTAAAATCATTATTTCTTTTTCTCTTTTGTCTAGTTTTTCTAATTCATCTTTTAGGATTTTTTTATCTATTTCCATGTCAAGTGGTTTGGTTACAATATCAGCATCTGTTCCTAAAATATCTTCAAGATGAAGTTCGTTACCATCGGCATCAAAAGATAAACTTTCTTCAAACGATATATCTCCTTTCATTTTTTTTGTTTTTCTAAGATACATTAATATTTCATTATCAACACATCTTGAAGCATAAGTTGCAAGCCTTATATTTTTATCTCTTTTATAAGTATTTATCCCCTTTATTAAACCAATAGAGCCAATACTTACTAAATCTTCCAAATCACATTTGGTGTTTTCATACTTTTTTGCAAGAAATACAACTAATCTTAGATTATGTTCTATAAGTTTATTTCTTGCTAATATATCGCCATCTTCTTTCTTTTTTAAATATTCTTCTTCCTCTTCTTTACTAAGTGGTGGGGGAAGTGCATCACAGCTTCCTACATAGTATATTCCTTCCCTTTTAAAAAATTTTAATATTAATTCTATTATTTTGTTCATAAATCCATCATCCTTTCATTTATAATTATATCAACATCTTTAATATTTATTTTGTCGATAGATAACCCAACAAGTGCCTTTTTATAAATTTTTTCATTTTCTATCTCTAATTTTTCTATAATGAAACATTTCATTATTCCCTTATTATTTAGTGATTCATATGGTACATAAATTACTTTACAGTTTGTAAAATCTATATTTATATCACTATTTATAATTGATATTGGTTTATTAAGATAGGGATCATTTAAATGGTTTGCTGTATCTAAATAGCCTCTTAATATGTATTTTTTATTATTTATGTATAGTATAACTTCTTTTTTTAATTTTATATCTATTTTAGTTTTTTTATATATTTTTTCATACGTTATTATTAAAAGTGTTCCTAAAAGTATCAGTATAATTAAGTTTAAACCATCGTTATTTTTGATAAATATCATACCAACATGTTCATATCCTGCTTCAATATTTATCATATATAAAAATCCTCCCACAAGAATACTTAAAACCATAAGGTATATAAAGTTATTTATAGTATATTTTATATTTTTATAGGAAAAAGCAATTATTACCATAAGTATACCAAATAGAAGCTTTATGGTTGTAAATAATAGGTTTGACATATTTATAAATAGTATAAAAATAGATAATGCTCCAAAAAGGGATGATAATATTATTCTTTTTATAGAAGTTTTCCTTTTAAGTATTTTTTTTATACCTAAAAGTATTATAAAGTCAAATAGAAAGTTAATAAAAAAAACATAATCTATATATACTTTCATTATTATCACCTAAGTTATAATAACAAGTTTTTATTATAGATTATGTCATTTTTTGTATGTTTTTATAAATTATTTACAAGGTCTTTAAATTCTTTACCTCTTTCTTCACATCTATTATATTGATCCCAAGATGCACTAGCAGGACTTAGTAAGACAACATCATTTGCTTTCATAATTTGTTTTATCTTTTCAAAACCTTCTTTTAAAGTGTCATATTTATAGGTTTCTTTATTTATGCTTTTACCATATAGATATGCCCTTTCTTTTGTTTCCCCGATAGCTATTATAGCTTTTACATTTTCCATATATGGGGATAGTTCATTAAAGTCTTGTCCCCTTTCATAGCCTCCTAAAATAAGAATTGTTGGTTCTTTAAATGATGATAGAGCTATTTTAGTACATTTTATATTGGTAGCTTCGGTATCGTTATAGAAGCTTATTCCATTATAATTTCTTACAAATTCAAGACGATGTTCTACACCATTAAAGGTTTTTAATATATTTATGATAGTATCATTTGAAATATTAAATATTTTACATGTTATTATGGCAGCCATTATATTTTCATAGTTATGGTACCCTCTTAATTTTATATCTTTAAGATCTATCATCTTTTCATCTTTATAATATATAGCATCATTTAAAATATAGCATGTACTTTTATTATTTGTTTTTGAAAAATACAACTTTTTACTTTTAGCATTTTCCGCTAATTTTAATACTTCTTCATCATCATGATTTAAAACACAATAATTATCTTTAGTACTATTTTGTAAGATTTTACCTTTTACATATTTATAATGCTCGTATGTTTTAAAGAATTCAAGATGTGCTTTATCAATATTTGTTATTACTGCAACATCTGGGTTAAAGGTATGTAAGTTTTCAAGTTGCTGAGATGATACTTCCATAACAATAATAGTATCTTTTTTTATGTCTTTTAAAATACTGCATAATGGATAACCAATATTACCGGCTAACAAAACATTTGGATTTTCTTTCTTTAACATTTCATAAATAAGGGTTGTTGTTGTTGTTTTACCATTAGTACCTGTTATTCCAATTATTTTAGCATTTAATGATTTATCAATATTTGCAAAAGCAAGTTCTACTTCATTTATAACTGGAATATTTAAACTATTAGCTTTTAATACATATTTATGATCTATTGGTACTCCAGGATTTTTTACAAGATAAGAATATGATGCGTCAAGTAAATCATCTGGATGACTTCCAAAAACAAAGTCAACACCAAGTTTTTTTAAAGTTTCATACCTTTCCTTATCATCACTACTTAATGGTTTATAGTCATTAAGAGTTACCTTATATCCTTTATCTATTAATAATTTACAAGCTTCATAGCCACTTTTTGCAAAGCCTAAAACTAATGCTTTTTTCATTATTTTCACCTCTTTTAATATATATTAATTCTACCACTTATTATTCCAAGTATCAATATTTGCTTTTCTTGCTTGACTATGTTGATATTTTCTTATAATTCTGTATACTTTACCATTTTTTTCAAAATATGCCCCTGTTTGATGAAATTTAAAAGAAATGTTTTTTAAATCACATTGTCTTTTTATATCTAAAACCCAGGAATATGAGCATATTCTGGCATTATTTCCTGATTCTCCTCCTACAAAAACACCTTCAATAGAGCTATTTAAGTATTTTGATAAATCAATTTTTTCAAGAAGGGGCTCACATATTATAATTTTATGTTTAATGGGAAGTTTTAAAAAAATTGGTAATCTATAATCTGCCATTGCTTGATTTTCTACTGTTGTGCAAATAATTACGTTTTCATTATTATTTTCAAAGTCTTCCATTAAATTTACATTAAATCTATCTATTCTTTTAGTAATTATTAAAAAGTAACAATCTTTTCTTTCTTTTATCATGTTCCAAGCATCAAGTCTAAAATCATCTGCTTTATCTAGGAAAAAATCTGATGTAAAACAAGTATATATAAGGGAATTTTCTGGTATTTTATATTCCTTTTTTCTTGTTTTCCTAATTGGAAGATCAAAGTCTTTATTTTTAGATACTATTTTAGAATCTTTATTTATCATTTCATCCTGCCTATAAACATAACAATTTAAACATCCTGGACTTAATTTAGTACATCCATGCCATGGATTCCAATTATACTCTTGCATATTTTATTCCTTCTTATTTTTATTTCTAACTAAAAAGATAAATATTGGTCTTAATATACCTAAAGATAAACAGTTAAATATTGTTACTATATCTTTATATTTGCTATCACATCTATCGTACATCTTATAAGTTATTACAGTATCTATTATAAATGTTATTATTAAAAGAATTATAAAAACAGTAAATGGTAATGTTTTAAAATTTTTACATATATAAAGATAAGTACCAAAACCCATCAATAAAAAGGTTAAAATACTTGATAATGCTCCAAGTAATTTTTCATTTACTAAATTTCCAAGTAAGTATTTATTAAATACTGGAATAAAAGATATAAAATTGTTTTTATATTTTAATTTTTTTCTCATACTCATAACTGTAATACTAGTCATAGTATAACTTATTACTATATATATTATAATAAAGGATAAAATAGCAATAAACATAAAATATATAAGTGATAAAAAACTCATAAGAAATATAACACTAATTCCTCCCATAATATACCTTCTTTCTTATTTTTTAAGTTTCATTATACATACACATTCTACATCACAAGTTTTAGGAAACATATTAAATGGTGTTATTGATATAATATCGTATGTTTTATTTAAAGTTATAATATCTCTTTTTAATGTTTTAGGATTACATGATACGTATATCATTTTATTTATATGCATGTTATTTATATTAGTTATAACATCTTTTGAAAGACCACTTCTTGGAGGATCCACTATAACAGTATCGTAATATTCATTTTTTATTATTTTTGAGTCGCCACATAAGAATTTACAATTATAGGCTTTATTTATATCTTTATTTTTATTTGCAAGCATGATAGCTTCCTTTACTATTTCTACTCCTTTTACATTTTCTAAATTTTCATGTAAAAATATAGAAATACTACCAACACCACAGTATAAGTCAAGTAATTTTTTACTAGTTTTTACTTCTTCTTTTATAAAATTATAAAGCTTTTCTGTTACATAAGTATTGACTTGAAAGAAGGAGTTTGGTCCAACAAGATATACTTTATCAAACACTACTTCTTTTATATATTTTTCTCCTTTTATTAAGGTATCATTAATATATAGTGTATCTATATTTTTATTTAAAACTATATTTTCTAAAGTGTTTTTATCAATACTTCCAAATATTATAAGCATTATTTTATCATCATAATTTGATTTTTTTATAATTATTTTTGTAACTTCTTTTACCGCTACAGTTTTTAAATATTTGATAACGTCATTTATTTTATTTTCTAAAAGAAGGCATTTATCTATTTCTATCAAGGTATTTGTATGCTCCATAAAATACCCCAAAGTACCATTTTTTACATGTAATGTTACTTTATTTCGGTAATTATATTCGTTTACTGTTACTATATCATTTACTTTATATTCTTTAAATAAGTCTTTTATATAGTTTGTTTTATATAGCAATTCCTCATCTTTTAATAGATGTAGCATATTACAGCCACCGCAATTATAAAAGTATTTACATGGCAAAGTCTTTCTTTTAGGGCTTCCCTTTATTACTTTAAAAAGGGTACCTTTCATAAATCTTTTTTCTTTTCTTTCTATTTTATATAGTATTTCTTCATCTTTAAAACAACCTTTTATGAAAACTACCATGTTATTAAGTCTTATTATACCATTACCTAAATTATCTACTTCTTCTACTTTTCCTTCATATATTTCTTCCATAACATCTTTCCTTTTGATATTAAAAAAAGGTAATTATTTTACCCTTTTTTTACTCTATTTCATTTAATGTGTCTTCTAAATCTTTTTTAAATCTTGGAACAAGTTCCTCCAAAATCTTTTCATCAACTACTTTTTTTAATGTTCCATTACTATAGTCAACAAACATAACTTTGTAGTAATCTGTTGGATCAAGTTTATCTCCAGTAACTACATTTACAAATACATATTCGTTATCTCTATGTAATATTGCATCAAGTACCATTACTTTTTCGCCATCATCAAATTCTATTAAATCATTTTGCTTAAATGTCATCTTTGCCTTCCCCTTTCCTTATTATTTACTTTTAGTTGCTTTATAAGCAACTCCAAGTCCTACAGTTTCTCCTATTGTCGCAAGAACTGCTGGACCAACACCACCTGCAAGTGCAACAGCAGCAAAAGTTACGCCTAATATAGTAAGACTTGTTTTAACAACTTTTTTGTGGTCTTGAACCCATTTTTTAATATTAGAAATTAATCTTGGTGTTTTATCTGCTTCTTCTTCTTTATTTAAATGACTAAGCATTTCTTTACCTTTTTCAAAGATATTTTTCTTTGCTTTAGTTTCATCATTTGTCATTTCTTGTTCTTTGTTCTCTACTTTTTCCTTATTTTCTTCCTCAGTATTTTTAACTTCTTCTTGTGTTTCTTCTTCTGGTTTTATTATTTCTTCATCTATTTTAGAATCTTTATTTGGATTTACAACATTTATAGTATCAGCTTTTGGTACATCATTAGATACAGGATTTTCAATTACAACATTTGGTTCATTAATTTCTTCTTTTACTTCTTCTTTTGTTCCAGAAATTAATTTTTCTTTTTGTGCTTTTAACTCTTCTATTTTACTATTTACATCTTCTAAACTTTCTTTTAAAGAATTTATTATTTCTTCATCAATACCATCTTTTGTAAATCTTTCAATTTGTTTTAAAAGTGTTTTCTTAGCTTTTTCATATTTTTGTAATTTATTATTTACAGAGGCTAATTCTTTTGTATATAAAAGTGCAGGCATTTCTTCATTTTTATATTCTTCATATATTCTTAAGTTATCTTTTGTACTTTGAAGCATGTTATATGCATCTTCATAATCTTTCATTATATAATTATGTTCACTTATTACATATTTAAGTTCATTTAATTCTTCTTTTGATAACTTACCATTATTATTTAATTGTTTATTTTTAAGTTCTATTTCTCTTTTTACTAGATTATTTAATCTATCACGGTAATCTTCGATAAAGTTTTCTAAATCTTTGATATTATTTTCTATTTTTAATCTATCATCTTCTAATCTTTGTAATCTTTTTTCTATTACATTTTCTCCTTTATCGCTTAAATAAGTTGCATTACCTCTTTCTTTTGCTCCTTCTTCAGCAAGTTTTATCGCAGAAAGACATCTTCTATAAACGTCATAAGCTTCTGTTTGTAATTCACCATATTTTCCTTGTTTAAATAAATCTTCAACAACACTTACATAATCTCTCCATCCATTAACTATTTCTGCACTTGCATTTTTCATTTGTTCTTCTGTAAAATCTAATCCTTCTACTTTTGACATAATATCACTCCTTTTTTCGTCCATATTATAACATTTTATATTAGAAATGTCAAACTTAAATATCAATATAATTGTATCATAATTTTAGATATTTGAAAAGTAATTTTATTTTTTTTACTTATTATTTACTTCTTGTATACTTTTTTGATAAAATATTAGTACGAGGAGGATTTATGAAAGAAGAATTTAAGAAGTTTATTTCAAGAGGTAATGTTATTGATCTTGCTGTTGGTGTCATTATGGGTAGTGCTTTTGGTAAAATTGTATCAAGTTTAGTTAGTGATATAATTATGCCTATCGTAGGTATTATAAGTGGAGGTATTGACTTTACTAATCTTTCATTAACTATCGGTAAGGCTAATATAAAATATGGTGTTTTTATTCAAAATGTCGTTGATTTTTTAATCATATCTTTCTGTATATTTATAATGGTTAAAGTAGTTAATAAAATAACACATAAAGATAAAGAAGAGAAAAAACCTGTGCCCCCTAAAAAAACAAATGAAGAAAAATTACTTGAAGAAATAAGAGATTTATTAAAAGATAAAAAAGAAAGTTAATCCTTCGTTAACTTTCTTTTTGCTTTATATTTTTCTTTTTCTTACATTATCCTTAAGCATTGAAATGTTTTTTAATTCCTTTATAGAATTATCTATTTTAGCAATAGTTTTTTCATATTCCTCTTTTTCTTTCTCTTTTTGTTTTTCAAATAAATTTATAATTTTATCAATATTTGTTATATATGAATAATATGTTTCTTTACAGTTATTATCTAACATAGGTAAAATAAAATTTAATGCATAATTAAAGTTTAAATCTTCACTTAATTCTTTATCATTATTTAAGTATTTAAATATTAGTTTTAGGTAAAAATTTTCATTAATATTTGATGTTTTTATCTTTTTATAAGCTGTATTATAAGTAGTATTATTATCTTCTAATGTTTCATCATAAATATAACTTTCTTTTTCTACTTCAAGGTTTGATGCATAACATTTTGTTCTCATATGTTTAATCTTATAATTTTGTTTATTACCTTTATTTATATCAATAATTATTCTATCTGCCGTATTATTAATATTTGGAGTATATTCTTTTTCAAAGGTAATTAAAACTTTATTTTCATTATTTTCTTTTGACTTTGTAATAATTTCATATTTTATATTACCATCATCATAAATAGTATAGGTTAATTTTAAGGTAGTACCGTAGTTTATAGAAATATTAGTTTCACTTCCATATATACCTAATTTATAAAGAGATATTGTTACGTTTCTATGGCTTCCAAAATAGATAACTTTATCATAACCATCACATATTTTTTGTTTTAATATTTCATTATTATTTTCTAAATCTTTAATTTCAAAGTCTTTATAATCATGAAAAGATAAAGTAGTAAATTTTGCACATTTTAAAAAATTATAAATTAAATTATTTCTTTTTTCATCTGTCATAAATAAAACACCTCAGTTTCTTATTATAATATTTGTTATTTGTTTTGCAAAGTAAAAAAAGCTCTAACCTTTACTTAATTAGAACTTTTTTATTTAATATTTTTTATTGTCTTACACCTTGTCTATTAGATGCAATATTTCTTATTCTACTTATATTTTCATCTAATCTTGCTATTTCTGCTTGTTTTTCCATCTCATATTTTTCTATAATGGCATCTGTTTTATTTATATATTTTTCAAATACTCTTTCACTATTTTTTCTAAGAACTGGTAAAAGTAGTTTAACTCCTTCTTTTAGTTTAGGATTACCTGTCATTATAGGGTCTTTATTTAAACTTTCAATAATCATATTTACATATGTTTCTTCATTTAATTCTTCATTTTCAATATCTTTGTAGTTTTCTGCATCATCATAATTAGTAAAAGAATTAAGATGAGTTTTTAAAGCATCAGTTCTTATTGATATATTATCTTTTTTATCATTTTCTTTTACACTAACATATATATTATCTGTAACATTTCTTAAAGTAGACCATCCTTCTGTTTTACTAAATGTAAACACTACCTTTTGTTCTTTAGATGCATCTTTATTATCACTTAGTTCATAAACAAGGTCTTTTGAATTATCATAATTGCATTTTACTTGTAAGCCATTATTATATTTAACCATATAATTGCCATAAGCATCAGGTAATACTTCTCCTATAGAATCTTGATTCATATCTACTTTAATATCATAATATAAACTATTATTATCTGGTAAGGCACTAAATCCTAAACTTTTTAAAAACTCTAAATTATACATCATTTTATGGTATTTTATGTTTTCTTCATAATAATTTACTTTATCTTTTATATTAGCCACATCTTTTTCACTTAACATATCATTTTCACTTGTTACATTAATGTTTAATCTTTTACATATCTTTAATACTTGAAATGTAGTTACATTATATTCTTTAGCAAATTCTAAAACACTCATCATAAATATCACCTATTAATACTTTCTTTTTTATTATTTTTAAAACTTTTATATATTATATAAAATCCTGTACCTAATGCTCCAAGTCCTATAACTGATAGTAGCACTCTTGTAACTCCAGTATCAGGTACTTCAACAGGTTTATTATTATATACTGTTATTTCAAGATTGTCTATACTAAATGCTAATTCTTTATTATCTGTTACAATAGTGCCATCTTCTAAAACAGTGAATTTTAATACTTTGTCAAGTTTTGCATAGCCTTTTGGGGCTTCTTCTTCATATAAAGTATATTCTCCTGCTTTTAATACTAATTTATATGGGTCTTTAGTAGTTATAAATGTTTTAACAACATTACCATCTTTGTCTTTTATAGTAAGTTTAGCACCTTCTACTACTTTTTTAGACTCACTATCTTTTTTAGCTATTGTTATGTACTTATCATTTTTTATTTTAACTTCATATATATCTTCATCTTTATTATAAGTTACTGTAACATTTTCTTTTGCTTCTTTTAAAGCCACATTTAACTTGTCATTATCATCTATTGTTACATTTAAGATAAAATCTATTAAATCTTTACTATATCCTTCTGGAGCTGTCTTTTCAACTATTCTAAATGTTCCTTCTTCAAAGGCTACTAAAACACCTTCTTCTTTTGATATTTTTATTTCTTGCTTTAATTTATCGTCTACAAGAACATTTAGTACTGCTCCTGTTAATGGTTTGTTATTTTGATCTACTTTTATGAATTTTATTTTTATTGGATTTTCTACTTTTTCATTTTTAAAATATACTTCTACATTTTTTGTTAGGTTAAGAGTATAAAAGTTTTTATTTTCATATGTTCCATCTTTGGCAAGTGAAACACTTGTTATATAGTTCCCTGTTTCATTTTCTGTTATTGTATATGAACCTTTAACAAGATCTGTTAGTACTTCTTTTCCTTGACATGATAAAGTTAAATCTTTTTTATAGTTTGAAGGCCCTGTAACAGTAAAGTTAAATGTTCCTTCTGTTATATTTTTACATTCTTTATAAAGTGTTAATTGATATTTTTCTTCTTCTTTATAGTTTGTAAATGTCATAGTTGTATCTTCAAATAAATCTAAAGTATGAGAATTATCTTTTATGGTAACGCCAGTATCTAGTGTTATTTTTGTTAGAAAATCTCCAGTTGTTGTTTCTGTTACTTCATATTCACCCTCTGTTAAATTAGAAAGGATTGTTTTTGTACCACAAGTAAGTGTTATTTTTTTATTTGTACCAGGTCCTTTAACTGTAATATCAAAGGAACCAGTAACTCCGCCTTCACATTTTTTTTCAAGTGTTAAATCATATTTTTTCTTTGTTTCTGGAGTTCTTTCTATTATTTCAACAACATCTTGCTTATTTTTATCTGCACTATATTCATATTCTTTAAGTATGTATACATTTCCTCCATTACATTTACTTGCTAATTCTTCATCACTTGGATTACATGAAATTGTACCATAATTAGCATAATTGTCCCAAATAGTATGTTGAACTTCTCCATAATCACTTGAATTTATATTAGAACAAGTATATTTACAAGTTCCATTAGCATTATATGTATATGCTTCTTGAGAACCACTCCACTTATGATTTGGAAAAAACTTATCACACTGAATACAATAAAAATCATTTGATGAAGCATCTTGTATTCTTATAACGCCAACCTTTAGTGCTACTCCAGGACATGTATAAGCCTTTGAACCATCATATTCATATCCAGTAACCCCTCCCTTATTATATAAGGATACTGCCTTTACACTTCCTGTAAAGGTTATAAATGTTATTATCATAGTAATTAATAATAATATTTTACATTTTATGTTTTTCATAACTTCCCTCCATTTTAAAACTACTATTCTATTACAAGATTATTGTAGCATAAAATAAAAAAATAGTAAACCGTAATTTAGTTTACTATTATGTAAAGTATAATAAAGTTTTGCTTATTTCTCATCCTTTAAACTTCTTATTCTCTCTTTTATTTCATGTATTTCTTGTTGTGATGTTGGAATATCATTCATTATTCCAACATTATTAAATTTGAAAACTTTGTCATTATTTATATAATATATATTTGGAATATTAATAAAGTTTTGTTTTCTTTCATCATATAAAACGCAGTTTATTTGAGGATTTCCATAATTTGTTGCTACTAAACACCCTAAAAATATAACAGGATTATTAGATGTTGGTTGTAAATATTTTTGCTGATAGGCATATGAATACAAATCATTTTCCGAGTATAATAGTGATGAAGGTGTCAATATATTACCATAAAAATCTTTTATGTGATCTGGATGGGTATGAAAATGCATAACTATATTAAATGGATTATGGTTATTAGATGTTTTTTCAGTCATAAAAGACATTTCTTTTAAATTTTTCTCTGTAACATTAACTGCTCCTGACTTATATATTCCGTTTGAAGATTCAAAATTTGATAAAGAATATTCAATATATAAAATATTTTGAAGTACGTCTCCATAAAAATATGTTCCGTATTCTGTAAAGTCATTATTAATAGCATCATTTGTAATATTAACTAGTTTTTTAAAGGCAGGTTCACTAAATACAATTTTAGCATTATCTAATTGTTCTAAATCTGTTTTATGATTAATTCTGTGTCCTGTTAATAAATTATTATTATCAACAGCTTCGTGTTTTAATAAGTCATTAATATCTTTAAGGGCTTTTTTAAATAGCATATTTTTTTCCATAAAACCACCTCAAATTTATGTGCATATTATACCACAAAATCTCTTTTTTGTAAATGTTAAAGAAATTTTTAAAAAATAAAAAACTCTTAAATAATAAGAGTTACATACAAAAATGGTCGGGAAGACAGGATTTGAACCTGCAACCCCTTGGTCCCAAACCAAGTGCTCTACCAAGTTGAGCCACTTCCCGACAAGTGGTGTCCTGGGAGGGAATCGAACCCCCAACCGATGCCTTAGAAGGGCATTGCTCTATCCAATTGAGCTACCAGGACACTTTCTTTTGCATTTTATCAATGCTTTTTAATTATACAACATAATTTTTTAAAATTCAATATCTTTTCGCAATTTTTCTAAAATTTTATCATTTTCATCCATAAAAACTACTTTTTCTACGTCATATGTTGCAAAAACTGAATATGTTAAAGCATTTATAACCTCATCTTTTACAACTTTCTTTGATGCATCATCATAAATATAAGAATTAAAAGTCATTGTAATTGTCTTATCTTCCATTTTATAATCTATAAGTTTTAAATTATAATTTAATAAAGATGCTAAATTTTCATAAAAAATATAATTACTAGATAAATCTTCAACTATTATTTCAAGTTTTTCTCTTTTATCATTTACATATTTAGTTATTGGTATAAAGTTATTATCAAAGCCTAAATAGTATAAAACCACTTTATTTATATCTTTATTACTACTTATTTCATACTTTTTATTTATTCCATAATCTTTAGTAAGTATGGTAGGAAGATTTTTATTAGTATGAGGTATATATTTTAACAGTTCTCCATTTATATATAATTCTACCCCATTTATGTCATCTAAATCAGTTAAAGTATATGTAATTGCCTCAATCATCTTTTCTATTTGCTCATTTGTTGCACTTAAAAATTCAACACTAAAATTTATTTTTATTATTTTATTATCAAGCTCTGCATTTAATAATTTAGTATTTTGTGGAAGTATAGGTTTAAAATAACTTGGTAATAAAGCATTTTTATTATTTTTTTCTATCATTGTATCAATTAATAGCTTTACTCTTTCTAAACATGTAAGGTTTTTATTAACATATATATACCCTTTACTTACATAATTATCATTATTTAATGTATATATACCTTCCCTTACTGAAACATTATTTACTATATTTTTAGGCTTTTCATATTTTATAAAAGTAAATGTATATAAAATAAGTGCAATAAATAAAGTTACACTTGATAAAAATATTCTATTTAAAGCTCTTTTTTTAAGCATCACAATCCCCCTTTTAATTATATGAAAAAACGTGTTTTTTTATCACACGTTATAAAGATATTTCATTTAATTTTAAAAGTTCTACTACTGCTCCTGCTCTTCCTACAACACCAAGTTTTTGAATGGCATTTGATATATGATTTCTTACTGTTTTTTCACTAATATTTAAAATACTTGCAATATCTTTAGTAGTTTTATTTAAAATTAATAATTCAAAAACTTCTTTTTCTCTTTTTGTAAGTATTGATTTACTCAAAATCTTTCCCTCACTTTCCAAGGTTGGGTGGCTCTATATTATTCATAAATATTCTATGATGTTTTTTTATTTGTGTGAGGGATTTTTATATTATTTTACAAATTTTACTGAAATATTTTTATGATATTCATATTCCTTTTGAATAAACCTCATTATATTATTGGCAAGTGTTTTATCATGTTTATCAGTTTTTACAACAACAGTTATATCATTATTTTCTATTTTTACAAATGTATCATATGAAAATTCTTTTTTAATACTTACCATTAGCGCTTCTTCTTCTGCCTTTTTATCATTTAATGCTTTTATTTTTAAATAAGCATTGTTTTTTTCATCAGTACTTGTAAGTTTTTCATTAAGTAAACTTTCAAGCTCTTTTATCTGTTTTAATGTTTCTTCCTCATACTCTTCCTTTAAAGCTGTAATATATGTATCTTCCTCTATTTCTAAAGAAGTTTTATTAGTTTCTACCTCTTTGTTTTCTTCTTCTTTTAAAATGCTAGATGAATTAGGCATAGTTATGTAGTAGACTCCTAATACTAAAATAACACTAAAAAGGGTTAAAAGCCATAAATTTTGTTTTTTTATCATAAAAATATCCTCCCTTATAATACTATTTTGGATATCTTGTTTTTAGTACAAAAAAAATAGAGCCTATGCTCTACTTACATATTTTCCATCTTTTGTTGAAACGATAACTTTTTCTCCCTCATTTATAAATAATGGAATACGGATTTGATAACCTGTTTCTAAAGTTGCATCTTTTGTTGCAGTTGATGTTGTATTACCTTTAACACCAGGTTCTGTTTTTACAACTTCCATAGTTATCTTATCTGGAAGAATAAGTCCTAACATTTCACCTTCATAAAACATTATATCAACATCTAAATTTTCAGTTAAGTATTTAGTATCACTACCAAGTTTTGTTTCACTAAGTTCAACTTGTGAATAGTCGTTCATATTCATAAATACATAGTCTGTACCTGATTTGTATAAAAACTGCATTGGTTTTTTCTCAATTCTTGCAAGTTCTACTTTAGTTGCAGAGTTAAAAGTATGTTCTATTGTTGAACCACTTCTTAAATCTTTCATTTTAGTTCTTACAAAAGCAGCACCTTTACCTGGTTTTACGTGTTGAAATTCAATTATAGTATATAAATTTCCTTCAAACTTAATTGTCATTCCTGTTTTAAAATCATTAACATTAATCATTATATCACCTACATTATTTTATTATTATTTTTCTTCTTTATGTACTGTATGTTTATTGCATCTAGGACAATGTTTCTTTAATTCTAAACGTTCAGTTGTTTTCTTAACGTTTTTTTCAGTACGATAATTTTGTTCTTTACAAACTGTACAAGTAAGTGTTTTTCCTTGTCTATGCTCTAACTTTGCCATAATATTTGCCCTCCTTCTTAAATAAACATTATAAATTTACCATAAAACACCTCAAAAGTCAATTAAATTATTGTAAAATATTGACGTATATGATTAATTTATGATAATGTCTTAATTAATAACTTGCGAAAATGTCTCAACGTTATATAATATTGAGACATTTTTCTAAATTACTGCCATACCAGATTTTTGCATTTTTTATTTATGCTAGCTTTTTCTCACTTTCTAGTGCCATCTTCATTATATAAAGTAAAGAAAAGATTGGATACTTTTTTTGATATTCTATAGTTTACTTCTGCTCTATATGTTCCTGTTTCCATATCAAGTATATCAGGACTTGATACAGTAAGTGTCATAACTGGGTCATCATATGGAGCATATCCTATAAAATTATTACTCATTGTTGGATGATCATATATGCCATCTCCTCTATCAACAAAACTTTCACTTGTACCTGTTTTTCCTGCTCCTTTTACTTTTTGTCCCATAAAGTCATAACATGTACCACTTACAATACATAATCTAAAACCTTCTTGTACTCTTTTTATATATTTATCTTCAATATCTATAGTATTTAAGATAGTTGTTTCTTCATTTTTTATAATATTTCCATCAGTATCTATAACTTTACTTAAGAATCTTGGTTTTATTCTTTTACCATTACTTGCTATAGTTGTTATATACTGTGATATTTCAAGTGGTGTATAGGTATCATATTGCCCTATAGCGTAGTTTATTAAAAGGTCTGAGTCTTTTGAATATCCTTTAACTCCTTCTCCTTCACTTGGATAATCAATTCCTGTTTTAACTCCTAATCCAAACTGATAAAACATACTTCTATATTTATCAAATGCATCAAGATTTAAATTTAAATATTTACTTGTTCCATATGGTTGTCCTCCAACCATCATAGCTGTTTTAAACATGTAAATATTGCTAGACCATTTTAAAGCATCTAAATCATTTATAAATCCAAGTGTTTTCCAAGAACATTTTTCAGGCATATTATTATAAGATATACACTCATCTAATATTTTACTACCAATATCAATAACCTTTTCTTTATAGCCAACAAGTATACTAGCACCTTTTACAATAGATCCTGGTGTTACAGCATCAAGTATGGCTCCAACACCATAATCATAGGCATCATATTTATTTCCATCTTTATAGTTATGCCATCCTGATATAGCATAAATTTCTCCTGTTTTAGGATTTTGGATAACAACAAAGCTTCTATTATAATATTTGGTATGAGCTTCTTTTTTAGTTTCTATAACTTCATATTTTACAATTTCATCTACTTTTTGTTGTAGTTCTATATCAATACCAAGTATTAAATCATTACCTTGCCTCTCTTCTTTTACTTTTATAAGTTTATCTTTTCCAAGTTTATATTTAGCTTTTTCTCCCTTTAAATACTCATCATAATATTCTTCTAAACCTGATATACCTACTCTATCATCTAATGTATATCCTTTATTTAAATAATATGTTGCCTTTTCTTTTGGTATTTTTCCAACACTTCCTAAAATAGATTTTAAAGTTTCTCCATATGGATAATATCTTTCCCAGTCAAGTTTGGTTTTAAAGCCTTTAAATTCCTCTTCATGTTCTACGATATAGGCATATTCTTCTAAGGTAGCATTAAACTTTATTGTTTTCATAGAATCACTATATCCTTTATTCATTAAATAATATAAATAGGCACTTTTTCTATCATTTTCATCTAAAGTTTCTAATTCTTCTTCTGTTATTCTATCTATTTTCAAGTTATATATATCACTATTTGTTAACTTTCTATTTTTTAAATCTTCCCATTCTTTATCTGTTATTTTACCTGTTACATAGTCATAATTATTTATTAAGTAATATTCTTTTAAATTAATATCTAGTAGTTCATCATATGATAAATCTAATATATTAACAAGTTTTTTAGCCATATTTATTTCATCTTTTGTTGAAACATTACTTGTTTTTATATAATATATTTTTCTTATCATTTTATTATCTACGATAACTTTACCATATTTATCAAGTATTCTTCCTCTTGGTGATTCTTCTTCATAGTTTACATCATTTATACTTTTATTAAGTAACATAGTATAATAGTTTTTATTAAATATACTTAAAACTAATAATCTTCCTAAAATAAATGTCAAAAACATAAAGAATATAATTTCTATAAATAATATTCTTTTATTTGGATTGCTATAAAACACTTTTTTTCTTTTATATTTTCTTGTTTTCATATTATTATTGTGTTACATTTTTTAAATTTTAAAACATATATTTTATTAGGGTGTTTTTATGTATTATAAATTACTTGAGAATTATATAAATAATAAGTTTAGTAAAGAGGATATTATAAAATTTTGTGCTTATGAAAATGTAAAACTTAATAATAATGAGTTGTCTATTTTTTATTCTTTTATTAAAAAATATTGGTCTTATTTATTAAATGGTAAAGAGGATACTTTTTTTAAATTGTTAAAGGATAAGGTTAGTTTAGACACTTATAATACTGCTATTATTTTATATAATAAGTATATTGTATATAAAAAGAAGTTTTTTTAAAATTTTTTAAAACTTCTTTTTATTTATAATAATTTATTACATCTTCTTTTAATGTTTCATTAAATTTTTTACTTTTTAGCATTTCTATTTCAAATTTATATGGTGGAAGGTTATCTATATATGGTGTTTCAAGTATTTTTGGTATGTTTTCAAATTCTTTTTTATAACAAATATTAAGTAAAGCATTAAATCCAATAAAGCCATAACCAATATTTTCATGTCTATCTTTATGGGATGATATATCATTTTTACTATCATTTAGGTGAATACATAAAACTTTTTCTAAAAGGTTTCTTCTTTTTAGTTCTAAAATAAAGTTATCAAAGTCTTTTATATTATAACCACCATCCCATAAATGACATGTATCAAGGCATATACCTAGTTTTTCGTTGTTTTTTGTACTATCTATTATTTCTTTTATTTCATCTAATGTTTTACCTACTTCACTACCTTTACCTGCCATTGTTTCAAGTAAAATTGTTACATTAGTACATGATAATATTTTTGATAAGCCTTGGGAAATTGAGAAAATAGCTTCTTTTTCTCCAAGTCCTACATGACTTCCTGGATGAAGTACCATTTTTGTTATACCAAGTTCCTCACATCTTTTACACTCATTAATTAAAAAATCTACTGAAAATCTATATTTTTCTTTTATTTTTGTATTACCAAGATTAATAATATAAGGTGCATGTACAATAATATCTTTTATATCAATATCATGCTCTTTCATAAGTTTCATAGCTTCATATGTTAATAAATCATTAATACTTGCCCTTATAGTATTTTGGGGTGCACCAGTATAAAACATAAAGGTTGTGCTATTATAAGATAAGGCTTCCTTTACACTACCTAAAAGCTGTGTATCTTTATTAAATCCAACATGACTTCCTATTTTTAATTTTGACATTTTATCACATCCTTAATATAAATTATATCAAAAAAAATATGGAAAGTTAATCCCATATTTTAATACTTAGTTTTAAGTTCTTGTTGGTATAGTACAATCTTCAGTAGTTGGGGTTACACTTGTTTTACTTAAGTTTTCTTCTGTACCTGATATTTTATGTGTTCCATCACTTAAACAGATTTCAAAAGTATAAGTACCATCAGTTGCTGGTGTTACCTTAATATATGAATTATCAGTATATGCTCCACCATATGGACTTGTATTTAATTTCTTTTCAAGTAACATATTAACTGCTTTTTTTAAGAATACTGTTGATGTATATTTTTTACCATTTTCATCAGTTACTGTGCTTTCATATTTTGTTGGTTTTCCATCAGTTGTACTTGGATATGATACTGATGATGTTCCTATTGAACTTATAATCATTTCATCTCTTACTGCAGTTATAGCAGCTTGAGCGTTATCAACAAATGTACCTTTTCTTGCTTCTGCAAGGTATCTTGTAATAGCTGGTACTGCTACTGCTATTAAGATAGCTAAAATAACGATTACCGCTAAAAGTTCTATTAATGTGAATCCTTTTTTATTTAATTTTTTCATTGTTATCAAATCTCCTTCTACTAATTATTAATCACAAGTACAAGATTCCATACTTGTTACTTTAACTTCTTCTTCTCCAACAGCTCTTTTACCTGATATAATTTCATCTTCAGTACCTTTTATACCGTATTTACCATCAGTTAAACAAATTAAATAAGTATCAGTACCTGTTGATTCATCAGTTGTTACTTTAACGCAAGATGAAGTGCCATAATCTTCTCCATATGGACTTTTGTTTAGTTTCTTTCCAAGTAATCCATTTATAGTCTCAAATGTATATGTTGTTGCTCCGGTACCATTTATAATTTTATCTTTTCTTACTGTATCAATAACTGATAAAGCATTATCTTTAAATGTATTAGCACGTGCTGATGCAAGATATCTTGTAATTGCTGGTACTGCTACTGCTATTAAGATAGCTAAAATAACGATTACTGCTAAAAGCTCTATTAATGTGAATCCTTTCTTATTTATTTTTTTCATTGTTATCAAATCTCCTTTCACTATTTTACAAATTAATAATAACATTTATTTACATAACTTTCAAGTTGTTTTGACGAAGTTTTACATTTATTAACTTTGGTTTTCTGGAGTTTCTATAATATTAATTTCGTTTTCTTTAACATAACCACATGTCCTTTCATCATTACTAGTGCAATATGTTTTATTTACTAAATGAACATAATATACATATTCATTATTTTCTAATGCTATTTTTAATTTCTTTGTTTTATATGTTTTATCAAGTTCTGTACCTAATATGCTTACATCTATTTCTGCTGGATTACTTTCTTTTGGTCTTAAACTTTCATATTTTTGTAAATTTATTTTATGTTTTGCATCATTTATTATACTTTCTGCATCAACTATTATTTCTTTTTTTTGTCCTTTATTTGCCATATTTATAACATTTGGTACTGCAATTACTGCAATAAGTGCTATTAAAACTATTACAACTATTACTTCTATTAATGTAAATCCTTTTTTATTCATTGTTTAACTCCTTATCTACTGCTATATCTTGTTTAGAATTAAGGTCTAGTTCACTTATAAATTGTGGCGTATCATCATATGAATATCCTAGACACTTTATACTATTATTGGTATCGTTATAACATAATTTAACAAGATAATTATCATTAGTATCTATTTTTATTTTAGTTTCTTTTAAATTATAACCTATAGAACTATTAAAATTATAACCAAGAGTTTCAGCACTTATTCCATCTTCTTTTGCCTTTTTTACATATTCTTCATATGCAATACTTTTAAATTTTGCTTTGGTATCTGCTATAAAAGTTTTAGCATCTGCTATATATTGTTCTTTTTGAGAATTATTTTTTAATTTTATAACGTTTACAATTACAAGTGATAGGACAATACCTAATATTACTATTACTGCTAAAAGTTCTGTTAATGTAAAACCTTTTTTATTTATTTTCATAACTGCCTCCTATTCTTTTTTAAGGGTTGGATCTTTTGGAACTGGAATTGGATTATCTATAGGTTCTTCAACTGGTTCTATAGTTATAACATCTTTTTTTATATCCTTTGATATAATACTTTTATCAAAGTCTTTTTCTATTACATCCACTTTTATATCTTTAGTATTTTCACTTTCAGTCTTTTCTTCTTTTATAAAACCATCTTCTTCTTTTTTATCATATACACCTTTATTATCATCTTTAGTTGTTGTTCTTACTGAATATTCATACTTGGTATTTTCACTATTATCTTTTACCCTACAAATTTTTATATAGGTTTTATCTTCATTATAGGAATACACAAGGTTTTTATTATATTTTAATGAGCCTTTTATTGTATCTGCTTTAACATAGGTACAACCTTCTTCTTCAGTTGGTTTTAAACTTTCATATTCATTATTTGTTTCTATTTCTTTTTTTGCTTCTTTTAATATTTCATTTGCATCACTTAGATAAGTTTTTTCTTCATCTAATTCTTTTAAACTTTTAATTGTTATATAACTACTTATCAAAACTACCACTACAGTTATTGTTATTGATACTGCATACGTTATAATTTTTTTCATATTTTTCACTTCCTTATTTTTAAAAAAATATGCTTTTTAGACATATTTTATAAACTTTCTACATCATCATCATTTGTATTTTCTTGTTCTTTTGTTAGTTCTAGTTCTTTAAATAAATCATCTTCTTGGTTTACTGTGTTTGGTTCATTATTTACTTGTTTTACATCTTCATCATCAAATAGTTTTACAGGTTCAAAATAATAATTATCTTCTTGTTCTTTTGCGGTTGTATCATCTGTTTGGGTTTCATTTGCATCATCATTTTTACGTTTTGTTACCAAAGATATTATGATAGCACATAGTATAAAGGCAACTCCAATAATTATTAAAATACCTGGAAATTCAAAAAATGAACTTATATTTTTCATATTATCATCTCCCATATCATCTATGTTAATGATAGCAAATTTATTTAAATATTTCAAGTATCTTTATTATTGTTAGGTAATATTTACATGATTTTTTAGGTTTTTTTGTATAAGAAAAACATACTATGTATCAAAACTTCATAATATGTTTTCTAATATTAATATGATTTTTATTTTTATTCCTTATGGTCTATTACTGCAACATCAACTTTATTTATAGCTTCAAACCTTTTTGTTATTTTATCCGTTGTAATATTTATATCACTTACATCTTTTGATACGGCATCTATAGAACGTGTTAATTTATCCCATCTATCTTTATATCTTGAAAATTCTACTCCTAAACGATTTAATTCTTCATGAATAATACTTGTGTATTTATCTCTTTCTATATTTTTTATAATCATTTCAATTACTGTAAGAGTTGATATAAGTGTTGTTGGAGATGTAATCCATACATGTTTTTTATATGAATAATCTATTAAATCTGGATGATAGGCATTTATTTCTGCAAAAATAGCTTCTGCTGGTAAAAACATTATAGCTTGATCTGTTGTAAAACCATCTATTATATATTTTGATGAAATGGCATCAATATGCTTTTTTACATCCATCTTAAACATTTTTTCATATTTTTCTCTTTCCATAACACTAAGTGATTTATCAACCATTAATCTATAATTTTCAAGAGGAAATTTACTATCAATAGCAATAGTACCTAATGGCTCTGGTGCAAAAAGTACTGAATCTGCGATAAAACTATTTGGCATTGTATACTGAAGATGATATATGTTATCATTTTCAGGACCAAATACTGATTCTAATATATGTTTTAAATTTACTTCCCCAAAAATACCTCTTGTTTTTTTATCAGTTAAGATACTTTGTAGTTGTACTATATCAGTAGATAAGCTTTCTATCTTTTTTTGAGCTTCATCTATTTTAGATAATCTTTCAAGCACATTTATAAATGTTTTATTTGTTTTATCAAAATTTTCATCAAGTCTTTTATTTACTCTTTCATTTATCTCAAGTAATCTTCTTTCATTATTAAGAGATAAATCATTAAAATCTTTATTTAAAGATAATTTTAACTCACCAAGTTCTTTATTTATTGAAACTTCAAGCTTTCCAAGTCTTTCTGTAATATTAGCTTCATTTATATTTTTCATAAGTGATATAACACTTATAATAATATTTATTACTGAAACTACTAAAATTCCAATTATTATATAATTCATACTACTACTCCTCTACCTTTATTATTTTTTCTATTATTTTACTTATAATATAAGTGATTAAAACTAATATAATCATTTTTAGTATTACTTGTGGATTTTTAATATCTTTTAGAATACTACTGCCTATATAACCCCAAAAATAAACTATTGATAACTTACCTATAAGAAGGGCTAACAAATATTTTTTTGAGTCCATTTTAGCTAGTCCTGCTGCCATATTTATAAGTGATGCTGGAGTTATTGGCAGGGCTATTAGTATTACTAAGCAATTAAAGTCTAGTTTTTTTATTTTTTCCATGTATACTTCAACCTTTTCAATAGTTTTATTATTTAGTATACGAAGTACTAAGTCTTTTACCACATACTTAAATACTGAAAATGATAACATACACCCTATAATTGTTGAAAAATAACTTAGGAAAAAACCTGTTACATTACCAAATGCTAGCATATTAATACCAATAAATACTCCAAGTGGAAGTGCAGGTATTATTGATTCTAAAAGTATTAAAAAGAACCCTCCTATAAGTCCCCAAGATGACAAATGTAAAACAAAAGTATTAATAAAGTTATTAATCATATCCATAAGATAAATCACCTAATTTATTTTACCAAATAAAGTTAAAAAAATCCATAAATTTTAAAATATATATGAATTTTTTTTAAATATTTTTAAGCTGAATAATAATTATTGTATCCTCCTAAAACATTTACTACTTTATATCCTTTATTACTTAATACGTTACAAACTTTTGAACTTGTATAACCAACAGAACAATATATATAATATACTTTATTTTTATCTAAATATTTTGCTGGATCATTAAGTAGAAAATTACTTGGAATATTTTTACTTGTTGGTATAGAACTTAAGTTATAAAGATAGGCATCTCTTACATCAATTATATTTATATTTCCAAGCATGCTTTTTAAATCTTTGGCATTTATACTGGAATACATAAAACTCCTCCCTTAATATTATATGCTTATTTGTATTTTTAAAATTATGTCAAATACCCTTTTATTTACTTATATTTTAGTGTTATAATTTATTTATAATAAATTTAAAGGAGATATTGTTATGGAAACTTGTGTTTTTTGTAAAATTATTAAGGGAGAACTTCCTTCATATACTATATATGAAGATGATATTGTAAAAGCTTTTTTAAGTATAGAACCTATTGGAAATGGACATTTACTTATTATTCCAAAAAAGCACTTTGTAAATATTTGTGATATAGATATTGATGTTTTACATCATATTAATACTGTTAGTAAGAGTATGTATAATTTACTTTATGAAAAGTTAAAATTTGATGGTTTAAAATTCGTTCAAAATAATGGTTCTTTACAAGATGTAATGCATTATCATTTACATTTAATACCAACTTATAAAGATGGTAAAAAGATGTCTTTAGATGATGTATATAATATTCTTAAAAATGATTAGTAAAACAATTAAAAAACTGATAAAGGTTTGTTTACTTTTATCAGTTTTTTTCTAAAGAGTTAACATGTTTGATATGATGAAATTATTATAGCTAATAATATAAATAACACTATTGCTATTAAAAGTCCATAATTTCCCATATTACAACTTTTTTCTTGTTTTTCGCCCTCACAGCAAGTATTATTGTTTTGCATAAATTAAACACCCCCTAAATCCAAGCTCCAAGTATAATAATTAATAATATAAATAATACTAATACGATTGCAGATGATGAAACGTAATTCATAATTCATTCCTCCTTTTTTCTTATTCTAAAATATTTTATGGTATTTAGAAAATTTTGTGTCTACAAATGTCTAAATTATTGATTTTTTTATCCTGGTTTGTTATTATAATGTTATAGTTTTTTAAAAGGAGGATTAAAGTTATGAAAAAACTAACAAAAATATTTGTAGTAGGTCTTGCCTCTTTATCTTTAGTAGGATGTGGTAAAGTTGCTAAACTTAAAAATGGTGAAGATGCTGTTTTAACTACTAAAAATGGTGGTATCTCAGCTGATGAGTTATATAGTGAACTTAAGGAAAATTATGGCGCTGGAGCTTTAATTAACATGGTAGATAAGTTAATATTAAGTGATAAATATAAAGAAACTGATGAGGAAAAAAAATATATTGACGAGCAAATATCTAAGTTAAAAACTCAAGCTGAATCAAGTAATGTTGATTTTAATACTTATGTTAAAAGTTACTATGGTAGCGAAGATAATTTAAGAGAATTACTTACTTTAAGTTACAGAAGAGATTTAGCAGTTAAAGATTATTTAAAAGGCACTATAAAAGATAAAGAAATTGAAAATTATTATGAAGATAGCATCTATGGTGATATAAGAGCAAAACACATTTTAATTGAGTCTAAAGCTTTAAGTGGTATGACAAGTGAAGAGGTTTCAAAACTTTATGAAGAAGCACTTTCTAAAGCTAAGGATATTATTAAGAAGTTAGATGATGGTGCAGATTTTGATGAACTTGCTAAAGAATACTCTGCTGATAAATCAAATAATAGTAAAGGTGGAGATTTAGGTTGGTTTAATACTGGCGAAAAGGATGATGCTTTTGAAGAGGCTGCTTTTAGTCTTAAAAAAGGAGAATATACAAAAGAACCAGTTAAAACATCTTATGGTTATCATATAATTTTAAAAACTGATGAAAAGGATAAACCAAAACTTGCTGATGTAAAAGATACAATTATTGATACTTTAGTTAAAGAAAAGTTAAATAATGAAAGCACTCTTTACTATGAAACTTTAGAAAAAATAAGAGAAGATTATGAATTAAAATTTAGTGATGATGCTTTAAAGAAATCTTTTAATGAATATTTAAAAAATTTAAAGAACCAATAAAAAAGACGACTTAAGTGTCGTTTTTTTTTATATCTTATAGGGGTCAAAGTCTATTTCTAGTTTTATGTTTTTATTTCCAAAATAATGTTCTTGCAACTTTTCTAAAGCATCCATTATATTGTCTTTATCTTTGTACTTTATTATTATTTGAAATCTATAATTATTATTTAATTTAAACATATTACAGCAACTTGGTCCTAAAATTATTTCTTTATCTGTTATATTATTTTTAATGAATTTATAGGTTTTATTTATATTATCATTTGCTAAGTTATAATCTTTAGATATTATTTTTATACTGCAAATATAATAATATGGTGGGTAATCAAGGGATTTTCTTATAGACATTTCTTTTTTAAAGAAACCGTTATAATCATGATTTATAGTATATGTTATAGCATAATGTTCTGGATTAAAGGTTTGAATTATAACATTCCCTTTTTTTTCTCCTCTACCACTTCTTCCTAAAACTTGATTTAAGAGTTCAAAAGTTATTTCACTACTTCTAAAATCTGGATAATTAAGACCAATATCAGCATTTATAACTCCTACTAAAGTTACATTTGGAAAATCAAGTCCTTTGGAAATCATTTGTGTTCCTAAAAGAATATTATATTTTTGGTTTTCAAAATCTTTTATTATCTTTTCTATAGAATTTTTTTTAGTTGTTGTATCAACATCCATCCTTACAATTTTAGCATCTTTTATTAGATTTTTAATTTCCTCTTCTACTTTTTCTGTTCCTATGCCATAGTCCTTAAATTCCTCTTTACAGTTAGGGCATTTATTATCTCTTTTAGTTGCATATCCGCAGTAATGGCATCTTAACATATTAGATGTTTTATGGTATGTTAAAGTTATATCACAGTTAGGACATTTATAAGCCTCTCCACAGTTTTTACAAATAACTGTGCCAGAGTATCCCCTTCTATTTAAAAATAGTATTACTTGTTCTTTATTTGCTATAGCTTGTTTTATATTTTCTACTAATTCTTTTGAAAAGAAACTATTATTTTCTTTAAAAGATTTATTCATATCAATAACTTTAACAGAAGGAAGCATCATATTATTATATCTTTTGTCAAGCTTTAATAGTTTATATACTCCTTTTAAGGCTCTTGCATAACTTTCAAGTCGTGGTGTTGCACTTCCAAGTATTAAAGGACAAGAGTTATATTTACATCTTTCTTTAGCAACTTCTATAGCATTATATCTTGGTACATTTTCTTGTTTATAGGTTGATGAGTGTTCCTCATCTATAATTATAACTCCAATATTTTCAAGGGGTGCAAAAATGGCACTTCTTGCCCCTATTACAACACTTACCTTACCTTCTTTTATTTTTCGCCATTCATCATATTTTTCGCCATCACTAAGTCCTGAGTGAAGTACCGCAATATCTTGAAAGGCACTTGTAAATCTATTTATCATTTGAGGCGTTAGTGATATTTCTGGCACTAAAACAATAGCTGTTTTACCATCTTTTATTATATTTTTGGCTATTTCTATATATACATTTGTTTTACCACTTCCTGTTACACCATAAAGTAAGAAGGTATTATAAGTGTTTTTTTCTTTTATAACTTCATCAAATACTAATTTTTGGTCTTCATTTAAAACAAAATCTTTTTTAGCAGATTTATTTAAATTATATCTATAGTGTTCCTTTTCTTCTTTTAGTAAAATTCCCCTTTTTATTAATGTATTAATACTACTTTGAGAAAAGATATTTAATTTTTCTTTTAATACTTCTTTATTTTCTTTTAAATAATCTATTATTTTTATTTGATTATCATTTAATTTTTCTTTTTTTAAATCCTTTTCTTCATTTAATTTTATATAGGTATCATATTTTATATTTATTTTAACGTCTATTTTGGCTTTTAAGGCTTTAGGTAACATACATGAATATGATGACATAAGGCTTGAGAGAGTTGTTTTACTAATATATTTGCCAAGATATAATAGCTCTTTATTAAGTACAGGAAAGTCATCAACAACACTTATTACGTCTTTTATATTTTCTATTTTCTCATCTAAAGTTTCTTTTACATTTAAGACAAAGCCTTCAAGTTCTCTTGTTCCAAATGGTACTTTAACTCTAGTTCCAATATCTATTTTTTGGCCTAAATTGTTTCTATAGGTAAAGGTTTTATCTATAAAAACATTAGTAAGTTCTACTAAAACATCTAAATACATATTACTTTTTCCAAAGAGGACTTGGATATAGTCTTTTTCTTGTCATTTCACGTAAGGCTTCTTTTATTTCTTCTTCGTCTTCTTTATATGTCATACCATACCATTTTTCATTTGTTTTTAATACTTTAACTTTGCATTTGTCATTTTTTATATATTTTGATACAACATCTGGTATCAAATATTCACAAGTTTTCATATCGTTTTTATTTTTTATATAAAAGTCCATAAAGCCTTCTTTTATTAAATCTAAGATATAAGGAGTAAAACCAAACATATTCATAGATGTTACACTGTCCTCTAAAACATCAAAACTTTGTGTTCCATCAAGTGGATATGCTGTTATTTTATTATCACTAAGTAATACTTTTGATTCACATAAATCTTTTAAATAGCCATTATCTTCCTTACATATTCCTCTTTTTACCATTTCATTATTTTTTATAGTATCTTTTATTTTATATCCTATCATACAAAATTCATCTTTTTTATGGGAACCATTTAAAAAGGTACTTGCCATTTCAAATGATTCATAGCCATAAAAATCATCTGCATTTATAATAACAAAATCATTATTTAAAACATCCTTACAGCACCATATAGCATGAGCTGTACCAAGTGGTTTTCTATCATGCTTAAATTCTACATTATATGGTAAGTTATCCATATCTTGGAAAACATAAGTAACATCTATTTTATCTTCTATTCTTTTACCTATCGTATTTTTAAAGTCCTCTAAATTTTCACGTTTTATAATGAATACTATTTTATTAAATCCTGCTTTTATAGCATCATATATAGAATAATCAATAATAAATTCCTTATTTGGTCCAACTGGTGTTATTTGTTTTAAGCCACCAAATCTTGAACCCATACCTGCTGCTAAAATAACTAATGTCAAATCCTTTTTCATAAAATCATCCTCTCATATAATTTTATTTTAACTAATTTTTTTTATACTTTTATGATTCTTAAGTAATTGCTTTATACCTATATCTTTATTAAAAGCAATGGATATAATGCTTTTATTTATACCTATTACAACCCCAACTCCAAATTTATCATGTAATACTTTATCACCATATTTATAATCAACATCATCTTCGTATACATTCTTTTCTTTTTTTATTATTGCTTCTTTTGGAGCATTTTCAATATTTAGAAGTTTTTCATCTATTTCATTTATAAATCTTGATGGTATATTATTTTTTTCTTCTCCATATAGCATTCTTTTTTTGGCATTTGTTATATATAGTTTCTTCATAGCTCTTGTTATAGCAACATACATAAGTCTTCTTTCTTCCTCTATCTCACTTTCACTATTCATAGAGTTCCTATGTGGAAATATACCTTCTTCAAGTCCTACTATAAAAACATATGGATATTCAAGTCCTTTAACTTGATGTACCGTCATTAAGGTTAATCTATTAGGGTCATCTTTATATTCTTCTTTATCGGCAACAAGTGATATTTCAAGTAAAAAATCTTCTAAAGATATTAAACCTTCTTTTTCTTCAAAGTTTTTAGTAATTGATTTAAACTCTTCTAGGTTTTCAAGTCTTATATCAGCTTCTAGTGTTTTTTCTTTCTTTAAAGCTTCTTTCATACCTGATTTATCAAGTACAATTTCTATTAATTCTGTTAAAGTAACTTCACTTACTTTGCTCTTTAAATCTAATATCAAATTCTTAAACTCAAGTTCTTTATCACTTTTAAGGCAATCAAACATACTTGCTTTATAAAAGATACTTTCTTCTTCAAGATTTCTTATGCTTTTTTCCCCAATACCTCTTTTTGGAACTGATATTGCTCTTGTTAAACTTAAATTATCATCTTGATTATTAATTAATTTTAAGTATGATATTAAATCCTTTATTTCTTTTCTGTTATAGAAGTAGAAACTACCGATAACTTTATATGGTATATTTTCTCTTAAAAGTACATCTTCAAAAACACGGGACTGAGCATTTGTACGGTATAGAATTGCTATATCACTATAAGGCACACCATTATTTATTAATTCTTTTATTTTTTTAAGACAGTAAAATACTTCATCAACTTCATCATATGCTCTATAATAACTTATTTTATCTCCAATATCTTTATTGCTCCATAGATTTTTTTCTTTTCTTTCCTTGTTATTTTTTATAACAGAATTAGCAGCATCAAGTATTGTTTTACATGATCTATAGTTTTGCTCTAAATATATTGTTTTACCATCTTTATAATCCTTTTCAAAGTTTAATATATTTCTATAATCAGCATTTCTAAAACCATATATTGATTGGTCTACATCCCCAACAACACATATATTTCTATATTTTTTACATAACATTTTAGTTAACATATATTGTACTTTATTAGTATCTTGATACTCATCTATTAATATATATTTATATCTTTCTTGATATTTTTCAAGTATATCTTCATGTTCTATAAAAAGTTTTATTGGAAGTATTAATAAATCATCAAAATCAACAGAATTGTTTTGCTTTAAAGTATCCTCATATTTACTATAAATTTTATAGATAACATCATCTTCACTACTACAAACAAAAGCTTTATAATCTTCTGGCATTACATATTCATTTTTACAGCTTGATATTTTATTTTTTATCATATAAGGACTAAATGTTTTAGGGTCAAAACCTAAATCTTTTGTTATCTTCTTTATAAGTGTTAAGGTATCATCACTATCCATTATATTGAAGTTTTTATTATATCCAAGTATCTTGGCATTATCATATTCTCTTAAAATTTTAACACCAAATGAGTGAAAAGTTGATGCTGTAATATTTGTTTTACCAATTAAATTTGTTATTCTATCCTTCATTTCATTGGCTGCTTTATTAGTAAATGTAATAGCTAATATATTATAAGGATTTACCCCATATTCTTTTATTAAATAAGCAATACGGCATGTTAATACTCTTGTTTTTCCAGAACCTGCTCCCGCAAGTATCAAAAGTGGTCCATCTTTATATATAACAGCTTCTTTTTGCATTTCATTTAAATTATCTAACATTTAATTAACATCCTCTCTTTTTCTTTTCCTTACATTTTTATCCTCTTTAAAATAAACATACACATCACTATCACCATAATTAAACACAACTGGCATAACACTATCATCTTTTATAGCATTATCTAAAGTATCAAGTTTAGTTTTAAAGTCTTCTATTTGTTCTCCTTTTTCTTTTTTATAACTAATATCAAATAAAGTATTTAAACATTTATTATCTAAAAATCTTTTATACTCATCCTCTTGCATAGGCACTATAAAATTAGTCATTTTAAGGTACATAAGATCTTCTTCCATCTCTTTACTATATCTTAATGTTTCAAAGCCTTTATGAAAAACATTTAAAATCGGTATTAATGATATAATTTTATCTATTAAAGAATCTTCTAAAGGTTCATCAAAATCATCTATATCCATATCTATATCATTAAATTTATAACCAGAATTACCAATATACATTAAAAATAAATAAGTAGTATACGTATCCATACCAACTGCTACTAAATAACTTATTAGCCATATAATTATACTTTGTTTTTCTAAATCGTTCATGTAAGTCACCAAATACCCTTCATTAAAATTACTATACCACAAAACATCTTTTTATAGAAGTATTTTCTTTATTAAATTTAAACGTTTTTATATTTTAATAAATTGTTAATCCTTCCCTTTCATATAAAATAATAGCACATCCTGTTTATAATTGTCAAGCAATTTTCAAACATTTGTTTGCTAGTATTTAAAGTTAATTTTTATATTTTTTTAGCTTTTATAAACCTTTTTATTATGATACAATAATTAAAGGTGGTAAGTTTTATGAGTAACTTAGATAAAATAATAGATAATGATATTATAATTATTACTTTGGATAATGCTAAAGATAGTGTAATAAAATATATTAATAGTAAAGATAAGTTATATAATATAAAAGTATATTCTAAAAGTGAACTTTTAAAAAACATTTATTTTTCCTATGATGAAAAAACTATAAATTATTTGATAAACTCTAAAAATATAAATTATGATACTGCTCTTATGTATATAAAAAGTATGTATTACTTAAAAAATAATAGTGTATTTGATAATGAAAAATTAAACTTTTTATATAATCTCAAAATGGAACTTTTAGATAAAAAACTAATATATGTAGATAATCTTTTTTTAAATAATATAAATAATAAAAAAATATATTTTTTTGGTTTTATAAAACTTAATAAGTTTATTAAATCTATTGCAAATGATATTAATGCTAAGTTTATAGATTATGATAATAATATATATAATCATGATGTATATAGTTTTGATAATGTAAATGATGAAATAACTTTTATTGCAAATGATATAATAGATAAAAAATTAAATTTAAATGATGTCTATATAGTAAATATAAATAATGATAATCTTGAAGTTTTAAGAAGAACATTTAAAGATTTTAATATACCTATTAATATTAATAATAGTATTTCTTTATATGATACTTATATTGGTAAACAGTTTTTAAATGATTTTGATTTAGAAAAGATAGACAATGTAGATATTAAAAATAAAATTATAAATATTTTAAATAAATATTATTTCATAGATAATTTAAAAGATGTAAAAAATGAACTTACCTATCTTTTTAAACATACCTATCTTGATAATATTATATATAAAAATGCTGTTAATGTAACTGATTTAACGTCTATTACTTTTGATGATAGTAAATATATTTATCTTGCATCTTTTAATAAAGAATATTTACCTATTATTCATACTGATACTGATTACATAAGTGATATAGAAAAGCCTTCTTATATTGATAAATCTTATGAAGAAAATATAATTGAAACTGATTATTTAGTTTATGTTATAAAACATATTAAAAATCTTGTTATAACTTTTAGTTATGAAAATCTTTTAAATGTACTAACGCCATCCCCTATTATAAAATTAATAGATTTAAAGGTATTAGAAATGAAATATAAAGCATCTTTATACTCTAATAATTCTAATAGTTTTTATCTTAGTATGTTACTTGATAATTATATTAATAAGGGTATTTTAAATGAATCTTTAAAGGATTTATATGCAACCTATAATAACTTTTATAATACTTATGATAATAGATACAAGATGATAGATAATACTTTTTCATCTTTAAATCTTTCTTATACTAAGATTAATTCTTATTATGAGTGTAGTTTTAAGTATTATTGTAATTATGTGTTAAATTTGCTTCCAAATTATAAAACATTTGATATGTATATTGGTAATATTTGTCATTATATTTTATCTTGTGCCTATAATAAAGATTTTGACTTTGATAAAGAAGCTAATAATTATTTAAATAGCAATAGTTTTGACTTTAAAGTTGCTGATAAATTATTTTTAAATAAAATACTTGATGATTTAAAACTTGTTATCAAAACTCTTATGAATCATTTAGAGGATTCTAAATTTAAAGATGTTAAAACAGAAATAACTTTAAATGCAGAGGTTAAAAATGCTAAAATATCTGGTATTATAGATAAAAGCTTTAGCTATAATGAAAAAATAGCTCTTGTTGACTATAAAACAGGTAATGTTACATCTTCCCTATCATATATAGATTATGGTTTAAATATGCAGTTATTAATTTATATTTACTTATTAAAAAAGAACTTTAAAGATATTAAAATTACTGGTATATATCTTATGCATATATTAAGTGAGCTTAAAAATTATACTCCTCATAAAACATTAGAGGAATTAAAAATGGATGATTATAAACTTACTGGATATACTTTAGATGACATAGAAACTATCGAGGAATTTGATAGTACTTTTAAAAAATCTAAATATATAAAAGGTATGCAATTTACTGATAAGGGTTTTTCTAAATTTAGTAAGATTTTAAGTTGTAATGACTTTGATACTTTATATTCTATCGCAGAAAATAAAATAAATTCTGTTATAGATAGTATAAATAATAATGATTTTACAATTAACCCTAAAATAAAAGAAGATAATAGTAATGCATCATGTCCATATTGTCCTTTTAAATCTGTTTGCTATGTAAAATATTTAGATTATGTAGGTATTAGTAAAGGAGGGTTTTAAAAATGAATTTTACAGAAGAACAAATTAAAGCTATTACTTTAGATGGCACTAATATTTTACTTTCTGCAGGAGCAGGTTCTGGTAAAACAGCTGTACTTACAGAAAGAGTTATTGAAAAATTAAAAAAAGGAGTTCATATAGATGAACTATTACTTTTAACCTTTACTAATAATGCCTCTTTGGAAATGATGGATAGAATAAAAAAGAAAATAGAAGAAGTAGACTATTTAAAAGATGAAGCTTTAAAGGTTGATTCTTCCTATATCACAACATTTGATGGCTTTTTTCTAAGACTTGTTAAAAAATATTATTATGTTTTAAATTTGCCTTCTAAAATAGATATTACAGATGAAGGTATTATAAAGATGATAAAAATAGATATTTTGGATGAAATATTTAATGAATTTTATGGAAAAAATGATAAAGATTTTATAGATTTAGTTTTAACATTTAATGTAAAAAATGATGTTCCTTTAAGAAAAAAAATAATATATTTAGATAATCAGTTATCTTTATTAAGCTTTAAAGAAGATTATTTAAATAATTATATAGATTACTTTTATAATGAAACTAATATAAATAATTTCTTTAATAAATATATGGGTATTTTAAATGATAAAATTAAAACAATAGAAAACTTACTTCATAAACTAAGTTTTATAGATAGCAATTACTATGAAAAAATAAAAACTGTTTTAAATCCATTACTATCATCTAAAACTTATGATGATATAAAAAATAATATAAGTGTTACAATACCTCGTCTACCTAATAATTCTTTAGAGGATTTAAAAAATATAAAGACAAGTATAAATAAAAAAGTAAGTGAAATTAGTACTTTATCATCTCTTTCCTATGAAGAGTTAATAAATGATTATAAAAGCACAGAAAAATATAATAAAGTTTTAATAAATATTTTAATAGAACTTAATAAAAGAGTTAAAGATTATAAAGATAAAAATAATATCTATTCATTTAATGATATAAGTAAACTCGCTATTAAACTTGTTAAGGAACATGATGATATAAAACAACAAATAAAACTAAAGTTTAAAGAGATAATGATTGATGAATATCAAGATACAAGTGATATACAAGAGGAATTTATAAACTTAATCTGTAATAATAATTGTTATATGGTTGGGGATATAAAACAATCAATATATCGCTTTAGAAATGCTAATCCTAACATATTTAAAATAAAATATGATAAATATAAAAATAATGATGGTGGTATTAAAATAGATTTAAATAAAAACTTTAGATCAAGATATGAAGTACTTGATTCAATAAATAATATATTCGATCATATTATGGATATGAAACTTGGTAATGCAAGATATAAAGAAGAACATAGATTAATATTTGGTAATAATTCCTTTATAGAAAATGGTAAAACAAGTAACAATAATAATTTAGAAATATATAATTATAAAAAAGATGATAATTATAGTTTGGAAGAAATAGAAAGTTTTATAATTGCAAGTGATATAAAAGATAAAGTAAATAATCATTATAAAGTATTTGATAAAAATAAATTACGTGATATTACTTATAAAGACTTTTGTATACTTATGGATAGAACATCTACGTTTGATACTTATAAAAAAGTATTTGACTATTTAAATATTCCTCTTAATGTATATAAAGATAATGATATAACATCTTTTGATGAAGTTATTTTAATTAATAATATATTATCATTTATTTTAGATATAAAACGTAAAAATTATGAAAAAATAAAATTTTATTATACAAGTATTGCAAGAAGTTATTTATATAATTTAGATGATGATTATATATTTAAACAGATAAAAAATAACAAGATATTTGATGATATAATATATAAAAATTGTTATGAAATAAGTAAAATGATAGATTATTTAGATAATAGAAGTATAATTTTAGAAATACTTGATAAGTTTTCTTTTTATGAAAGAATTAAAACTACTTATAATATTAAAAATAGACTTAGTATTATAAATAATATTCTTGATATTGCTAAAAATATTAATAATATAAATGGAGATATCTATATGATTAATAAGTACTTTAATTATTTAATAGATAATGGAGAAAAATTAGTAACTAAAGAATTTATAAGTGATACAGATAGTGTTACTATAACAAATATTCATAAATCAAAAGGACTTGAATATAAAATATGTTATTACTCTGGACTTTATAAGGAATTTAATATGATGGAATATAATGAAAGAATATGTTTTGATAAAGATTTTGGTATCATCCTTCCTGCTTTTTATAATGGTTTTAGAAATACTTTTGTTAATGTTTTATATAAAGAAAAAAATATAAATGAGGAAATTGGGGAAAAACTAAGATTATTTTATGTAGCTCTTACAAGAAGTAAAGAAAAGATGATTATATTAAATAGTATGGATATAAAAGATATTATAAGTTATGACAAGGAAAATGTTGTAGATTATGATATAAGAATAAAATATAAATCATTTAAAGATATTATAGATAGTGTCTTTGATTATGTAAGTTGTTATATAAAAAATATAGATGTACCAAATATCAATTTAAATTATAGATTTCAAAAGGATTATGATTTAGAAAGAATAAAAAATGGTAATATAATAAATGTAAATGATAATGTGATAAATTACGATACTATAAAAAAGGAACATTTTTCTAAAGAACAGCATAAAATTATTACTAAAAAGGAAGCCCTTGATATAAATTATGGAAAACTTATGCATAAAGTACTTGAAGATATAGATTTTAAGTGTCCTAATTTAGAAAGTCTTGATGAGTTTTCTAAGAGTATAGTTTTAGGACTTTTAAATAATAATATAATGAAAGATTTAAAAGATACAACTATTTATAAAGAATATGAGTTTTTTGATAATGATAATGATACTTATTATCATGGTATAATAGATTTAATGATAGAACATGATACTTTTATAGATATTGTTGATTATAAACTTAGAAATGTAGATGATGAAGCTTATATTAAACAACTTAATGGATATAAAAATTATATAAGTAAAAAAACTAATAAAAAGATAAATATCTATCTTTATTCATTAACTAATAAAACACTTACTAAGATTATTTAGCAAGTGTTTTTATTTAGTCTTCAAGAGTATTATTTACATATTTAAAGATAAGTTTTATAGTTTTATCAATACCCTTTTCTAAACGTAAAGATACTTTATATATATCATTTGATAATTTATTAGTATAGTTTTTTTGACTTATTACATAGTCTTTAATATTTATTTCTTTACCATTTTTTATATCTTCCTCGAAAGCCTTTATTTGTTCTTCAGTTAATGTTTTTGCCCTATTTAATTTTGTTTCATAAAAACCTGCTTTGTTTGCAAATAAAAGCATAAGAAAGAAAAATAGAAAACATAAAAATATAAGTTTTATTATTCTTTTTGTCATGAATTACCCTCTAAAAAGGTATATATAGCGTATGATAATACTTTAAGGGAATTATATACTTCATTTATAGTATTGTAATTTCCTCCCACTTCTATTAAAAAGGAGTTAGGGCTTACATCTTGATTATAATCATCATCTTCCCTTATAAATGTCTTTCTTAAAATACCTTCATACTTTTTATCTATTATTTCCTCTAAACTTTTTACTAAAGCATAATTTTTATCACTATCTTTATGATTCATACCTAAAAAGAACATAAGTTTAGCATATGATATACCATTTATAGTTACTGTTGATACATCTTTTGATACTCCATCTCTATGAAAATCAATAAAATATTTTAAACTGGGATATTTATTTTTAGCATTTATTAAATTTTCTTTAGAGTGCGTATAAGTTGATGGATAATCTTCATTATATTTTTTTACTAAGTCAGTTGGACTTATATCTTCAACAAGAGATGTTATACCATATTCTTTTAACATATTTTGAAGTGCTAAAGAGGCATTATAAACTGTAAAACTACTATTATCATAAGATTCCTTATCATGAGTATTATAAATATAGATAATAGGTTCATCACTTATATTTAAAGGTTTTAAGTTGTACTCTTTACCCTTTAACATATAAAAAATATTATTACTATTTTTATAGGTTAAAACTTTACTTATATTTTTTAGATAATTGTTATTTACTTTGGCACTTAAAGTATCATTTTCCGTTATATTATCTAATATATTGTTATCATTTATAAACTTTATAAATACTACATAAAAAGTTATTATTAAAATACTAAAAACAATAATTTTTTTCATTATACCTTTTCTCCTTTATAAAAAGTATAATAAATAATATTTTAATATTTTGTCGTTTGATGATGTAACACGCTATTTATTCCTTCACTTAGTAATTTACTTAAAGTATCAATTAAAAAATCAACTTCTTTTGGTGTTACCATTAAATTATAACCTATAGGAGTTAAAACTGATGTTACAAGTTCTTTCATTTCATAATCATTTAAACTACCTATTTTACCAAAGTAATACTTTTTTTCTTCATCTGTCAGTTTTAAATTTTGTTCTTTTAAATAATTTATTTTAGATGATGGTATAAGCTTATTAATTTTTGAATCTTTATTTTTAATGTTATAAGATAAATGTTTCTCCATATAATTTATTGTATCACTTACAATAGTTGATGCTGATACAACAGTTGGTATTCCTACCGCTATAACAGGTCGTTTTATTATTTCTTTGCTTATCTCTTTTCTTTTATTACCAACGCCAGAACCTGGATTTATACCTGCATTTGTTATTTGAATTGTTTTACATACCCTATCAACTGATGATGATGAAAGTGCATCTATAACAACTATAAATGATGGATTAACTAACTCTATCATACTTTTTAGGGCATCACTTGTTTCAATACCAGAAGATGCCATAACTCCAGGATTAAATCTTGATGTGATTCTAAAGCCTTCTTCTAAAGTACCATATAAATCATATATATGTTTTGTTATAATAACTCCATCACTTGTTTTTACACCTAGTGAGTCAGGAGTTGATTTTATATTGCCGAGCCCAACTACCATACAAGTATCACTATTTTTAATATGTTCTTTCTTTAACATGGCTTTAAATTCTTTTATAAATATATCTTTTACTCTATTATAATTTTTAGTATCAGTTACATCTTTAAAAGAAATAGTTGTATAGTATCCACTTGTTTTATCTATGCTTTTATCATCATTATCAAGATAAAGTGATGTTACAGTTATATCATCTTTAATATAGGTTTTTTGATTATCTAAAGGTGTCATATCTAAAACAAGATCGGTTCTTATATCAAATTTACTAAGGTCTTTTTCTTGATTCATAAAATTATCACCCTTATTATTATGGCATATTTATAAAAAAATCATGTAAAAGTTGATATTTTAACACTTTTTATTTGCTTTTTTTATAAATATTTGTTAATATTATATTGATTAAAAAAAGTGAGGTGAAAAAGATGCCAAATATTAAAAGTGCTAAAAAAAGAGTAAAAACTGATGCTAAAAAAAGAATTTCTAATAGAGAAGATTTATCAGGAATGAGAACTGCTATTAAAAAGACTCAAAAGGAAATTAAAAATAGTAACTTAACTAATGCAGAAAATAATTTAAAAGATGCTGTTAAAAGAATAGATAAAGCTTTAAAAAATGGAATAATTAAGAAAAATAAGGCTGCAAGAGATAAATCAAAACTTATGAAGGCTGTAAATAAAATAAAGTAGTTTGAAATTTTGGACTACTTTATTTTTTTAATTTTTGATATAATTGTTTTAGGATGGTGATCTTTATGAAGATAATAAAAAATATTCTTATTACTTTATTTTTAATTGCTATACCACTTACGGTATATTATTTTAGGACAGATATTTTAAAGTTCATAAAACAGGAAAAATTAAATAACTTAACAATTACTATTACTAATAATAGTTATGCCAGAAATTATAATTATCATTATGTTTCTTTAACTGATGATTTTATCTCAAAAAGTAAAGAGCAAACTATAAATATTATTTATACCATAATAAATAGTGGAATAGATGAATTTACCTTTTACTGTGATACTTCATATAGTAAATGTGTGGATGACTTTAAAGATATATTAGATGATAATAATATAATTTCAAATATAAATAACTTCGTGCATCCTTATAACTCTTTTTCATTATTAACCTCTTCGATTAAAGATGATGAAATTACTATACTGCCAGTAAAAAAATATAGTGATGATGATATTATTAGTTTAAATAATAAAATAGATGAAATAATAAGTAGTAATATAAATAATAATATGAGTACTAAAACAAAGATAGAAATAATACATGATTATATTATAAATAATAGCAAATATGTAAATGATAGTAATACAAAAAATGGTAAAGCAACCGATATTTTATTACGAGGCGTTGGCATTTGTTCTTCTTATACTGATGCTATGGCACTATTTTTAAATAGATTTGGTATTAATAATTATAAGATTGCTTCTACTAATCATATATGGAACTTAGTTTATATAAATAACGAATGGTTACATCTTGATTTAACATTTGATGATCCTGTTACAACAGATGGTAGTAATATGCTTTTAAAAGATATGTTTTTAATTAATACTTTAAAACTTGAAAGTATTAATGATAAAGAACATAATTTTGATTATAATGTGTATTTTGAAGCAAAATAAAAAGGAATAGTTTAAATGCAAACTATCCCTTTTTATTATCTTACTCTTTGTAAATTTGTTTGATATGTTATAGCATCACACACATTTATAGAGTCATTTCTATTTTTTTTGTTTAAGTATTGACATATTGAATATTTATCTTCATAATCATCATGAGCAATCATATAAAATGTATTATTATATTTTAGAATATGATAATAATATTCCCCAAGTTCATCATAAAATGATAAATCATGTAATTCTTTTGTTACATATTTATCAATATGTCTATAAATATACCCTATATTTTCTTCATCTCTTACAAAAACTGTTTCTTCTTTTGTTAATTTTTTACCAGAGTTTTCCTTATCCAATATGTTAAAATAAAGCTCCATATCCAAATTTTTCTTTTTCATAATATCCCCCTTATATATATTTATATGTTTTATTACATAAAAAAATGGTGATTCCTTAGGGATTCGAACCCTAGACCCACAGATTAAGAGTCTGTTGCTCTACCAGCTGAGCTAAGGAACCACATGTGATATAATTATATCACAAAAGTTATAAAATGTGAAGCTTTTTTGTATATTTTAAGGAAAAAGCTTTGATTAATCTATTGTTACAACAATGAAAGTAGCCCAAGCACTACTACCATAACCGTAATTTGTCCCTCCAAATATTGTTGTATCAAGTCCTCCAATAGAACCGCCTCTATTAAACCATGAATTAGTTGTAAAAGATGTTGATATTCTATTAATAAATTCGTCTCCACAAAAATTACCATTACAAGATTTAAATATATCATCAAATGTATAATAATCAATATACTTGTTATCTTCATTTATTTCATTAAAAATTTCTAAAGCACTACCAGTAAATCCCGAGCCACCTTCACTCATATTGTTCTTAGATGATGTTAATTTTGCCATTACACGACTAAGTTGTCCTCCTACCATATCATATATACCATATACACTATTTGTTGTTGAGGCTCCAAAACCCTTTCCATCTTCTTTTACATT